>JACQWQ010000128.1 GCA_016209205.1 Chloroflexota bacterium
AATCGGCGTGATGCCTTCTCCAGTTTGTTGCAAGGCAGTTGGACTGCCGTCAGCCCAACGCGCAGTGCAACTGCGCTCTAACAATACCTTACATAGACGTGGATTTCGGTTTAGCGCCACGGAATCGGCGTGATGCCTTCTTGCCGTACGTCTTGGATATTTAGCCAAAAGTACCTGTCGAGACGATCCTTGCTCAGTTCCGGCAGCGCCTCGTCAAATTCGCGGCTGCCTACTTGAAGCGCCTCGTCAAATGACATGCGTCCCACCACCGTCGGTTCAAGCACATAATAGGTGCTGCTCCCCTCGGCAATCGGCACGGCGAGATACACGTGTCCGGGAATCCGAATGAGGACCGGATCGAGCAGCATTTTTTCGTACGCCGATGCGAACAGCAGCGACAATTCAACGCACAAGCCGCTGCGCGTTTCCAACACTTCGTACGGCAGTTTGAGCCGCTGCAAATAAAAACCCGCTTGCTCTTTTTCCTGCGGCACGAACGGAATACCGGTCGCGACATAGATGACGCCGCGCGCCGCAATCGCGTCATAGACCGCTTTCAATTTGTGGTACACCATACCGTTGCTGTCCGTCTCGTCACCGTAACCCCAGCGAATGATGCCGCCCGGCGCATAGTCCGCTGCTTCGCGCAGCAGCGTGTCCAACGCGGGGTCGTTCGGCATGGACATCGCCGCCGTAAAAATGAAACTGTTGTGATAGCCGGGAAGGCCCAACCCGACGTCGCCGTGCGCCCACACGGTCACCTCGGCGGTGCCTTCGTAAATCAAGCGCCGTTCCCCTGCTTGCAAAAAATCTATTTGCACGTGCAGCGTCGCGGGTTTCGCCTCGCGCAAACGTTCCAGGACGCCGGGCAACAGCGGCGGACTTGCCGTCACAGTCATTTCCGCGCCGGGCGCGAGCGTAATGGTTTGCACGTCCGTATCGGTGTAATTCTCGAGCGCGGCTTCCACACGCACCTGCACCGGAAACATGTTGCGATTCGTCAGCGTCGTCGTAACGAGATCGTCAAAATAATTGCCATAGAGGTGATACACGTACGGCAGTAAATCGGTTGCCGCCACGTCCACCGCGATATTGTTCGTCGCCGCGTTATTCGTCAGCACGTGCGTATCGAATTTGGCGGGGATGCCGTGTACTTCGGGGGGCCAGGTCGGATTGTCGTCGGCGCCGCCGTTTGCGCCCGGCGTGGGCAGCGGCGCCGCTTGCGCTTGACCGGGCGGCGCAGCGTTCGCGGGCGCGGCAAACACCTGAAATTCGTTCAGCGCGTACGCCGTCCCGCCGTAATTCGACAACGGCAGCAGCGCGAGGTAACGCAGCGGCGCGGGCGCGAAGGTGAATTCTTGGTCTTGCGCAATTTGCGCCAGCCGAAAGCGCCCCAACGTTTTCATTTCCTCCGGGTTCGTCGCGTCGAGCGCGCCGCGCAGTTCAAAATCCTGAATCCAATCGTCCTCATAATTTTCCGAGTACGGATTCAACACAACGCGATTTACCGTGTGCGGCTGACTGCCCCGCAGCGCAAACACAATAAACTGCGGCGCATCGGGATTTTCTTCCGAGCTCCAACCCGGACCTTCCGCGTCGCTGTCAATCAAATTTTCGGGCGACCATTCCCCGTTCGGGTCCTCGCTGGAAAAATCTACGATACGTCCGCCGTTCGCCGCCGCGACGAGATTGTTGGGATTGACTGTGACGGTAGCATCTTGCGGCGCGGCGTACACTTCGAATTCGTTCAGCGTGACGCCTTCTTCGCCCCCGTAACTCGAACGAACGACCAGCGCCACATAGCGCGCGCGAACAGGGTCAAACGAAAACAGCTGGTCCACTCCCAGGTGCTCCAACGTGAACGCGCCGACCTGCTCCATCGCGTCGAGTTCCGCGCTCGATTCCGATACATAGATTTCAAATTCCTTGATCCAGCTGTAGCGCCATTCCGATGTCCACGCATTCAACACCACGCGGTCAATCGTCCACACTTGATCGTTCGCCAAACCAAAAACGACGACCTGTGGAAATTGCGGCGGCTCGTCCGTCCACCATTCGCCATAGTCCAATTTGTCGCCGTCAATCAAATTCGACGCGGGATATTTCACGAGTTCGTCGGTGACCGAAATGACGCGCCCGCCATTTTCCGCCGCCGCGAGATTGAGCGGACCTTGCGGCGTTGGATTTGGCAAAACGCCTTGTTCTGCCGTCAACGCGTCGCGCGCCGCGCGCGTCGGCTGTTCCAAATTTATATTCGCTGTCCGCGCCAACGCATCGGCACGCGCAGCCGCGACCGGTACGGAAAATTTGCAGAGTGTGATTGTCAAAAATACAAGACCCAGACACACCTTGCCTGCAAGCGCCCGATTGATTTTCATAATGCCGCCTCACTTGCTGTAACGCCCCGTCAAACTGCCTTGCTTGAGAATGTGCCCTTGCATCGCGGCGATCACTTGATCTTTGGTCGCTTCCGGCGCCAAGCCGAGTGAATCTACATCGAGCGCAAAAACTGTAAAGATATAGCGGTGCTCACCCGATGGCGGACAGGGCCCCATGTAACCTGTTTTTCCGCTGCTGTTTTTCCCGCTCGTACCTGCGACCGGCGCGCCCTCGCCGATTCCGGTTTGCGTCGCGGGCAAATCATACGCGACCCAATGCGTAAATGTTCTAACCGGCGCGTCGGGATCGTCCACGATCAAGGCCAGACTTTTCGTCGCCGACGGCGCGCCGCGCCATTGCAGTGCGGGCGAAATGTTTTCGCCGCTGCATGTAAATTTTTTCGGGATCGCGCCGCCCTCTGTAAACGCGCGGCTCGTCACTTGGATTTGACCCAAACCGGGCGGTGGGGTAAGGATGCGTGTGTCGTCGTTGCAGGCGACAAGCGCCAGAGCCACCACGAACGCAAGAATCAAGATACTGCGCATTGTTCTTCTCCTCTACATTTTTCCTATCGCCGCTGCGCGTCTTTTTCGCTAAAATAGTATAAAACTGAATCACACGCATAGCAAGAGTAATTTGGTGATTACTCATATCTTGTTAAAGCGCAGTTGGACTGCGCGTTGCCCAACGGCAGTACAACTGCCTCTTGACATTCGTGGGTCATCACCAGAAGAGTAATCTTTTGACCGGTTCGATACGCAAATCAAACAGAACCCGAAGGGTATGCGCGCATACTGAATGGGAAGCATTGGATTTGTTAAAAGCGAGGCATTCCATGATTCACGAACTCCAAGCCGCACAAGTTCGACGCACGATCGATCCCGCGTCGCTGGCTTTTGAAACGACCGCGACGGTCAAGCCGCTCGAAGGCATCATCGGGCAAGCGCGCGCCGTCGCGGCGCTTCAATTTGGGTTGGGCATTCCTGATGGCGGTTTCAACATTTACGTGGCGGGATTACCGGGCATCGGCAAAATGACCGCCGTCGAAGCGTTTCTCGACGAAATTGCCGAGCACCGACCCCTCCCCGACGATTGGGGTTATGTCAACAACTTTGACGACGCCTATCAGCCGCGCGCGTTGAAACTGCCGCCGGGGCGCGGGCGCACGTTGCAGCAAGACATGAAAGAATTGATCGCCGACGCGCGGCGCGAAATTCCCAAAGCATTTGAAAGCGAGCCGTACAATGCCAAGCGCGAAGAAATTCGCGGCGGCTTGAGTCACCAGCGCGATGGCTTGCTCAGTCAATTCGGCGAACGCGCGATGCAGTCAAGTTTTACGCTCGAAGTGACGCCGCTCGGCATCGTGATGCTTCCCACGAAAGCAGGACGCCCGCTGAACGAGCAAGAGTTTAGCGCGTTGTCGCCGCAAGAGCGCGAGGTGTTGAAACAAAAACACCAAGAGCTGCAAGCCGAGCTCGATACGCTGCTCAAACGCGGACGCGAAATGGAACGCGCCGCACGCGACAAATTGCAAGAGTTGGATCAACAAGTCGCGTTGTACGTCGTCGGGGGCTTGATTCAAGACCTGGCCGAAAAATATCACGACCTCCCCGCCGTTACGGAATTTATTGAGGCCGTGAAACGCGATCTGTTGCAGAACATCGAATTGTTCCAGGCGACCCAAGTCGCCGCCGCGGCTTTGGCGACCGGCGAAGCGCCCATTCCCAGTCCGTGGCTTCAGGAATTGCCCTTTCGCAAATATCAAGTCAACGTCCTGGTTGATCACAGCAACACGCAAGGCGCGCCGGTTATTGTCGAATTGAATCCGAATTACAACAACCTGTTCGGGCGCGTGGAAAAAGAAACGCACTATGGCGCGCTGTACACCGACCACACCATGATCAAAGCAGGCGCGCTGCACCGCGCGAATGGCGGCTTTTTGGTGATTCCAGTCCAAGACCTGTTGACGAACCCGTACAGTTGGGACGGGTTGAAACGCGTGCTGCGCGGGCACGAAATCGAAATCGAGGATCTCGGGGACCGGCTCGGCATTCTCTCCACCAAAAGTCTGCGCCCGCAGCCGATTCCGCTCGCGCTCAAAGTAATTTTGATCGGCAGTCCGCTCATCTATCATTTGCTGTACGTCTACGATGAGGAATTCGGCGAATTGTTCAAAGTGCAAGCGGATTTTGATTCGGAAATGGATTTTTCCGGCGAAAACATTGCCGACTTTGCCTCGTTTGTGCGCACACTCGGCGACAAGGAAAATTTGAAACCGCTCGACCGCACCGCCGTTGCCGCGTTATTGGAACACGCGCTGCGGCTGGCGGAAGACCACGATAAACTTTCGACACAATTTGGCTTGCTCGCCGACGTGATTCGCGAAGCCAACTATTGGGCGGAACAGGCGCACGCGACCACGATGCAAGCGGAACACATTCAACGCGCGCTCGACCAAAAAATGCTGCGCAGCAATCTGATTCAAGACCGCATTCAGGAAATGATCGTACGCGGCACCCTCGTCGTAGAGACCGACGGCACGCAAGTCGGGCAAGTCAACGGGCTATCGGTGCTCGGACTCGGCAATTATCGCTTTGGACGACCGAGCCGCATTACCGCCAGCGTCGCCCCCGGCCGGGAAGGCATTGTGGATATTGAACGCGAAGTGGCGTTGGGCGGACCCATTCACAGCAAAGGCGTTTTAATTCTCAGCGGTTATCTCGCGCGCACGTTTGCGCAAGACACGCCGTTGACGCTTTCGGCGCGTTTGGTATTCGAACAAAGTTACGAGGGCGTCGAAGGCGACAGCGCGTCGTCGGCGGAATTGTACGCGTTGGTGTCGGCGCTTGCAGAGGTACCCCTCAAACAGAACATCGCGGTCACCGGCGCGTTGGATCAAGCGGGACACGTACAAGCCATCGGCGGGGTGAATGAAAAAATCGAAGGGTTCTTTGAGGTGTGCCAAGCACGCGGGTTAACCGGCGCGCAAGGCGTAGTGATTCCGGCGAGCAACGCGCGCGATTTGATGTTACGCCGCGATGTGGTGGACGCGATTGCACGCGGACAGTTTCACATCTGGACGGTCGAATCCGTGAGCGAGGGCATCGAGCTCTTGACGGGGCTGCCCACCGGCGAACGCGACACAAATGGAAAATTCCCCGCCGATTCGATCAACGCGCGTGTGGCGCGGCGACTTGAAGAATTTGCGCGTGTGCTCAAACGCACGGCGGACGGCGACAGCCATGCGAAAGCGCCGCCCAGAACGATTCTGCCGAATGTGAATTGAAAAGAGAAACAACCCATTGAGGGATGACAAATCGGGACGAACGCTTGCGAGTTTGACAAGCAAGGCCTAATTTGCTAGATTGTGATAGCAATCGCTATTGGATAATCCGTTTGCCTCATGAAAACCATCATTGACGCGTCCTCGCTGATTATTCTCGCCCGCGTGGAAGGATTCGAAATATTGCATCAGGTCCACGGTCCCACCGCGGTTCCGCCCGCAGTTTTTGAGGAGGTCGTGGTCAAGGGCGAACAATTGGGCAAAACGGATCCATGGCTGGTCAAAGCCGCACTCGCCGAGGGCTGGTTGGCGCATATCCAGCTCTCTACCGACGAAGAAAAAATCGTCAAGGTCATACGCCAGCAATATCCAGCATTAGGACGGGGGGAATGTGACGCCCTTGCGTGCGCAGAAAGCGTCATTGGCTTGTGCTCGTGGAAGAACGCAAAGCACGCGTGGTTGCGAGAACACGCGGCATTGCCTATTCCATCATTCAGTTGATGCCGTTCGAGGGCTATCTTGCGGATAAAGTGTCGGAGGCGGAGTGTCTTGCTTTGATGGAAAAGATTGCCGTCGCTATGGGCACAGATTTAGCCGTGTTGAATGCCCTCAAGGCAGCGGTTACGACGCTGGAGCGTGAACGCAAGAGGTGAACTATGGCTGAGGTTACAACGCGTCAATTGAATATTCGCGTCTCTCCCGATCTGATTCACGCGCTGGATGAGATTTCCGAAGCAGAACAATTGGATCGGACGACGGTGGTGCGGCGCTTGCTTCAAGACGCAATCCAGGAATGGAGACTGCGTTATGCCTTGCGACTTTATCGGGAAGACCGTATCACCAAAGAACGTGCCGCAGAACTGGCAGGTGTTTCGCTGTATGAAATCCTCGACTTGGCGCGGCGTGAAGCAATTCCGCCTCCCCTCACGGTGCATGAAACCTTGGATGAAATCAAGCGCCTAGAGCGGATTCCAGTCTGATTAGTGGGCAGACCTTTCGGGTTTTCGGAAACCCGAAAGGTCTTTTGCCCACATACGAATTAGGAATCCGCTCTAATGGCGAGCCCGCGCGCGTCACATGTGAAATGAACTGCTTTGTTCTCTCTCCTTACAAAGGGGAGGATTAGCGTGGGGTTCGATTGACTGCGCGCCCCACGCGCCACAAAATCCAACCCCCAACAACCCCAAACAGAATTGCCCCCGCACTCACCACGATCCATTCATCGGGAATTGTTTGCGCGGACGGATTCAACAACACATTGCGCGCATTCGTCGCGTCCACGCGCGGCGTTTGCACCCCGCGCTTTTTCACGAGAAACGCGACGAGCTGCCAATACTCGTCCGGCGTCAAGTACCCGGGGCTTGGTACGGCATGCGCGCGCGGATGAAATCAAACAACATTTGCGCGTTTTTCAAGCGCGTCAACGCATTTGCGCCGACCAACGCGGGCGCGAAATTTTTGGGAAAGGTGAATCCTTCGGGCGGATGCCGCGTGCCTGAATTCAAAATTCAAAATTGGAAATTCAAAATTCACCTCACGCAATCGAATTTCTAATTTCCAATTTCCAATTTCTAATTTCCAACTTCCAATTTCCAATTTTCTACTTTCCTCCGCGCAACCGCGGGTCCACAATATCGCGCAGCGCGTCGCCGATCAGATTCCAGCCCAAGACGAAAAACAGCAGCGCCACGCCGGGATACACGACAATGTACCAATACTTGCTGAGGTTGGTAATCCAATTGCGCGAGAGGGCGAGCATTTGACCCCAATCCGCGTAACCTAGTTCTGCGCCCAGTCCGAGAAAACTCAGCGCGGCAAACGACAGGACGTACGTGCCGATTTCCAGCGATGCGACAACCATCACCGGAAAAATCGCGTTGGGCAAAATGTGACGCAGGAGAATGCGCCAATCGCGCACACCCATCGCGCGCGCGGCGGTCACGTACTCGCGTTCTTTGGTCGCCAGAATATCGCCGCGAATGAGCCGCGCATAGCCCATCCAGCCAAAGACCACGAGCGCGATAATTCCGGTGTACAAACCGCGCCCGAGTTTGGGTTGGAGCACTGCGGCGAGCGTCAGCGCGGCAACAAGAAACGGAAACGCGAGAAAAATTTCCGTGATGCGCATCAGAATGTCATCCACCCACCCGCCAAAGTATGCAGCGACCGAACCGACCGTCAGCCCGACGACGAGCGCCATGGCGACAATGACAATGCCCGCGAGAAACGCGGTGCGCGTGCCCCACACGACGCCATAAAAAATGTCGTACTGTCCTTCGGTCGTGCCAAACAAGTGGTCGGCATCCGGCGGCTGTGGTTCTGCCTTGAAACCATCACGCGGAATAATGTATGCGTCACGCGCGCCTGCCGGCGCCGGGGCAATGACCGGCGCAAAAACGGCAATGCCCGCGAATGTCAGTACGAGCACAATCCCCACAATTGAAAGCGGATTGCGCGTGATCTGCCGCAGCATCTTGGAGAGTTCCGAGTTTTGGCGGACAAGCGGTTGCGCGGCCGGTTTCAGAATGAGTGTTTGTTGAGCCATTTGTAGACAGTCATCAGTCATCAGTCATCAGTCATCAGTTATCAGTTATCAGTCATCAGTCATCAGTCATCAGTTATCAGTCATCAGTTATCAGTTATCAGTTATCAGTTATCAGTTATCAGTTATCAGTTATCAGTTATCAGTTATCAGTTATCAGTTACAGTCATCAGTCATCAGTTATCAGTTATCAGTTATCAGTTATCAGTTATCAGTCATCAGTCATCAGTTATCAGTCATCAGTTATCAGTCATTGACTACTGGTCACTGGTCACTGGTCACTGATGACTGGTCACCGATCACTGATCACTGGTTACTGATGACTGGTCACTGATCACCGATCACTAGTCACTGGTCACTGATTTACGACACGCGCACGCGTGGATCGAGAAAACCGTAGAGCATGTCCACGACCAGATTGGTCAGCACGAGCAGCGCGGCGGTGAACAAGGTGATGCCCAGAACCGAAATTACGTCGAGGCGCAGGGCGGCGTTTGCGGCGAACCAGCCCATGCCGCGAAAGTTGTACACGGTTTCGGTGATGATGACGCCGTTGAGCAAACCGACAAAGACCAAGCCGCCCAATGTCGCGATAGGAATCAGCGCGTTGCGTAGAGCATGCGTATTGATGACCACTTTTTCGGTCAACCCTTTGGCGCGCGCGGTGCGCACGTATTCTTGGTTCAACACGTCCAGCATGGACGTGCGCGTGACGCGGACAAAGATTGCCCAATTAATAAATGCCAACGTGAGGACGGGTAAAAATAAATGACGCAGCGCGTCAAACGTCACATCGGGTCGCCCGTTCAACACACCGTCCAGCGTGTACATGCCTGTGAATTGGCGGAACGCGTCGGCGTTTACCACGCGCTGGATGTCGTCCGAAAGGCGCCCCGGCGGAAACCATTGCAAGTTCGCGTAAAAGATCATCAACATCAACAAGGCGAAAACGAAAGCAGGAAACGATGTGCCGACCATCGAAAAGACGCGGGCGGAATGGTCTATCATCTGATCGCGATGTACTGCCGCTTGCACGCCGAGGAGCACGCCGCCGAGAATGATAGGCAAGATGCTCAAGAACGCGAGTTCGAGCGTGGCGGGAAAATAATAGAGGATCGCGTCGGCGACGGGCCGCTGCGCGGTGCGCGACCAACCGAGATCGCCGTGCGCCACCTTGCCGATCCAATCGGCGTACTGCTGCCAGATCGGTTTATCCAAGCCGTACTTGACGATGATTTCTCTGACGGCATTCGGGTTTTTGGGCGCGTCGCGGACATAGAGCGCCGCGCGTTCGGCAGGATCGAGCAACTGCAAAATACCAAAGATCAAAATGGTGACGCCGAACAAGATGACTGGCAAGAACAAAAGCCGCCGAATGATATAACGCGTCATGGGCGAGAGTGACGCGGAACGCATTTTCCAAGAGGGGAAAATACGTTCCGCGTTTTTTCTGTCTTGAGCAGAGCGAGGGTTTCCGGCTCCACGAAAACCCTCGCCCGTGACAAGAGTCGGAGCTAGCGTCAACACACGGGGTCAGCAATCCCCTTGGCAGCGACTAGAGCAGCTCTTGTCATTTGCTCCCAACCTTAATTACACGTACCGTCCCAACCACCTTGCTGAATGACCCAATCCTTGCTCATGCCGACCGACCAGTAGCCCGCCATGAGTTGGAGCCACGGCGCAAAAGGTTTGTCGAGCGTCATCGTCACGGTATTGGCGCTGTCGTCGGCTTGAATCGCGTTTTGAACTTGTTCACACGCCGCGCGCAGCCCCTTGGCGGGAATGTCCTGGATCTTTTCGGGAGTCTCGTTCATGCCCGCTTCCTGCGCGGCGAGGTCTTTGATGGAGGGCACGCCGAACAAGGGTTGCATGTACAGATTTTGTGGACCGTCCGTGCGATCCTGCAGCAAGCCGCGTTGGAGCGAATAGGCAATGTCCGACGCTTTCAGTTCGCCGCCTTCGTGGAATTGCACGCCCTTGCGAATGGTGAAGGTATACGTTTTGCCATCCGACGAAACGTCCCACTTTTCCGCCAGCCACGGCACGACATCGGTCACACTGTCTTTTTTCAGCCACACGAGCGAGTCGTACACTTGCTGGATCACACCACCGCCGAAAGACTCGTAGCTCCAGTTCGGGTCGAGCGATTCGGCGTCGCCGAATGTGATGTAGGTGAACGTGTCGGGATTCTTGGCGTTCTTGTCTTTCGAGTACTGATAGAACCAACCGGGATCGAGCGAGTACGAGGGGTTGTAATAGAACCCTTTGACCCACGGTTGGAAATAGCGCCGCGTCAAGCCCTGCGCCAGAAAGATGTGAATGCCATTGTCGTACACGAACTTTTGAATGTCATAGTAGGCCTGGGCGCGCTTGGCTTCGTCCGTCTCACCGGATGCTTTGTCAATCATCTCGTCGAGCGTGGACTGTAAATCTTTGGGAACACCCGCACCGTATGTGCCGTACGAGGCAAGATAAGGGACAACCCAGTTGTGCGGATCGTGATAATCTTCCGCCCAGCCGATGGTATAGACCGGCAGTTTGTGCGCGGTGCGTTCTTTGAGAAATACGGGCCACGGGAGCGCAAAGACTTCGATCTTGAATTTTGGATTGACCTGCTCGACGTTACGCTTCAAAATCTCGGCAATGATTTGCCGCGACGAGTTGCCGGTGTTGTATGTAAGCTGCATGTAAAAGCCGGCATCCCACAAGGAGCGCCCATCTTCCGTCTTGAGGGTGGACGCTTTGAATTCTCCGGCGCACTTGTCGAGATTCAGGGCGTAATGTTCACCTTTTGCGTTATAGCCGAGCATCGGGTTGATAATCGGACCGTTGCGCTGTGCGGCTTCCCCTTGCCACACATCTTTGATGTATGTGTCCCAGTCAAAACAAGAGTTGAATGCCTTGCGCACATGGGCGTCATTAAAGAAATCGGGGGGGACGCCGTTGCCGTCAAGTGCGCCACTGCCGATGTAATTGTTGCCGCCTTCGGTATTGATGTTGGCGTTGAGCAGTACATCCGTCGCGCTTGTTTGCGCCAGACCGCGATAACGGTTCACAATTCCGCCCGCTTTGAGCGGTTTGCATTCTCCGGACAGATGGTCGCAGTCAGATAACGAAACTTCGTCTACCTGGGGCCAAAATTCGGGATTGACAGTAACGTAATCCGCATCGCCCGCTTGCAATGCTGCAAAGCGGGTGCCCCATTCATCCACTTCTTTAATCACTACACGCGCGAGCGCCGCCGGACCGGTAGGTGCGCCTTCCCACGGCGCGTCTTTGACCCAATAGTTGTCATTGCGCACCAGCGTGAATCCCTCGCCGGGGGTCCATTTTTCCAGCTTGAAGGGACCGGTGCCGTTCATTTTGTTGAACAGCTCATCGGCTTCAGCGGCGGGATCATGCCACTTGAGCCAATTCGGTGGGGTATCACTTGCCGCCGTATCCGGCGCTTTGGTCGGTTCCGTCGCCGCGGCGGTCGTCGGTTGCGGCGCATTCGTCGCTTGCGCCGGTACTGCGGTTGCTTGCGGCGCAGTTGTCGGCGGTACAGCAGTTGGTTGTACAGGCGCCGTTGTGGGTGCAGGCGCCGGCGCGGCGCCGCCGCACGCTGCAAGCACCATCAACAGGGCTGCCAAAAGCACAAAAGCAAAATATCTTTTCACGTCTCTCCTCCTTCGGGGCATAGGCTCATGCGCCGCGTCCAGCGGCGCTGCGACTGATTACGCAAATGAATGCTGTGACCCTCCTCAAAGGATGGAGATTTTCTGCATCATTATCACAAACCTTGAATCTGGTTCCGGCGGAGGAGCAACCCGCCGTCTACATATAACATTACTGGGCACGTAATAGAACGGATCCCTGCGAAGCTGCGTTGGCGCGCGAGTTGGACGCGTGCGCCGCTGGGTCATCGGAGTTCAACTCTGAAATCCGGCGGGAACACGAGTCCAACCACGTGGTGAGCATTCGCGTCGTATCCGACGCAACGAACCAGCGTGTGCCAAAAGTGAAATTGAAACGCATAAAAAAACGTGTGCGGCAAAATTTTTTGCAACACACGTTTCGTAGGCAAACCTTTGGCGGCTCGAACCTCAACGTTCCGGATGGATGACCGTCGGGCGCAGGAACAGCGAGCCGTAGGAAAGTTCGCATCACACCTTTATCAATCGTCCACAACACATACGTTTGTCCGGCAGGCAAACGCGGCAAGTTGTAGCCAATGAAAACAACCGTCGGTTTGCTCGGATCAATCACCACCTTGCCTGAAGCGTTCGACGACGGATCGGGAGAGGTCAGAACAATTTCGAGCGCCGAGAGCGAATTGAGGACGGGCACGGCGAGAGCTTGTTGATCCTTGATTTCGTCTACTTTTTGTTGTGCGACCCGGGCGCTGGAAAGCGCTTGCTGCATCTTGAGATTGCTGGTCAAATTCCAGGCGACCAGCGCGACAATGACGAGCATCGAGGTCGCGAGCGAAACCATCCACACGCGTGGATTTGACAGCCAACTGCCCCGCCGCGCGATGGGCGCAGCCCGTTCCGCGTGCGGCGCAAACGTTTGCTTGACGGCAGTCGCTTGCGCGTGCGCGTGAACTTGGGCGTCTATTGCCTGCAACAGCTGGCGTTTGAGTGTGGGGGGGGGGCGCAGAGGCGACGCCGTGCTCACGGCAAACGGCAGTTCGCCCAAAACATTCCGCAGCTCTGTCACCGTCGCGCGACAGTGTGTGCAAGTAACCAGATGGTTTTCAACCCGCGCGCGCGTGAGCACATCGAGCGCGTCGAGCGCGTACGCTTCGAGTTGAGGTCTAATTTCAGAGCAGTTCATGGGTTATGACTCCACTGCGGCGAGCGCATCCTCAGTCACACCGTCAAAATCCAACAGCACTTGCGGCGAGAGCGACGCCCGCAGTTTTTGCAAACCGAGACGAATGCGCTTTTTGACCGTACCGAGCGGAACGTTCAAGTGCATCGCGATTTCGGATTGACTCATCCCACCAAAATATGCTAGAACAATGACGCGGCGTTGTTCGGCGGGGATGCCTTGTAGGGCTTGCGCAAGAACATCGCCGCGTTGGTTTTGCCACACTTGTTCGAGCACGTCTACCTTGGGGTCGGGCGCTTCGGCGAGCAGTAAATCAAGCGCTTCGGCGGCGACGACGCGCTGGCGTTCAGTGCGCGCGCGCAATTTGTCCAGGATATGATTGCGCGCGATGGACATGAACCAGTGACTGAATGCGCCGCGCGCCGGATCGTACTGGGACGCCTTGTGCCAGAGACGCATAAAAATTTCCTGCGTCGCTTCTTCGGCTTCATTCACGCCGAGCATGTGTCCCGCCATCGCAAATACAGGTCTGGAAAAACGGTCGTATACCATTGCAAACGCGTTCCGGTCACGCGCGGCGACGCAGCGCGCGAGGTATTCGTCGCTCGCCTCGGCGAGTACGATGGACCTGTCTGCAACAGGCATCGCGGACGGAATCGGAATTGGCTCCACTGGGCGGGATTGTAGCGGAGCAGACGACGTCTTGTCAAAACGAGGCGACGCCGACGCCGTGCCGTTCTTCCAGCGTATCGTTTTGGGAAACATCGAGCTGTGGTTGCGGGTGTGTGCTGGAACCCTCCTCCTACCTACCCCTACGCCGAGGGGCGCAAATTGGATCCCTCCGCACCTGTTCGCAGGCAGTTGGACTGCCGTCGGAAAGCGCGCAGTGCAACTGCGCTTGAACAAGAGTGCAACTGCGCTTGAACAAGAGCGCAACTGCGCTTGAACAAGAGCGCAACTGCGCTTGAACAAGAGTGCAACTGCGCTTGAACCAGCTGCGTGCTCCCACCTGTTCGCAGGCAGCTGGACTGCCGCCGGGCAAGCGCAGTGCGACTGCGCTTGAACAAGCTGTGTAATCATCGGCTGCCAAGTAATTGACAGTGAATTTTGAGGATGCTAGAATAGCCCCGCTCCGAAATCCCTCCACCGCATCCCCCCTCCGTCGCTACAAGAGGAGTGTTCAAGAGGAAAAAGATATGGCATCTCCCACACTCTCCAAGCAAAAGGCGAAACCGAAAACCAAGTATCAGCTCAAGTACTTGATCGGCGCAATCGCCATTTTTGGCGTCATCGGCTATTTGATCTTTTTCGGTCTCACGCAAACGAGTCAGTGGGCAATCACCTTGCCGGAATTGTTTGCGAAAGGGAACAACGCTGTCGGGCAAGGCGTACGCGTGACCGGGCAGTTGGAACCCAACTCGGTCCAAAAAGACGTCAAGCAAAACAAGATCGCGTTCGTCCTCACCGACGGCGTGAATCGCTTGCCCGTGACGTACAGCGGCGTCGTGCCCGACACCTTTGACCGCGCCGTCGAAGTCGTCGCCGAAGGCAAATTGAACGCCGATGGTTCGTTCACCGCGACAAATCTCTTGGCAAAATGCCCGAGCAAATATGACGCCTCCAAGATCGAAGAATTCGACACGAGCAAAATGCAGGGGAATGTAAACTACGGACCGTAGAGGAGATGGAGAGCAAGAGTGATAGAGTGATAGAGTGAATTCTCTCCTTCTCTCTCGCTCTCAATCTCTCAATCTCTCAATCTCTCTTTCTCTCTCTCACTCCAGCACAAAATGACTACACTCGGTTCGATTTCGCTAACCGTCGCGTTCGTCGTCGCAATTTATACGATGGTTGCGGGATTCATCGGCGCACGCCGCAAGGTCCCCGAATTGGCAGCCAGCGCGCGCAATGGCGTCATCCTCTATGCCGTACTCGCCACCCTCGCGGTGATTTCCATCGGCTATGCGCTCGTCACACGCGATTTTTCATTGGTGCTCGTGGCGAATCACACCTCGCGCGACTTGCCCCTCATTCCGTACACGCTCACCGCATTGTGGAGCGGTCAAAGCGGTTCGCTATTGTTTTGGTCGTGGATCTTGTCACTGTACGGTTTGGTCGTAATCATTCTGCACCGCCACGATGACTTGGAATTGATGCCGTACGTCGCGTCCGTGATCATGCTCGTGCAAACCTTTTTCGCGTTCATGCTGGCGTTCATTTCGTCGCCGTTTGAACGAATGCTGTCTATCCCGCCGGACGGCGCGGGCTTGAATCCGATTTTGCAGCATCCCGCGATGGCGATTCATCCACCGCTGTTGTATCTCGGTTTTGTGGGGTTCACAATTCCGTTCGCGTTCGCGATGGCGGCGTTGTTGCGTGGGCGCTCGGCTACAGGACAGCCGATGAATGATTCGTGGATTCGCGCGACGCGCCGCTGGACGTTGATTCCGTGGATGTTCTTGTGGATAGGGTTGGTGCTCGGCGGACGCTGGGCGTATGACGTGTTGGGCTGGGGCGGTTACTGGGGTTGGGACCCGGTGGAAAATGCTGCCTTTATGCCGTGGCTCGTCGGCACCGCGTTTTTGCATTCGGTCATGGTGCAGGAACGCAAAGGGATGCTCAAGGTCTGGAATATCGGACTGGTCATTATTACGTTCGCGCTCACGCTGTTTGGAACGTTTCTCACGCGCAGCGGCGTGATTCAATCCGTTCATGCATTTGCCCAATCGGAAATCGGTCCGCTGTTTCTGGGATTCGTCGCGTTGATTACACTTGCTTCCACCGCGCTGCTCTTTTTCCGTCTCGACCAGTTGCAGAACGAAGCGGAATTCGATTCGCTGCTGTCGCGCGAGGTTCTCTTTCTCGTCAACAATGTGTTGTTTCTCGGCGCGGCGATTGCCGTTTTGATCGGCGTCGTGTGGCCCATTCTCAGTGAAGTGCTGACGGGACAGGCGCTGACCGTCGGCGCGCCGTACTATAATCTCGTCGTCGGCGTGATTTTTGCCGGAATCGTTTTGCTGATGGGCATCATCCCGCTGATCGGCTGGGGCGGCGCGACGATGGCGAAATTGGGGCGCAAGCTGATTGCGCCGCTTGCGCTGGCAGTCGGCATCGTCGCGCTGGCGTTTGTCTTGGGCTGGCGTGATCCCTTATCGCTGATAGCCATTGCGCTGCTCGCGTTCGCGTTCGCCACAACGGGCACGGATATTTTACTTGCGGCGCGCGCGCGGCAAAAGAATACGCACGAGAATTTGACGACGGCATTGGCTCGGATTGTCGAGCGCAATCACCGGCGTTATGGCGGGTATTTGGTGCATCTTTCGGTTTTGATTTTCGCGCTCGGCGTCATCGGTTCGCGCGGGTATGCAACCGATCAGGTGCGCGCGCTGACGCGCGGGGAAGCGTGGACTGTCAACGGTTACACCATCGTCTTTGAAGGTCTGCTGCCCGGCGCGCGCGTGGGTGAAGCGGAAGTGACCACCGCTACACTCGGCGTTTTTGAGGAATGGTGCGATTCATGCGAATCGCGACGCATTGCCACACTGAAACCCGGCATTTCATTTTTTACGCGCCAGCAGCAGCAAGTGAGCGACCCGGCGATTTGGCACGATGCGCCATTCTTTCGCCGCGACTTGTACGTCATCGTGCAAGGGTGGACCGACAATTTCCAAACCGTCAGTTTTCGCGTGTTTGTGAATCCACTCGTCACGCTCGTGTGGATCGGCGCGTTTCTGTTCGTCATTTCGACGGTCCTGACCATGTTTCCCGACCCGGCGGAGCAGCGCGCGCGGGAACGGGTGCGGCGCGAAGCGGCAGCCGGCGCGTTGGTTAGACCGAGCGAGTAGGCGCAATGGAATTCATTCTCGCGTTCCTCGTTCTCCTCGCCGCGTTCACCGTGCTCGCCTATCCGCTCTACCGCGCGCAGCAGCAGCCGGTGGGCATGAACGCGTCTACGCTGGACGATTTGCTCGCACAGCGCGATGGGATTTATGCGACGCTGCGTGATTTGGAACTTGACAAACAATTGGGCAAACTCGACGAACCGGATTACAACGCGCTGCACGAAAAATACCTGACGCAGGCGGCGGGGGTGCTGCAAGAGCTCGACCTGCTGCGCGGTCAAGGCAATGCGACAGAAGCAAGCGCCGAAATTGAAAAGGAGATCGCCGCGCTGCGCCGAACGCCCGCCAATACGGGCGCGGCAAGGGTCAAGCTGCCTGCTCTGAGTGCAACGAAGGCGCCTGCCCTGAACGCAACGAAGGCGCCTGCCCTGAGCGCAACGAAGGTGCCTGCCCTGAGCGCAACGAAGGGTCAGGCGTCGGGATTGCATTGTAAAAATTGTGGGCGGGCGTACGACAGGGGCGATAAATTTTGCGTCCAGTGCGGACGCGCGCTGACTTGAATGCCGAGCAAAACAAAATGATTCGACATCGTTCGAGCGCCGCGTTTTTTTGCGCGGCGTTTGTTATGTTTCTCACCTTGGGTTGGCTGTTTGTCGCTCACGTGCGCGCGCAAACACCGGCGTCCACGCCATTTGACATTCAGGGACAGCTGCGGAATGGCACAAAAAATGCTCCGGCAGATAGTATCGCCAATGTGCCCGTCACGCTCTTTCAAATCACCGAGACGGGTCCCCTTACGCGTTCCGTCTCCACCGACGCGCAGGGCAACTTTTTGTTCACTCGCGTTTTGACCGACGCGACTTCTTATTTTACGCGGATTGATTACGCGGGCGTGCGCTATTTTTCAGAAATCATGCCCGCCGAACTTGCGGCGGTGAAACCGATTTCTGTCACGGTCTACGAAACGCAAACCGTGCCCGCCGATTTTGCATTCGACCGCGTGCATCTCATCCTCGACGTACAGCCGAAAGCGTTTGACGGCATTCAGATTTTGCAGGCGACGAATTCTACCGACCGCGCGTTTTATGTGCCGCTGCCCCTCCCCGCCAAGACGAGCGATGTGCGCTTTGAAGATTTCCGCGAGCAAACGCGCGTGATATATCAAGAAGACGGCGCCATTCTCTACCCCATTCTGCCGACGACGACGGAAATTCTGTACGGTCTGGCGTTGCCCTATACGCCGCCTGATTATACGTTGACGATTCCGTTCAAAACCGATACGGCGAGTGTGAACTTGCTCGTCTCAAAATCGGGCGATGTGCGCGTTTCGGGATCAACGCTCAAACCGAGCGCGCCGTTTGTAATGCAGAGTGGGCAGGAATATCTCGTTTACGCTGCACCGCCGCAAAGCGCCGGGACCGTTTTCAGCGCGACGATTTCCAATTTGCCCGGGGTAGACCATACGCCAACAATTCGAATGGCGATCCTCGCCGCCGGAGGACTGGCGGGACTCGCACTCTTGGCGTATCCGGTGTATCGCCGTCGCAGCAAAGACAAAACTGCCGCGCCCAACGACCGCGCCCGCGAACGCGCCGCGCAACTGCAAGCCATCGCGCGGTTAGACGACAAGTTCGACGCGAATGAAATTGACGAGGACGCGTATCTAGCCGAACGCGCGGCGTTGAAAGCGGAATTGTTGAAAGATGTTGTCAAACGTGAAACGTGAAACGTGAGGCGTGAAACGTGAAACGTGAGACGTGAGGCGTGAAACGTGAGGCGTGAAACGTGAGGCGTGAAACGTGAGGCGTGAAACGTGAGGCGTGAAACGTGAGGCGTGAAACGTGAAACGTGAGGCGTGAAACGTGAGGCGTGAAACGTGAAACGGTAATCGCCACTATTGCACTATTGCACCATCGCACTATCGCACTATTGCACTATCGCACTATCTCACTATTGCACTATCGCACAAATAACAACATGATCGAAACGCTGAAACTCGAAAAGATATTTGGTTATAAACAGGCGCTCAAGAGCACGACGCTCAACATCGAAGCGGGAGAAGTCGTCGCGTTGGCGGGACCGAACGGCGCGGGGAAATCTACGCTGCTGCGTATCCTTGCGACGTTGTCGCGTCCGACACGCGGGCGCGCCGCCGTGAATGGAATCGAAATTCCGCAAGGCGCGATGGAAGCGCGCGCCAGCATCGGTTATGTGGGGCACCAAACGCTGTTGTATGATGAACTGACCATCGCGGAAAATTTGCGTTATTATGCGCGCCTGTACGCGTTGGAGAAACTTGTCCCGAAGTATGAGGGAACTGATGCGCGTATTCTGGAAGTGGCAAAGCAGGTGGGCATCGAAAAGCGGATGGACGATGCCGTGCGCACGCTTTCGCGCGGGTATCAACAACGCGTTTCTCTAGCGCGCGCGCTGCTGCATCGCCCGAAAGTGTATTTGTACGACGAGCCGTGGACGGGGCTGGATCAAAGTTCGTCGCACGTCCTGACGGGTATTTTCGAGCAGGCGCGGCAAGAAGGCGCGGCGGTTTTGTTTTCATCGCACGAATTCGAGCGCAGTCTCGCGGCGGCAGACCGCGCATTGATTATGCGCAGCGGGCGCATCATTTACGACGGCTTGCGCCAAGAATGGCGCGACGCGGCGGGTTTCGCGCAAAGATATACGGAGGAATTGACGCGCGCGACCGAGAATACCAAAAATAAAACGTGAGATAGTGCGGGAGTGCGATAGTGCAATAGTGAGATAGTGCGATAGTGTAATAGTCTGATTTACGATACGCGATTTGCGATACGCGATACGCGACCGACTATGATCTTTTATCGTCAACTGTACGCCATCATTGCCAAAGAGCTTGCCGTCGAATGGCGCACCAAAGAAACGTTGAGCGCGATGCTCGTGTTCGCGCTGTTGGTGCTGGTCATTTTCAACTTTGCCTTTGATTTACAGGGCGTGGACATTCGCGTGCTGGGGCCCGGCGTGTTGTGGGTCGCATTCAGTTTCAGCGGCATCATCGGGCTGGGACGTTCGTTCGCCATGGAACGCGACAAGGGTTCGCTGGACGGGATGCTGCTCGCGCCTGTGGATCGCGGCGCGATTTTTCTCGGCAAGGCGTTCGCGAATTTTTTGTTCATCCTCGTGATGGAAGTTATCACGTTGCCGCTGTTTGTGATTTTGTATAACGTGCCGCTCGAATGGTTCCCGCTGGTTGGCTTTATCTTGATGGGCACGCTCGGTTTTTCGGCGGTGGGCACATTGTTGTCCGCGATTGCCGCGTCGACGCGTATGCGCGAAGTCATGCTGCCGGTGCTGCTCTTTCCTGTGCTCGTGCCGCTACTCGTCGCGTCGGTGAAAATCACACAAGGGTCACTGCAGGGTCTCCCCTTTTCCGATTTTCAGGGCTGGTTCAACTTGCTCTTGGCGTACGATGTGATTTTTCTCGTCGTCGCGTATTTGGTGTTCGAGTTTGTGGTGGAAGAGTAGAGAGAGAGTGAGGGAGTGAGGGAGTGAGGGAGAGAGGGAGTGATACACGTTTTGCGATACGCGATACGCGATTGGCTATCTGCCATCTGCCACTTGCCATCCGCCATCCGCCATCTGCTATCCGCCGTTCATTTTCTTCGATTCTCATTGCGGCGGTTGCGGGCGCGTTGTTTTTGCGGACGGGGAATTTGAAATACGACCGCGTGTCGCACGCGTGCATGGAGCTCGGTGTGCTATTTGGCGCGATTTCGTTGGCGACGGGAATGATTTGGGCGCGCCCGGTGTGGAATACGTGGTGGACGTGGGAAGCACGGCTGACTTCGTTTTTGATTCTGTGGCTCGTCTATGTCGCCTACATGATGCTGCGCATGTCGGCGCGCGATGATCCCGGCGTGGCGCGCATTGCGGCAGTGTTTACGTTCGTCGGCGCGGCAGATGTGCCGTTCATTATCCTGGCGCCGCGTCTGTGGCGCGGGCTGCACCCCGTTTTGTTCGGCACGAATGCCGGGGGCGAATTCACGTTCAATATGACACAGCCGATGGTAGCCGCACTGGGCGTGTCTATCACAGCGGTTATGCTGGTGTATTTTTATTTACTGGTGCAACGCACGCGTCTGGCGGGGCTGTCGAGCCGAGTCGCGGAACTGCGCGAACAATACGGAGACTAGGCGAATTCCTAATTGTCCAACGGCAGTTTGCAATGCTGTTACATTGCAAACTGCCGTTAGCTAACGCGCAGTCTAACTGCGCTCTAACAGACGCGGAATTGCGCGAACAACACGGAGACTGAGCGAACATGGAAGACCTGCTAAAAGAGATTCTCAGAGAGGTACGCAACCTGTCGTATTTGTTTTTCGCGTTCGGCGTAATCTGGACGCTGCTGTTTTTGTACATGTATTCGTTGTCGCGGCGTGAACGCGCGCAGCAGTGACGCCGGAAGGTGTCACTGTGCCGCGCGGCCAAGTGCTGACCCACGCGTTGGCGTTCGTGTTGGGCTTTACGACCATTTTTGTAGCAATTTGGTCGGCGCTGTTTGCACTGACCCAGGTCGTTGACAAGCTCTTGCTCGCACACATTTCGGGCATTATCTTGATTGTGTTTGGCATCAACATGCTGGGCATTATCAAGCTTCCGTTTTTGTATCAGGAAGCGCGCGTACAGTATCGCTCGAACGAATTGGGGTACCCGCGTTCGTTCTTGACAGGTATGGCGTTTGCGGCGGGTTGGACGCCGTGCGTCGGTCCGATGCTTTCGCTGATTCTCGGCGCGGCGACACAAACTGCGACGGCAATCGAAGGGACGGCGCTGCTGCTGATGTATTCGGCGGGGTTAGGCGCGCCGTTTCTCATCACGGCGTACGGACTCGAATCCATGGTGACTCGCTTGAAAGGTTTCAACAATCACCTGCACACCATCGAA
>JACQWQ010000129.1 GCA_016209205.1 Chloroflexota bacterium
TCGCGCATTGCGGTAGAACGTGACGGCAAGCCGTTGGCTGTAGGTGCGGTGGAATTTGATGCGCGAAAGATTTACATGTCGGCGCGACTGCTCGCAAGTGAAGGCGATGGTTTGTATGTCGTCAAATATCGCGCGTGTGTCGCGGGCACGACTTGTTCCGATGGGCAATTTGGATTTCGCGTGGACGCGGCGAGCGCGAAAAATTATGTTGACCTCACGCAGCAAAACGAGGTGACAGTTCACCTCAAGAACGTGAAATACATGCCCGCCGAGTTTATCATTCGCCCCGGGACGCGCGTGGTGTGGGTGAACGACGACCCGGCGCCGCATTTTGTCAATTCCGACCCGCATCCCTCGCACAACGCGTTTCCGCAGCTCAACTCGTTGGAGATTCCACTGCACGGCACGTACGAATTTGTTTTTACGGAACCGGGCGAATACGCGTTTCATTGCAGCGCGCACGTGCCGCAAAATATGTTTGGCAGAATTATCGTCCGCGCCGACGCGACGCAAATCAACGCGACGCCGACGACGGTTTCGCTCGCGCCGACGCTACCCGCGTACGGAACGGTTGCCACACCGTTCCTCACCGCTGCGCCTACCCTCACACCGACGATTGTACCTACCGCACAGCCGACGCGTATCAACCCCACCGAGCCGACAACAACCGCATCGCCGCAAAAAGTTTCTGAGGCGGAATTGCCGCCGCAGCGTTTTGCCGCGCATTTTGTTTCTGCCGCGCCCGAACATGCCGCGTTGCTTGACGCGCCGCCGCAAAAAATCGAACTGCATTTCAATTTCACGCTGGCGCGCAATTCAAGCATCGTCGTGCGCAAGGATGGAGAAAAACTCGCGTTGGGAGACTTGGAGTTTGAAGCAAACCAGTTAGAAACCGCGAATCTACGCTAATTTTTTCCCCCTGATTCGCGTAGATTCGTCGCGCGAACTTCGCGCAAAGATTCGCGGTTTCCTGTTTGGTTTTGGCTTGTCCGAGTTAGGACATTTCAAACCACCGATACCCGTAGCGCGGCAGTTCCAAATTCAATGCGTGGTCGAACGGAATTTCTTTGCCGCTTTCCAAGTCGCGCAAGTTTCCTTGCGTGTCCAGATTCAATGAAGCATTTTGCGTGTGCGCGGACAAATTATTGAGAATGAGCAATTTTTCTTGCGGCGTCGTCCGCACGTACGCCAAGATGGCGCGGTTTTCCGGCGCGAGTAATTGCAATGCGCCGCGCCCGAACGCGGGATGCTGCGCGCGAATTTTTAACGCTTGACGAATCCAGTGCAAGAGAGAATCGGGCACGCGTTCGGCTTGTGCGACGTTTATAGACGGATAACCAAAGACCGCGTCATTGATGAGGGGCAGGAACAATTTTTCCGGCGGCGCGTCGGAAAAACCCGCGTTCGTTTCCGCATTCCACTGCATCGGCGTGCGACAGCCCCACCGGTCGTCCAGCGCGAGATTGTCGCCCATACCGATTTCATCGCCATAATACAAGACGGGCGAACCGATGAGCGTGAGCAACAGCGAATGGGCAACCTGAATTTTCGCGCGGTCGTTGTCCAGCAGCGGCGCGAGGCGGCGGCGAATGCCGAGATTCAAACGCATTCGTGAATCGGGCGCGTAAAAATTCCACAGGAACGCGCGCTCGTCCGGCGTCACCATTTCGAGCGTGAGCTCGTCGTGATTGCGTAA
This sequence comes from Chloroflexota bacterium, assembly GCA_016209205.1. Lineage (GTDB taxonomy): Bacteria > Chloroflexota > Anaerolineae > UBA4142 > SHND01 > SHND01. Next base: position 1,697 of record JACQWQ010000129.1, read on the forward strand.
AAAGGTTGCCCATTGACACTGGTCGGGCAGCGGTGGGGTCTGTTCGAGAATCCATTCGAGCGACGCGCGGTCGGCTTGTGCCAGAGACATGAAAATGCGCGGCATCAACGGGAAATGAAAATTCATGTGGAACTCGTCGCCGTCGCCAAAATAAGGGCGCACGTCGCGGGGCCACTGGTTCGCTTCGGCGAGCAGCATCGTGCCCGGCGCGTAGGCGTCGAGAAACGCGCGCAAGCGTTTGTAATACGCGTGCGTTTCCGGCAAATTTTCGCAGTTCGTCCCGTCGCGTTCGATCAGATACGGCGGCGCGTCCACGCGTATGCCATCCGCGCCTTGATCCACCCAAAACTGCGCGACGCGCAGCATCTGCTTTTGCACGTCCGGGTTGTCATAATTCAAATCGGGTTGGTGGTGGAAAAAGCGGTGCCAATAATACTGCCCGCGCGTCGGCTCAAACGTCCAGTTGGACGCCTCATAGTCAACGAAAATGATGCGCGCCTCTTTATATTTTTGATCGGTGTCGCTCCAAACATACCAATCACGATATTTCGCGTGTTCGGGATGCTTGGGATCGCGCGACGCTTGAAACCAGGGATGTTGGTCAGAGGTGTGATTGGGAATCAATTCCACGACGACGCGCAAGCCGCGCGCATGTGCTGCGTCCACTAATTCGCGAAAATCGTCCAGTGTGCCGTAATCGCGATGCACGTCGAAATGTCCGCTTACGTCATAGCCGTGATCGCGCAGCGGGGAGGGGGTAATCGGCATCAACCAAATGGTATTGACGCCAAGCGCGCCGATGTAATCGAGTTTTGACGTAACGCCGCGCAAATCGCCGATGCCGTCATCATTTGAATCGCAAAACGCTCGCACAAAAATCTGATAAAAGACCGCGTCTTTGTACCAATCAGACATGAGTGCTGAGAACAGAGTGCTGAGGACTGAGCGCGGCGTTCTTTGCCGCAAGACTCTGTCCTCAGTCCTCGTTACTCATCCCTTCACCGACCCCGCCAGCAAACCGTGTACGAAATAGCGCTGGAGTCCGAAAAAGACAACCATCGGCAGCGCCATCGAAATGAAGGCGGCGGCAGTCAGCAAATGCCAGCCGCTGCCGAGCGATGTAACCATGTTGCTGATTTGGTACGTGAGCACAGGGTTGGAGCCGCCGAGGAACACCAGCGCGACGAGGAGGTCGTTCCATACCCACAAGAATTGGAAAATCGCGAGCGAGGCGATAGCGGGGAGCGAAAGTGGGAGCGCGAGCTGCCAGAACGCGGTCCAATGCGTTGCGCCGTCGAGGTACGCCGATTCGAACAATTCGCGCGGCAGCGAGCCGAGAAAATTGCGCTGCAAATAAATCGCGTACGGCAACCCAAAGCCGGTGTGAAAGAGCCAGACCGCGAGAAATGTACCGTTCAAATCGAGCTGCGCATACAAACGCGAAATGGGAATGAGCGTCATTTGCAGCGGCACGACTTGCAAGCCGACCAACAGCGCAAACATCCACAATCGTCCGGGAAAATGCAGCCACGCAAAGGCGTACGCGGCAAACGCGGCGATAAAAATCGGAATCAACGTCGCGGGAATGGCGACGATCAAACTGTTCAAGAACGCGCGCGTCATACCGCGCGGATTACTCAAATCGGACAAATCGCAATTGAGGTCCACCGATTGCGTGCCGGCAGCGCAATCTTGGCGATACGTTGTGCGTCCGCGATAGCCCACCAATGCGTCCACATAATTGTCCAGCGTGAAACGTTGATTCGTTTCGATGCCCGCTAACACGCGCAGGTATGTTGCGATGTCGGCGGTCTGTTGCGTGTTGGGGACGGGCACTGTGCCCATGTGCGGCTGCCCGTTGATATTTTTGCGCAGCGCCGCTTGCAGTTGAATCGAGCGCGGAAATTGGCTTACCACTGCGGGATTGCTCAAGTCGGCGTTTGCAAGTTTTTTACCATCCTCGCCGTGACATGCCGCGCACGACGCGCTAAATTCCGCTTGTCCCTTGGGCGGCGAAAACACGGTCCACCACCCGCTCGCAGTGACTTCTTGAAACGGTCGGAAGGAAGTGACGAGCAAACCGACTGCGGGCAAAAGCCAGATGAAACACATTCCTAAAAGAATGATGTGCTTGGGTAAACCGCCAAGCCGCTGCGTGAGGTTTCCGGTTTTCATCGCAGCGCCTCCTGTTCTCGAAAGCGGCGAATGTTGAAATACATGGCTGGAATGATGACCGCAATGAGTACAATGGCGATCGCGGCGGCGCGTCCGGTATTAAAGCTGGTGTACTGCTCGATGTACATCCGGTTTGCAATCACCTCGGTGCCATAATTGCCGCCGGTCATGACGTACACAATATCGAAAATCTTGAGCACGTTGATGACCATCGTGGTGATGACGACTGCAACGGTGGGCGAAATCACCGGCAAGATGATGTTGCGAAATACCTGCACTTCATTCGCGCCATCCAAACGTCCCGCCTCCAACAATTCCGCGGGAACGCCTTTCACTGCTGCGGCAAGCACGGTCATGCAAAAGCCCGTCCACATCCACGTGCCGACGAGAATGAGCGCAAGCGTGTTGATGACCGGCGTCGTCAACCACGCGACCGGTTGACCGCCCAGAAAAGTCACAAACGCGTTGAGCAAACCGATTTGCGTTGCGCCGGTGCCATAGTCGTACACAAACTTCCAAATCACGCCCGCGCCGACGAATGAAATCGCCATGGGTAAAAAGATGATTGCTTTGGCAAGCGGCTCGTAACGCACGCGATCGGCAAGCACGGCGACGAGCAGACCCAACGCGACGGTGGCGCTGACCATGACAATGATCCACGTCAGGTTGTTCAAAAATGCCGTGCGCATAATATCGGAGGTGAGCGCGTAGCGATAATTTTCAAACACGCCCCAACAGGGTTGGCCTGCCACACACGCCGCGCCCGCCCAATCCGTGTTCGTGTTGTTGCGAAAGCTGAGATAAAAAGTATTCAGCCCTGGATAGACAATGAAAATAATCATGACGATGATGGCGGGCAGCAGATAGAACCAAGGCGTGAATGAACCTTGCAACATGACCTTGGGGACAGTTGCATCTATGGGCTTGAAGTGAGGTCGCGCGATTTTAGCATCGGGTTGGACAGCCATAGAACACCTCCTCGATGTTTGACCTTTTTGGATGGATTGCGGCAGTATTTGCCGCAATCCATCCGTGTACTAAACTTGTCTTGCTGCTGTTACTTTTTCAATGCTTCGGCTTGGACCTTGGCGGCGTTGTCGAGTTGAGTTTGCAGGTCTTGGCCGTTGATAAAGTTGACGATGGCAGTCCATTCGGCTTTGCCAAAACCGCCGGGGATGGAATCGCCGATGTCGGGGGTAAAGCCCTGCGTGTTGGCGAGCGCCGCACCTTTCTTGACGAGTGCAGGGTCGGTGTATTGCCCATTCGATCCCTTGTTCGGCGAGAGATCGAAACTCGCTTTTGCCGGACTGCTTGACCATCATCGCTTGCGGCGGATCGGCAAAGGGTTTGTAAATGGCTTCGAGGAACGCAGTCGAGAGCGTGCCTTGTGCCCCGCCCACGGCGAATTTGGGGTCTTTCGCCCACTTGCCGTAGGTAGTGTATGCCTGCGCCACGCCTTTGTCGTTGTAGGCGACTTGGCCGGAGATGATGTCGTTGACATACTGCGGACCTTGCTGCACCAGCAGGAGGTCTTGGATGAAATCCGAGCCGGTCCAGCCGGTGGCATCGCCGGATTCCAAGCCCATGCTCCAGGGCACATCGCCTGCGGCTGCCATCTTGTCTACGAGTGCATTGAGTTCGTCCCACGTCTTGGGGACGGTGTAGCCCTTGGCTTGAAAGACGACCGGCGAATACCAGATGATCGTCTTGATGTCAGCTTTGACGGGCAGCCCGAGCCATTTGCCGTCAATCGTGCCGGGCGTGGTAAAGAAATCGGCATAGTTGGCTTTGGTCGCGCCGAGTTGATCCATCGGGACGAGTTTGGCTTTGTATTGATTCAGTTGTGTGACGTTCCAAAAGGCGATGTCAGGCGGTGTGCCCGCTTGGACTTTGGTGTCGAGCAGGGCTTGGTCGCGGGTGGATTCGGGTTTGATGACGATGCCGCAGGCATCCACGAGTGGTTTGAGGATTTGGTTGAGTTTCTCTTCTTCTTGGCCTGACCATGTCCGGTCGCCACGGGCACCGTGGTCGCTTGGGCTGGCGCTTGCGTCGGGGCAGGGACTTGAGTCGGGGCAGGGACTTGGGTCGGGGCAGGGACTTGGGTCGGGGCAGGGACTAGGGTTGGCGCTGGGGTCGGCGTCGCGGGAGTTCCGCACGCGGCGAGCACGATCACCGCCAGTAAAACGGCAAGGGAAACTTGCCAAAGACGATTTTTCATTACACTCCTCCTCCTTGAGATGGGTATGTGTCTCTTTTTTCCCAGTGTCAATGTCAAGTGAAATTTACGTGTGGGCATCACCTCACTTTCCATCGAGATTATCGCGTACGCATGGATTTCGGATCGAGGCGGCTGAAGCGAGCGCCTTGCAAATAGGTCAAGCTGTTTCACGCACTACAAGTTCAAGTGGTAGTCGAACATGTTGGGTTGGTCGTTCGGGGTGGGTCAAACGTGACATCAAAAGCTCGACGGCCCTCCGTCCGGATTCGTCGAGATGTTGGCGGATGGTGGTCAAGCCAAGATAGCTTGCAATATCGAGATCGTCAAAGCCAAGGATGGCGAGTTCGTCCGGGACACGAATGCCGCGTTGGCGCGCGGCTTGCAGCGCGCCCATGGCGTGTGTATCGCTGGCGCAAAAGACCGCCGTGGGCGGCTCGGGTAAATTCAGCATTTGCAGCACGGCTTGGAACGCGTCCTCAATTTTGTGTGCGGTGTATGCGATGTAAACGGGGTTGAGTTCCAAGCTCGCGGATTGAATGGCCGCGCGATACCCGTCAAGACGATGATCGCTGGTGGGGAAGGCATATTCGGGCAAATTGCTTTCGCCGATGAATGCGAGCTTACGATGCCCTTTTTCGATCAAATAGCGCGCCGCGATGCGCCCGCCATTTGCATCGTCAATCTCGATGCTGCTGAACGACGGATGGGCGCATTCGATCGAGACCGTTGCAAGACTGTGTGAGATCAAGTTTTCGACGGTCGCTTCGTTGAACGGCAGCGCCATCAAAATCAAACCATCGAGGCGCCGTGTCAGTGAGACGCTTGCGACCAGTCCGTCACGGTGCGCAGAATTATCCACGTTATAAACGGTAAGTTCGTAGGGAAGGGCAGCGAGCGCGCTTGCAACACCCCGCAGACGTTGAATAAAGGATGGATATGCAAAGAACGGTGCAATGACCCCGATCCGCCCGGTGCCTTTGCGCGCACGCGCAGCCGCTTCCGCTTTGGGGACATAGTGCAATTTGCTGATTGCTTCAAGCACACGCTGGCGCGTTTCGGGGTTGACCTTGTCAGGCGCATTAATGACGCGCGAAACCGTAGCGATGCTTACGCCCGCCTTTAATGCGACATCGTATACCGTCGAATGTGCCAGAATCCGCTCCTTTGCGCGATCCAAAAGTTTGAGGTTGTTTGATGAAAGGGAAGGAAAGTGCTTACATGAAAGGACTTACAATGAAAAATATAGCAGAAAATCCGCAGATTGTCAAGGGTTTCTCAGAAAAAGGGCTGTAACATCCAATGCAACAGGCAGATGCAACGCTTTCGGTACAGCACTGGCTCTTGAAACGCAACGCCGCGCGCGCGATAGTGGCGACAAATCTGATTTCAATAGACATCGGCAAGACCTGACAGGTTTTTGGAAAAAACTTGTCAGGTCTGAATCGGAGGAAAAAATGAAACGCTACTCCCTTCTCGTCGCCTTCGCAGTTCTCGCATTGTGGATTTTGAACGCGTGCGGTGCATCCATGGATGCATCCAAATCGCGCGCGGACGCCCAAATCCAATCCGGCAACATCCCGCCTGCCGAAGAACTGCGCGTGGCAGAATATCTCAACTATTACAAGCAAGATTTCCCCGCGCCCGTGAACACAACGCTCGGTCTCGATACGCGTTTGGGCAATTCCCAAGTTCCATCGTCCGGAGGTGAGGCGTGGCTGCAAATCGGTTTGCGCGCGCGCGATGCCGCAAGCGAAGCGATTGCGCCGCTCAATCTGGCGCTGGTGATTGACCGCAGCGGCTCGATGGACACGTCCGACAAGATGCCGTATCTCAAACAATCGCTGCGCGTCTTTTTGCACTCGCTCGCGCCGAACGATCTGGTCGCTATTGTTACGTATTCCGATAATGCATCGGTACTGGTCTCGACGCGCCCCGTGGGCGATGGGCAATGGATTGACGGCGCGGTGGAGCAAATCAGACCGGGCGGCAGTACCAATTTGTACGACGGCATGGTGCAGGGCTTTCAACAGGTCGAGCGCAATTTCGTCGGAACGCGGTTTTCGGCTAGCACAGCGAGCATCGAAAACCCGCGTTCCATGCGCCGCAACAATCGCGTGATCCTGCTCACGGACGGCATCGCCAATCAAGGCGTCACCAATCCGGATCAAATCGCGCAAACGGCGAAACAGTACAATGATCGCGGGATTTATCTTTCGACCATCGGTTTGGGGCAAGAGTACAATGACGCGCTCTTGTCGCAGCTCGCGCGGCAAGGCAAGGGGGGGTATCACTTTGTCGGCAGCGCGGCAGACATGGACAAAATTTTTCGCCAGGAAGTTTCGGGCTTGATGCAAAAAGCAGCGAGTGACGTGAGTGTGACGCTGCGTCCCGCACAAGGCGTACGCGTCGCCCAAATCACCGGCTATGAGGGTGCGCCGCCGTACGGCAATGTGACCATCAAATTGCAAGACATGGGCACGGGTGATACGCAAGTGGTGCTCGCGCGTTTGCAGCTCGAACCCGGCGCGTACGGGCTGCGGTCGCTCGCGGATGTGGAACTGCGTTACCGCGATTTGTTTTCGCAGCGCGCGGAGAGCATCGCGCGCAACGTGAGCGCCGACGCGAATGCGTTTGGCAATTACGATGCGTTGAGCGACGTACAAGTTTTGCGCAACGTGACGATTCAACGCACTGCCGAAGGCATGAAAGAAATCGCGCGGCTCTATCAACAGCGCCGCTATCAAGAAGCGTGGCAGCTCGCGGTGCAACTCGAACAACAACTGCGTTACGTCGCGCAGCTCACGCACGAAGACCAAATGTACAAGGATGCCGACACTTTGCGGCGCTATCAAGACACGCTCGCGCGCTGGGTGCAATCGCAAACCGGTCGCCCGCCCGAATACGCATATCCGACGGAATCTACCGGCTCGCGTCTCGACCGTCTGCCGACATTCACACCGCCGCCATCACAAATCGAAATCAAATAAGAACTCGAAAAAAACGCTTGACGTAGCTCTGCCAGTTTGTTACAATTCTCACCAGTCATCGGACACACGTTCAACAAAAGGAGGAGAAGATGAAACGAGATTTTAGAGGTTTCGCTTTGTTAGTTGTCGTCGCGGTCGTCGCATTCGCGATCGGCGCATGTGCGGGTCCTATCACCACCGTGCCCACCGCCGCACAGCCGACGCAAGCGCAGGCAACCGCTGCTCCACAGCCCACGGCGCCGCCGCCGACTGCGGCAGCCCAACCCACCGCCGCACCCACGCAAGTCGCGCAAGCCACTGCGGCACCTACGCAAGCCCCCAGCGGCGGACCCACAAAGCCGCCGCCCACATCCGCGGCGGCAGTTGCCACCGGTCGTCTCAAGACTGTCTTGGATCGTGGGAACCTCATCTGCGGCGTGAATGGTCAACTCGCGGGCTTTAGTGTTTTGGAATCGGACGGCAGCTACAGCGGCATTGACGCCGAATTTTGCCGCGCCGTTGCCGCCGCGCTGTTTAATGACGTTAGTAAGGTCGAATACCGTCCCTTGACGACGCAGAATCGTTTTGCCGCGGTGCAAAGCGGTGAAGTGGATGTCTTGATGCGCAACACGACGTTTACGTTGAACCGCGATACGGCAGTCGGTTTGGAATTTTTGCCGACGACGTTCTTTGACGGGGGCGGCATTCTCGTCGAAAAGAGTTTGAACGCGACCAAACTCGAAGACCTCGCCGGGGCAACCATCTGTGTGCTTTCCGGCACGACGAACGAGCAAGTTCTGACCGACACGTTCAACTCGCGCAAGATCCAATTTACGCCGCTCACCTTCCCCGAGGCAAACGCGCTCTATAAAGCATTGGACGAAGGACGCTGTGACGCCGCCACGAGCGATAAATCGCAACTTGCCGGACAGCGCGCAAGTATTCTGAGCAAACCGGACGATTGGGTCATCATGGATGCGACGCTGTCCAAAGAACCACTCGGACCTGCCGTCTTGCAAAACGATGCGCAGTGGGCGGATGTCGTGCGCTGGGTGATCTATGCGACATGGTACGCCGAAGAGTTGGGTGTCACCAAAGCGAACGTAGACGACAAGCTCGCGAACGGCGACACGAACACCAAGCGTTTTCTCGGCGGCACCGGCTCGCTCGGCAAAGACATGGGTCTCAGTCCCGACGCGTTTTATCGCGCGATCAAGCTCGTCGGCAATTACGGCGAAATCTTTGACAAGACCCTCGGGCCCAACACCAAATTCAAAGTGCCGCGCGGTTTGAATGTCCCGTACACGCAAGGCGGCTTGCAGTATTCACCGCCGTTCCGCTAGAATTTACATACCACAGTTTGTTGTTGGCGAATGAGTTGGACTCGTTCGCCAACATGTAGTCGGAGTTCAACTCCAAGCCAGCGCAGGAACACGAGTCCAACTCGTGTTCCAACAAAACACACAGCTGTTTCGAGATACATTACGACTCGTCTCCGCAAAGCGCGCTTTGCGGAGACGAGAACTTGTGATGACCTCCCCCGCGCCATCTTCTGTATCCCGCGCCGTCCCGTTCTATCGTGACGTGCGCGTCTTGCGCATCCTCGCGCAAATCGTCTTTGTCGCGCTGATTCTGCTTTTCTTTTGGTACCTGCTCAATAACATGACGCGCGGCTTGTCACGCGTCAGCGGCGCGTTTAGTTTCGCGTTCCTCGACAATGCCGCGTCGTTCGCCCTTTCGGAAACGCCGCTGCCCTACGACCCCGCGACGGATTCGTACTTGATTGCCTTTTTGATTGGCGTGTTGAATACGCTGCGCGTCGTGGTTGCCGGAATCGCGCTGGCGACGCTGCTCGGCTTGGTCGCCGGCATCGCGCAGCTCTCTTCGAATTGGCTCGTCAGCAAAATCGCGCAAGTGTATGTGGAAATCTTTCGCAATACGCCGCTGTTGATTCAATTGTTCGTGTGGTACTTTATCGGCGTGTTGAGCTTGCCGCGCGTGCGCGACAGTTTGGCGCTGCCCGGTTCGATCTATTTGAGCAATCGCGGCTTGGCGCTGCCGTGGTTCACCACGAATGAAACATTCACGTTGTGGCTCATCGTCGCGTTCGCCGCTATCGCGGTGGCAGGCGTTGCGTATTGGCTGCTGGGACGCGTCAAGACACCGCTGTTGTACGAATGGCGCGGTGTATGGGCGTTTCTGGTGTGGCTCGCGCTCGCGCTCGGCGCGGCGGTTGCGCTCAGCCCGGTCACACCGTCGCTGCCCGAAATTCGCGGTTTCAATTTTCAAAATGGATTGATGCTTTCGCCGGAATATGCGGCGCTGTTATTGGGCTTGGTGTTTTATACGGGCGCGTTCATTGCCGATATTGTGCGCGCCGGCATTCTCGCCGTGCCGCGCGGCATCATCGAAGCGTCGCGCGCGCTCGGCTTGACGTACGTGCAAGCGCTGCGCCTGATTGTGATTCCGCTCGCGCTGCGCGTGATTATTCCACCGTTGACGAATCAATATCTGAATCTTGCGAAAAATTCTTCGCTGGCGATTGCCATCGGTTATGCGGATGTGTTCTACGTCAGCAATACGATTTTTAATCAGACCGGCCAAACGCTTCAGGTAATCTTGATGATTATGGGCGCGTATCTGATTATCAGTCTCACCCTTTCGGCGATCATGAATGTGGTCAATGCGCGGTTCAAGCTGGTCGAAAGATGAGAGAGTGAGAGAGTGAGAGAGTGAGAGAGTGATGGAGTGAGAGAGGATGGAGGGAGAGAGTGAGAGAGTGAGAGAGTGAGGAAGTGAGAGAGTGAGAGAGTGAGAGAGTGATGAAGTGAGGGAGTGAGAGCGTGATTCTCTCTATCTCTCCCGCTCTCCATCTCTCCCGCTCTCCATCTCTCCCCCTCTCCCCCTCTCCATCTCTCCATCGCTCTATCTCTCCCGCTCTCCCGCTCTCCATCTCATATCATGGCTATGCAATCCCAAACTATTCCCGACACGCTCAAGCCGCCCGCGACCTCCGTCGGCGTTCTCGGCTGGCTGCGCAAGAATTTATTCAGTACGTGGTTTAACGCGCTGCTGACGTTTTTCGCGCTGTACGTGATTTATGTGCTGGTCAGCGGGGTATGGAATTTTGTTGTGACGACGGATTGGGGCGTGATTACGGCGAACCTGCGTCTGTTCATGGTCGGACGTTATCCAATGGAGCAAACGTGGCGCGTGCAAGCGAGCGTTTCGTTGTTTGCTTTTTTGCTCGGCGCGAGTTGGGCGATTTGGCGCGGCATCGCGCGCTCGGCGGCAATTCTTCTCGCGGCAGTATTCTTCACAGCGCTCGTGCTGCCTTTTGCGCTGAACGACCGTTTGTGGATGGCGGGGAATCTCGCGCTGATCGGCGTTGGATTTGCAGCCGGTTATTTTACGCGCGCGCGACGCGTGCTGGTATGGGCATGGCTCGCATCGCTGCCTATCATCGCGCTGCTGCTGTACGGAGTTGGCGGTTTGCCGCGCGTGGCGACAGACCTATGGGGCGGACTGCTGCTCACGTTAGCGCTTTCGGTGGTCGGCATTGCCGCGTCGTTTCCGCTCGGCGTGCTGCTCGCCGTCGGACGCCAAAGCACCTATCCGGCGATGCGCGTATTTTGCATCGGTTATATCGAACTGGTTCGCGGGGTGCCGTTGATTACGGTGTTGTTCATGATGCAAATTATGCTGCCGTTGTTTTTGCCGGAAGGCGTCACCGTCGAAAGCGTCGTGCGCGCGATGGTGGCGTTCGTATTGTTCACCGCCGCGTACGTTGCCGAAGTGGTGCGCGGGGGTTTGCAAGCGATTCCGCGCGGGCAAATGGAAGCGGCGCGTGCGCTCGGCTTGAACGGCATTCTCACCCTGCTGCTCATTGTTTTGCCGCAGGCATTACGGCTGACGATTCCTGCGATGGTGGGGCAATTTATTTCGCTGTTCAAGGATACGTCGCTCGTCGCGATCGTCGGCTTGCTCGATCTCGCGGGCATTGCCAGCGCGGCGGCGAACCAACCCGACTTTCTCGGACGCCAAGCCGAAGTGTATTTGTTCATTGCGTTAATCTATTTTGTTTTTTCGACGGCAATGTCGTATGGGAGTCGCAGATTGGAGAAAACGCTGGGGGTTGGGGAAAGATAAATCTATGACAGAATCAACCAACAACGACATGATTATCGCGCGTGACGTGCATAAATGGTACGGGCAATTTCACGCGCTGCGCGGCGTTTCGCTCGACGTCAAACGCGGCGAGGTGCTCGTGATTTTTGGTCCGTCCGGTTCGGGCAAGTCCACCTTTATTCGCACCATCAACCGGCTCGAAGAACACCAGCGCGGGCAAATCATCGTGGACGGGATTGAATTGACGAACGACATTCGCAACATCGAAGCGATTCGGATGGAAGTCGGGATGGTGTTTCAATCGTTCAATTTATTTCCCCACTTGACGGTCATGCAAAACATCACGCTCGCGCCGACGTGGGTGCGCAAATGGTCGCGTGGGCAGGCGGAAGAAAAGGCGCGCGAGTTGTTGAAACGCGTCGGCATTCCCGAACAGGCGACCAAGTATCCCGGGCAATTATCGGGCGGACAGCAGCAGCGTGTTGCGATCGCACGTGCGTTGGCGATGCAACCCAAAATCATGTTGTTTGACGAACCGACCTCCGCGCTCGACCCCGAAATGATCAAAGAGGTGTTGGACGTGATGACCGACCTCGCAAAATCGGGCATGACGATGCTCGTGGTGACGCACGAAATGGGCTTTGCGCGTTCGGTGGCGCACCGCCTCGTCTTTTTCGACGCAGGTAACATTGTCGAACAGGGCACGCCAGAGAAAATCTTTTCCAGTCCGTCCGAAGAGCGCACGAAAAAATTCCTCTCGCAGATTTTGAATTGACGCTCGGTTGAAACGCGCACGCGCTCTTTTGCGCATGACGCTCCGCGCGCGACGAGGATGCGCGCACGAATCGCAAAGCGACTTGCCCATGCATCTTGGGTACGTCGCTTTTTTCTAAATTTGGATTCAATGCTAAACTCTTGCGCCGCGTCGCGTTGTCGCGTATCGCAGATCGCGTATCGCAGATCGCTAATTACTGTTTACCTACCACTGATCACTCTATCACTCTATCACTCTATCTCTCTATCTCTCACTCACTCACTCACTCACTCACTCACTCAATCTCCAGTCTCCAGTCTCTATGCCTATCGGAACTGTCGCCCGTCTCGCCAAAGCCACGCTCTATTTTGGCGCACAAGAAGTTTTCCACGATTTGTCGTGGGAAATTTACCATGACGCGCGCATTGGACTCGTCGGTCCGAACGGCGCGGGCAAGTCGTCCATTTTGAAATTGCTCGCGGGCGAAATGGAGACGAGCGAGGGTCTCGCGCAAATCACCAAAGGCGTGCGCGTCGGATATTTGCCGCAAGAAGTGCATTTTGGTTCGGATCGCACGCTGCTCGACGAGGCGTTGGATGCGTCGCCGACGTTGGCGGCGCTAGAGCGGGAAATGAGGGAACTGACGGAAATGATGGGCGATCCGTCGGTGTACAATGACGAGAAAAAACTGACGCGTGTGATGGAACGCCACGCGCGCGTGGTGCAAGAGTTTGAAGCAAAGGGCGGTTTGAACTTCGACAATCGCGTGCGCGCCACGCTGCGCGGCTTGGGTTTCGGGGAGGAAGATTTCGCGCTGCCGCTTTCCGCGTTGTCGGGTGGACAAAAGAAATTGGTCGGATTGGCAAAACTGTTGATCGAACAGCCCGAATTGCTGCTGCTCGACGAACCCGACAATCATTTGGACTTGCGCGGCAAAGAATTTTTGGAAAAACTCATCGCCGATTATCCCGGCGCGGTCGTGATCGTTTCGCACGACCGTTACTTGCTCGACATTGTCGCCGAAGAAATCGCGGAACTGGAAGACCTCTCGCCGGGCTCGGGGCGCGGCGCCAAACTCACGTTGTATGTCGGCAACTATTCCGAATACCAATTCGAGAAACGCCAAAAGCTGTTGCGCCAACAACAAATGTTCCAAGTACAGCAGCGCGATATTCAACGCCTTGAATTTTCGATTCGCCGTCTGCTCGGCTGGGGCGCAGGGCAAAATGAGAAATTCGTGCGCCGCGCGCGTTCGATGCAAAAACGTTTGGACAAGTTGGAAAAAATCGAACGCCCGAAAATGGAACGGCGCGCCATCGGTTTGGATTTGAACGCGACAAAACGCGGCTCGAACAAGGTGTTGGACCTTCAACATCTGGCGAAATCGTTTCCCGACTCGCGCGGTCCTTCACTCGGTTCAGGGTGGAATGACGTGCTGCTTGATGTGAACCTGACGCTGTGGTTCGGCGAACGCGTCGGCATCATCGGACCGAACGGCGCGGGCAAGACGGTTTTGTTTCGCTGCATCCTCGGCCAAGAGGAACCCGACTGGGGTGAACTGTACGTTGGGCCTGCGACGACGATTGCGTACTATTCGCAAGAGCACGAAACGCTGCATTTTGACAACACGATTGCGGACGAAGTGCGCCGCGTAAAACCGATGATTGACCGCGAAGTGTTCGGTCTGCTCGGACGTTTCTTGTTCAGCGCGGAAGATTCTAAAAAGAAAATTCGCAACCTGTCCGGCGGCGAAAAAGCGCGCGTGCAGATGGCAAAGTTGATGCTGCAGGGCGCGAACCTTTTGATGCTTGACGAACCGACAAATCATCTTGACATTCAATCCGCCGAAGTGTTGGAAGAAGCGCTGGAGGATTACAACGGTTCGCTGTTGATGATTTCGCACGACCGTTATTTTCTGGACAACGTGGCAACGCGCATTGTGGAATTGGAAAACGGGAGATTGACCGAGTATCTTGGCAATTACACGTACTATGTCGAGGAAAAAGCGCGGCGGGCACGGGGCCAAGTGCGGAAATTTACGCGCGACGAGGATGCGGACGAAGCGGAGACGAACCGCAAGAACGGGAAACGGCAAGCGGCTAAAGCGAAAAACAAACGCTGACCGTTCGGCGTCACTGGATGCTTTTGTAGTAAAATAGGATGGATTTGAAATGCCCAAGTATCTGACGGCGCGCGAAATCCGCGAAAAATTCGAGACCGCATTTACGCTGCATCAAGCCGATGCGTTGACGGAAGTGATGAGCGCGCTTGAGACCGAACGCGTCGCCGAGATGGCCGAGATTCGCGAGAATCTCACCACGCTCGTCGAGGTGACGACGCGCCTGGCGCAAGCGCAGCAGCGCACCGAACAACGCGTGGAACAATTGGCGCAGGCGCAAGTGCAAACCAACGAAGCCGTCAGAGGTTTGGCGCAAGCGCAAGCGCGCACCGATGAACGTTTAACGCGCGTTGAAGAAGCTGTTGAAAAATTGACGCAAGCGCAAATTCGCACGGAAGAGCGCGTAGTACGCCTTGAAGCAGCTATTGAA
>JACQWQ010000130.1 GCA_016209205.1 Chloroflexota bacterium
AGTGTGGGAGATTTTGAAAGAGAAAGGCGTGGCGTTGTAGTTGGGCGCGCGGACAACGGATGGGGAAAACGGATGAACGGATGTGCGCGCGTGCTATCCGTTTATCCGCTTTACATCCGTTGTCCGCGATTTATCACGCCCAAAGATGTGGGCGATTTTGAAAGAGAAGGGTGTGGCGTTGGAGGAACAGATTGCCAACGGATAGCAAAGCGGATAAACGGATGCGTGCGCGTACTTGTAATCCGATGATCCGTTCGCACTGTATTCCAGCGCACTATCCGTTGACTTGTGACGGCGCAAGCGTTGTAGAATCAAGCAAGGTCTCGTAAAATAGGTGGGGCAATCGGAAATCGGTTGCCCTACTGATTCGAAAATAACCCCTCACCCCCGCCCCCTCTCCCAAAGGACGAGGGGAGATTTTCATCGTTGGTGGTGAACGGAGTTCATGTGGACTCGAATGGAAAGAGGTTGTGGAATGAGTGATTTGAAAATTGTTGTGCCTGCGCGTGTCTATGATCAGCTGCAAGCGAATAAAGTGTCCATGACCGTAATTCGCCAAGCCGTGATCAAGACGTTGGAAAGACTTGCCGAAACGCCGCGCCGACGCGAACCGAAACCCGGTGAAACGGCGAATGAATATTTTCGGCGAATTATTTTGGAACGACGCGGCGGCGTGCCGCCTTCGCCAGACGAGCCGTATGTTAAAGGAATGACGCGCGCGCAGTATTTTGCATTGAGTGATCAAGAGCGAAGCGCGCTATGGGATAAATGGGATCGAGAAGCGTGGGATGAACTTGATCGTGAGGAGCGAAAGAAAGCCAATGCCCCAACCGCAAAGAGTGATATTGGACAAAAACGTGGCGCGCCGAATGCTCGAAGGGTTAGCGAGTCTCGCGGAAAATACCGTACCAAACGCGCAAGAACAAATCGCACTTGACCTCTTGTATTCTTTTGCGCGGAGTGATACGCGGGTGTTTATTGTTCCTTCAACAGCCAGGACCTTGAAAGAATGGCACGACGATGTGGAAGAAGTCCACGACTTTCGTGAACATGTTGAGATCATTGTGTCGGCGCATTATTGGCGGAGATGGGCAAGGCGGCTGCAAGCGTTCGGTTTTACGCGCGAAGACGCCCGCGTTTTGAGTTTAGGGACGTTTGGCACAGATCAAGAAGAGAGTTTTCTTGGCGCGGATGAAATATTGACCTTTGACAAGCCGATGGTGAATTTGTTTCAAGTAAGGACTCGTCCATAAATAAGTTGAGCACTTTTCCACAAAAAGCCGGCATGAAATCGTTTACAATGGCGATTCTTGGGGCACTTTAATGGCAAACTGCTCAAGTTATTGTTGGACGAATCCTAAGGCATGAACAAATTCAGAAAAAATTGGATGCGATGAAACGCGACCTCGAGCCGCCGTATGATGAGGCGGAATTGCCAGAGGTGAAATTGTTGGGTGGAGAATAAAGGTCCCGTCCTGCCGAAAGTGTGGGCGATTTTGAAAGCAAAGGGCGTGGCGTTGTAAAAGCGACTGCGTTCTTGTAAAATGGTTGAGGGCAGGAATGTTGACTGCCCCAATTCATCCACGTGAGACAGCCAGAGAATCCTCAAAGAGAAAGGGGTCGCAGATGTTTGATTTTCTCAAAGGCGGGCAAGCCAACGTCCAAGTCACCTTGGATCGTCCAAACCAGATTTACGGCGCGGGTGATACGGTTCACGTCACCGTGAATGTGCAAGGCGTCAAAGATTTAAAAATCCAAAACGCGCAGATTGCGCTGGTCTCGCGCGAAGAATACGTGCGTCGGTACGATGAGCGAAGCACCGATTCGAATGGCAACAGTACCATCGAAGAAAATACAAGACGGGAGACCGACGAGCGTAAAGTTTGGCAGCAGCAGTTTCTCGGCGAGACGACGATCAAGGGCAATTCAAATCAGGCATTCGAATTCAATGTGCCGATTCCGCCCGATGCGCTGCCGACAGTGGATGGGGGAAAAATTCTGAGTTTTGCGTGGCGTGTCAAAACGACGCTCGACCGGCGGCTCCGCGGCGATGTCGAGGATATCCAAGAGCTATACGTCATTGCCAAGCCCTACGGCAATATGGGCGGCGCGGGAGAATATGGCACGTCGAACGAACCCGGCGAAGCTCGCTTGTCCCTGCGTCTCTCGAACACCGGGGCGGCGGTGGGCGAAACCATTGCGGGCGAGCTGCTCATTCAGCCGCAAAAGGCGTTTGATGCGACGGAAATTCGCGTCGAACTGGAACGCACCGAAGATGTGCCGCAGGACAAGGGCAACCAACAGAAAGAAAAACAAACGGTGAAAATGGCAGGTTCAACGCATCTTGACCCGGGCCAGAATTTGAATATGCCATTCCAAATAAAAATTCCTTCCGGCGCGCCCTTTACCTGTCGCACACGCCACGGCTCGATCAGTTGGGTCTTGCGCGGAGTTTTGGCGCGGCGCATGCGCGGGGATACGAGCGTGGAGCAAGAAATTTTGCTGTTCAGCGGTAAGTAGCATGTCCCAGAGTTTTTTCGATCAAGTGCATGAATTGAACCGCGCCGGCGCGGCGTTTGCGATTGCGACCGTCGTGCGCGTGGAAAAACCCATCTCGGCAAAATCGGGCGACAAGGCGATTATCAAAGCCGATGGCACGCTCGACGGTTGGGTGGGCGGCGGGTGCGCTCAAGACACGATCGTGCGCGAGGCGAAAAAAGCGATTCGGGAAGCCCAGCCGCGTTTGTTGCGCCTCGTCGGCGCGGGCGCGGATGCGGATGTGAGGGCGGGTCTGGTACCCGCCCAAGGCGTCTCGGAATTTCCAATTACGTGTCACAGCGGAGGCACGATGGATGTGTATATCGAACCGGTGCTGCCCAAGCCGCAGTTGATTCTCTTGGGCAATTCGCCGGTCGCGCAAACGCTCGCCAAACTCGCGCACGTGTTGGATTTTGAAATTGAGGTATGCGACCCGCAAGCCACGCCCGAACAATTCCCCGATGCCGCGCATGTTTTTACCGAGCACAATCTACAATGGCTCACTGTACGTCCGTTGTCTTTTGTCGTTATCTCGACACAGGGACATGACGACGAACTCGCGCTCGAAGCCGCCGCGCGCAGCAACGCCGCGTACATTGCGATGGTCGCGAGCAGCAAAAAATTCGCCGGACGCGCCGAGTATTTGCGCGAACGCGGCATCCGTGAGGAACACATCGCGCGCATCAAAGCGCCCGCCGGGCTCGACATTGGCGCGCGCACGCCCGACGAAATCGCCGCGAGCATTCTCGCCGAAATGATTCGATTCCGCCGACAACAGTTCGCGCCGCAACAGGTGGAAGAAGCGCAAGCCGTCGCGGCAGTCGAAGAATTGGTCGCCGAAGCGATTGACCCCGTGTGCGGCATGACCGTCGAAATCGCGACCGCGCGTTATGTGTCCGAATACAACGGCGCGAAATACTATTTCTGCGCGCGCAGCTGTATGGATAGTTTCAATCGCGAACCGGTCAAGTATGTGCAGGGGACAGTCATCAGTCATCAGTGAACAGTCATCAGTCATCAGTGAACAGTCATCAGTCATCAGTGAACAGTCATCAGTCATCAGTGAACAGTCATCAGTCTCCAGTTACCAGTTGTCATGTCACTTGAAACGATCGAGGATGTGCAAAACGCCCTCGCACACGAACAATACATCGCGGATCGCGGCTTGGCGACAGCGATTTTTATCGCGCTGACGTTGAACAAGCCGTTGTTTCTGGAAGGCGAACCCGGCGTTGGCAAGACCGAAGTTGCCAAAGTGTTGGCGCGTGTGCTCGCCACGCGGCTGATCCGTTTGCAGTGTTACGAGGGGCTGGACATTAGCGCGGCGGTGTATGAATGGAATTACCCGCGTCAGATTTTGGAAATTCGTCTTTTGGAAGCCGAAGGCGCGTCGCGCGACGCTGCGCGCAAAAATATCTTTGCCGAAGAATTTCTCTTGAAACGCCCACTGCTGCAAGCCATCGAAAATCATGGCAATCAAGCGCCGGTGCTGCTCATTGACGAACTCGACCGCGCTGACGAAGAATTTGAAAGTTTTCTGCTCGAGCTGTTATCCGATTGGCAAATCACCGTCCCCGAACTCGGCACCCTCACCGCGACGCATCCACCCATCGTCGTCATCACCTCGAATCGCACGCGCGAAATTCACGACGCCCTCAAGCGCCGCTGCATTTATCACTGGATTGATTTTCCGTCGTTCGAAAAAGAACTCCGCATTGTGCAAATTCGAGTGCCCGGCGCGTCCGACGAGCTCGCCGCGCAAATCGTGACCTACGTGCAAAACTTGCGCCAACAAGATTTGTACAAATTGCCCGGCGTCGCCGAAACCCTCGATTGGACGCGAACATTGCTCGCGCTCAAACAAACCAGACTCGACGAAGCGATTGTTCGCGATACGTTGGGCGTGCTCTTGAAATATCAAGACGATCTGCATAAAGTGACCAGTCATCAGTGACCAGTCATCAGACTGATGACTGATCACTGATGACTGATAACTTGAATTTTTTCCTCTCCAACCTCCTCCGCTTTGCCCGCTTGCTGCGCGAACTCGGTTTCATCGTTTCACCGGAGCAGGTGAGCGATTTGGCGCGCGTCTTGAAAACCATCGGTGTGGCGCGGCGCGACAATGTGTATCACGCCGCCCGCGCGTTGTTCGTGACCAAACAAGCGGAATTGGCAACGTTCGACCGCGCGTTCGATTTGTTTTTCGCCATGCAGGGTAAACCGCAGCAAAGCGTGATTGACCCGACGCAGGCGCCGGTGAAACGCGCGCTGCGACCTCGCACGTCGTCGCGCATACTGCCCAATTTACGCGATGTGCGCGACGACGTGCGACCAAAAACGATTCAGCAGTTGGCGGACCAAGCCCGACAAAACGCACCGCGTCAGGAGCAAACCAACGCGCCCGGGCGGGAAGAAATTCCGCTGTATAGTCCCGCCGAAATTTTGCGCACGAAACGTTTCGATCAATTCACCGACGCGGAATTGCACGCGGCGCGGCGGTTGATGGAACAAATGCAGTGGCGCGTCGGCGAGCGTCAAACGCGGCGCTACAAGCGGACGGCGCGCGGCGCGCGGCTCGATCTATCGCGCGTGCTGCGGCGCAATTTGAAACACGGCGCGGATTTGTACGAATTGCCGGCGCGCGAACGCAAATTCAAACCACGCCCGCTCATCGTACTTGCCGACATCAGCGGCTCGATGGAGCGTTACGCGCGAATGGTGCTGCAATGGGTTCACGCACTCGGCTATGCCGACTTGGCCTCGCGCGTTCAAGTGTTTGTGTTTGGCACGCGGCTCACACGCATCACCAACGATTTAAAGCGCCGCAGTGTAGACGACGCGCTGGCGCGTGTCAGCGCACGGGTCCAAGATTTCGGCGGCGGCACGCGCATCGGCGAGGCGTTGAAAACATTCAATTATCAATGGGCGCGCCGCGTTTTGCGTCACGGCGCGGTGGTGCTCATCGTCAGCGATGGTTGGGACCGCGGCGATTTGGAATTGCTGCGCGATGAAATGGCGCGTCTGCAAAAAAGTTGCAGCCGCCTGATTTGGCTCAATCCGTTGCTGGGCGAGACAACCTTTCGCGCCGACGCGCAGGGCTTGCAAGTCGCGCTGCCGTTTGTGGATGAACATCTGCCCGTGCACAATTTAGAGAGCTTGGAACAATTGGTCGCGGTGTTGAGCCGTGTTGGTGCAGCGCGCCCGCGGCGGCGCCAAATGCCGCGCGTGGAAATTCCGCAGCGCCGAGAAGCCGTGAAAGATTTTATGGACGCGCCGCCGCTGGCGACGAGCGACTATGTGCGGCGCACGATGGTGCTGCGCGTGGTGAACGGTGCGCCGACGTTTGACTATCAAGAAAATCCAAGCGACATTTACTGATGCGAAATTTGGTTTTGATTCTTCTCTTTATCGGCGTGGCTGCGTGCAATCCAATTGCGCCAACGCCGCCACCGATCGCGACCACCACATCTCTTCCCGCGCTTACGCCCGCGCCTACTCTGGCGCCAACTCTGACACCCGCGCCCGCAATTGCGGAAAGCAAGACGCGCACCTCAAGGCAACCCGAAACGCTGCCCATCTTCGACACGCACGTTCATTACAGCCGCAACTCGTGGGGCGAATATGCGCCGCAAGACATTCTCAACAAACTCATCAACGCGAACGTGGCGCGCGCGCTCGTTTCCAGTTCTCCCGACGAGGGCACGCGGCGTTTGTATGAACTCGATCCCGTACGCATTGTCCCCGGACTGCGCCCGTATCACGACGATGTGAGACCGAACAATTGGGAGACCAGCGACAAGACATTGCCGTATGTCCAAGCGCGGATAGATGCGCCGTTCTATGTCGCGTTCGGCGAGATTCACGTTCACATTGACAACATCGCCTCGCCCATTTTTCAAAACGCGGTCAAACGCGCGCTCGCGCGCAATTTGATTTTGCATATTCATTCGGACGCGGCAACCCTGCGCGCCGTCAGCGCTCAATATCCCGACGCGAAAATTTTGTGGGCGCACGCGGGCTTGATCGAATCGCCGCAGACGGTTTCGGCGGTATTGGACGAATCGCCCAAAGTGTGGACCGACATTTCGATTCGCGAGGATTCGATTGCGCCAAATGGAAAACTGTCCGAGGAATGGCGCGCGTTATTTTTGAAACATCCTGATCGGATTACCGTCGGCAGCGACACATGGATTCCGGAACGTTGGACGAGTTACGAAAAAATTATGGAATTGGACCGCACCTGGCTCGCGCAATTGCCGCGCGCGGTCGCCGAAAAAATCGCGTATCGCAACGCCGTCGAATTGTTTGGCGCGGGCGGTGCTAACGAACTGCAAAAATAAGGGTTGTTGGCGCACGAGTTGAACTCGTGCGCCGTCGGCAGTGCGAGTTCAACTCGCAAGTGCCCGATGGCCCGAGTCCAACTCGTGCCATAACGTAGGTTTTGAAAAAGAAAAAACTGCTTGACATCGCACATTTGTTCTACTACAATAGTTGCATCCCATTTGGTCAAGGAGAGAGTCAGATGCCTGTGAAATCAAATTCCACAAAAAGAGCATCCGCAAAAACAAAATCATCCAAGACACAATCATCGGCGCGAGGCGACATTCTACTGCTCGTCGGCACGCGCAAGGGCGGATTCGTTTTGCGCGGCGACGCCAAACGCAAAACGTGGGAAACGACGCGCAATATCATGATTGGCAGCACGATACATCACATCGTCATGGACCCGCGCGACAAGAAAACGATATTGATGACCGAGCGCGGTGGACATCTCGGACCGACAATTCATCGCTCCACCGATTTTGGCAAAACGTGGCAAGAGGCGACAAAACCGCCTGCGTTCGCGCCCGCGGCGAATGGCGAAGCGGGGCGAGTGATTCAGCACGACTTTTGGCTGAGTCCCGGTCACGCCAACGAACCCGGCGTGTGGTATCTCGGCACGTCACCACAAGGGCTGTTTCGTTCGGAAGATGGCGGCGCAACCTGGGGCGAGGTGACAGGGCTGCATCAACATCCGATGTTTAACGCATGGGCGGGTCCGCCGGAATATGCTCCGCCCGGCGGCGCGACGCTGCATTCGATTTTGATTGACCCGCGCGACGCGCAGCATCTTTACATCAGCATGTCGGGGGGGGGTGTATTTGAATCGTCGGATCGCGGCGCGAATTGGCAGCCGTTGAACAAAGGAATCCTTTCGGACTTTATGCCCGTGCCGGACGCCGAATACGGACACGACGCGCATGCGACGCGCATGAACGTGCTCGACCCCGACCGTTTGTATCAACAGAATCACTGCGGCGTCTACACCATGGATCGCAAAGAGGGGCTTTGGGTGCGCATCGGCGATAAACTGCCCAAAGACATCAGCGACCACGGGTTTCCGATTGTGACGCACCCGCGCGATCCCAAGACCGCCTGGATTTTTCCGAACGAAGCATTCCCCTACGCGCGTGTGCCGCATGACGGCAAGCCCGCGACGTTTGTCACGCACAACGCGGGCAAAACGTGGAGGCGGCAATCCAAAGGTTTACCCACCGCGAACGGGTGGTACACGATCAAACGGCAGGCGATGAACAGCGACACGCGCGATCCGCTCGGTTTGTATTTTGGTACGACGGGCGGTGAAATTTGGGCGAGTCACGACGAAGGCGAATCGTGGACGCGCATTGCGGACGGTTTGCCGGAAATTTTTTCGGTCGAGGTCGCGGAGTTATAAGTGGAAACCTGTCAGGTCTCTATTCCCACTCCGCTTCGCAAGTATACGGACGGGCAGCGCGTTGTCGAAACACAAGGCAGCACCCTGCGCGAAATGTTGGATGCGATGGAATGCGCCTATCCCGGATTCAAATTTCGCGTCGTGAACGAGCAAGGGCAGCTGCGCGAGCATATCCGCTTGTTTATCAATCAACGCATTGCGCCCGACCTCGACGCGGCAATTCAGCCGAACGATGCGGTGCGCATTATTCTTGCCATCAGCGGCGGCAGCTAAAGCCCCCAAGACCCCAAGTGTTTTTCCGCCATGTCGCAAATCGAGTCGCGCGGTGTGCTGAAAACACTTGGGGTCTTGTCGCACGCGCGGCGTACCCAAAAAACGACGGGAGCACATCCCGTCGTTTTTTTGTACGGTATAATCGGAAAAAACTTTTAGGAGCTGCGAAATGAAGTATCGTCGTTTGGGCCAAGCAGGGGTCCAAGTCAGCGAATTGTCGTTTGGCGCGTGGGTCACGTTCGGTCAACAAATCGGACAGGACATGGCGGAACGTCTGATGCACACGGCATTCGACGCGGGCGTGAATTTTTTCGACAATGCCGAATCCTATGCCGGCGGCAACGCCGAAATCATTATGGGTGCTGCCTTGAAAAAACTAGGTTGGCCACGCAGCTCCTATGTCCTGTCCACGAAATTCTACTGGGGCTTGGCGGAGGGCATCAATCAAAAAAACACGCTCAATCGCAAATACTTGACACAGGCGATTGATCCTTCGCTCAAACGCTTGCAACTCGATTACGTGGATTTAATATTTGCCCATCGCGCCGATCCCGAAACGCCGCTGGAAGAAACCGTGTGGGCAATGCACAACCTGATCGAGGCGGGCAAAGCCTTGTATTGGGGCACGTCGGAATGGAGCGCGTACGAAATTGTCTCGGCGATTTACATTGCCGAAAAACATCACTTGCACAAACCGATCACCGAACAATCGCACTATAACATGTTCACGCGCGAGCATGTGGAAGGCGAATACGCGCGCCTGTTCCGCGAGCATCATTACGGCGAAGTGATTTGGAGCCCACTCGCGTCGGGATTGTTGAGTGGGAAATACAACAATGGGATTCCCGCCGATTCGCGCGCCGCACAGCCCGGTTATGAATGGTTACAAAATTCGGTGCTCAAGCCCGAGCGCATTGCCAAAGTCAAACAGCTCGCGCCGCTGGCGCGTGAATTGGGCGCGAGCATGGCGCAGTTGGCGATTGCATGGTGTTTGAAAAATCCAGACTTGAGCAGCGTGATTCTCGGCGCGTCGCATGTGGAACAGCTCACCGAAAATCTAGGCGCGCTCGAGATTACGCCAAAACTTACGCCCGAAGTGATGGAACGCATCGAGGGGGTTTTGCAAAACAAACCGCGCTAACAAAAAACCTCACAGGTCTGCGAGACCTGTGAGGTTTTTAACTTCTATCCAGCGGCACGATGCCGCGCTGGAGCGCGGCCGCCACGGCTTCGGCGCGACTCTGCACCTGGAGTTTACTAAAAATGTGACTGAGGTGAGACTTGATCGTGTTCTCGGAAAGATTCAACTGTGCGGCGATCATTTTGTTGCTCGCCCCGGCGACGAGTAATTTCAATACGTCGAGCTCGCGTGCGGACAATTCATCCTCGTCCTTGCCCGACATGCTTTCGATCAATTTCGCCGCGACCGCCGGTTCGAGCGGCGCGCCGCCTGCCGCGAGCGAACGAATCGCGCGGGTTAATTCGTCCGGCGTCGTGTCTTTGAGCAAGTATCCTTGCGCGCCCGCGCTCAAGGCGGGCACAATGTATTCGTCGGTATCGTACGTCGTCAACACCAAAAAACGTATGTCCGCCGCTTGCGCTTGCAGCGGCGCTTGCTGTGCCCGCAATTGCTCTTGTTGCGAACGTACCTGTTTCATCACTTCGATGCCGCTCAATTGCGGCAAACGCAAATCCAGCAGCACGACGTCGGGTTTTTGTTCGAGAATGACGCGCACGGCTTGTGCGCCGTCGCCCGCTTCGCCGACGACTTGCATATCTTTTTCGTAACGCAGCATCGAAACCAGCCCGTGCCGCACCACCGGATGATCGTCTACTACGACTAAACGAATCATCATGATCATGAAACCGCGAATCTGCGTGAATCTACGAGAAATAAAAAAGAAAAAGAATTCGCGTAGATTCGCGTAGATTCGCGGTTCCTATTTTTCAGCCACGCGTTCCGCGCGCGGGCGCGGAATCGTCGCCTCTACTTTGGCGCCGTGGTCATTGGTCACGCTCAGCGCGCCGTCCCATTGGTGAATCCGTTCGCGCATCCCCAATAAACCAAAACCACTCTCCGGTCCTGTGACGCGCGTTGCGTCATTCAACGCGTCGTCGCTTAGCCCGACGCCGTTATCGTGAACGACCAACCGCACTGCGTCGGGCGCGTATGTCAGCCAGACCGTTGCGCGTGTCGCGTTGGCGTGTTTGGCAACATTGACCAATGCTTCTTGCGCCACGCGCAGCAGCGCCGATTCCACCTCTGCGCGTAAATTCCATTCCACCCCGCGCGTTTCAAATTCCACCTGCACATTCGCGCGCGACGCGCGTTCCGCCAAGCCCGCCAACGCATCGCGCAGTTCGCCGCGTTCCAAATGCGGCGCGCGCAAATTCCAAATCGAGCGCCGCGCTTCGGCAAGCGCTTCGCGCGCCATACTTTGCGCGAGCGTGAGATGTTCGAGCGCGGCGCCGTCCGCGTTGGCGTTCCCGTCTGCTGCTTGCATGGCGCGCTGCGCCGCGCCCAATTGCACGACGATGCCGGTGAGTCCTTGCGCGAGCGTGTCGTGAATGTCACGCGCCACGCGCGAACGCTCTTCCAGCACCGCGGCTTCACGCGATTGCTCCAACAGGGCAGCGGTCTGTGCTTGGACGCGCGCTTCGAGCGACGCCGAAAGTGCGCTCAATTCTTGCGCACGCGCGCGGCTGGACTTGAGCGCGTTCTGCAGATTGCTGGCGAGTAAATAGGTCAGCGCCGCAATCGTCCAAAAAATGCCGGTCCAAAAACCCGCCGAAAGAAGCGGCAAATAACTCGAAAGGAATTCCGGCGGCTCTGTTGGCGACGCCACCACGCCTTGCCATTGGAGAAAGCTCAAACTGATGACCAGCAGCGTCGCCAGCGCCGCGAGCGTGATACTGGCGAAACCATCAATGAGCAAGCCCGCCGCGCAAATCGGCACGATCAACAGCGCCATCCAAAAAGTGTTTTCCCCGTTCGTCAAACCAAAAAGCGTTGTGAACAGCGTCCACACGCCAATCAACAAAACGCTGGAAAGATTCGGACGCCCAAAACGTACGAGCGCGATCAATGCAATCAGAAAGACCGCGCCGACGACCAGCGGCACAAACGGATTGCGTTCGTGCATCGCGTCAGGGGAAGGGGGGAAACCACCCGCCAAAGTGCCGACAATCAATCCGACTACAATCGTCGCCGCGAACGGAATGAGAAAAATCGGCAGCGCGCGCATAAACATTTCGCCACGCCGCTGCGTTTCTTCGTGCCGTATCGTCGCCGCATTGTCCTGTAGCCCCTCGGACATTTCGCGCACCTTTCCGTTCCCATCCATTGTGAAACATTATAGCACTCGCGTGCACAACAACGCATCGTCTTTTTGCCCGTTCACCGCATCACCCGAATGGGTGATGCGGCATTAACCCGAACCTATCCTTTGTAAATCACCTGACCTCCTGCTTACAAAGTGCAGTCCTTTTGTTATGCTCGGAACAACAAAACATTTCTGCAATGATTTGAAAGGTAAAGAAAAATGGCAACTGCTATGACAAAAAAGAAAAAAAGATTTAATCCGTGGCTCATCGTTGGCGCCGTCGTAATTCTATTGGCGATTGGCGCGGCGCTTTTGATTGCGAATCCATTTCGCAATTCCAGCGCGCAAGCCGCAAGCAAACAATCAACGGTTACGGTTACGCGCGGCAGCATCACCGGCAGTGTTTCGGGCAGCGGCACCGTGACCGCCGATCAATTGCTTGACCTTACGTTTCAAACGAATGGCACGGTCCAAAACGTTTTGGTCAAGGAAGGGGATGTGGTCAAATTAGACCAACCCCTCGCGACGCTCGACGCGCGCAATTTGGAAGCCCAAGTCGCGAACGCGCAAGCGAATCTCGCCAGCGCACAAGCGCGTCTGAAACAAGCACAACAAGGCAACGCGACACCGGAACAAATTGCCGCCGCGCAAGCCGCGCTCGATTCCGCACAAGCGAATTATCAAAATGTGGCAGATGGTCCGACGCAAGCCGCGCTCGCCGCCGCGCAAGCCGATGTGAACAGCGCGCAAGCCGCATACACGGCAGCGGTGAAAGCGGCGAGCACAGCGAGTTCCAGTCTTGAAGCGGCGCAAGCGACATTGCTCAAAGCGGAAAACGCGCTCAAACAAGCGCAAGCTGCGTATGATCGCATCGGCGGCGCGTCGAATCCGAATATGGGTATGATGCCGCAGTCCAAAGATTTGCAAAACGCGACAGTGGATTATCAAAAAGCGCTCGCAGATTACAATACGCAATTGGCAACCTCAGGACCCAACGCGCAATCTCAAGTCGCGTCTGCGCTTTCGAGTTTGCAAGCCGCGAAAAAACGGCTCGACGATTTGGCGGTGACGCCCGACCAACTCGCGTCGGCGAAATCCAGTGTGGAACAAGCGAAATCCAATCTGGCGAAACTCACCGCGCCCGCGAGCGACACGGACATTGCCATTCAGCAAGCCACGGTGCAGCAAGCGGAACAGTCGCTCAAGCAAGCGCAGCTCAATTTGGATGACGCGACCTTGAAAGCGCCGTTCGCCGGTGTGATTACTA
Source organism: Chloroflexota bacterium (assembly GCA_016209205.1). Taxonomy (GTDB): domain Bacteria; phylum Chloroflexota; class Anaerolineae; order UBA4142; family SHND01; genus SHND01. The sequence continues at coordinate 13,121 of JACQWQ010000130.1, forward strand.
AAATCAACATTGTGCCCGGCAGCAGCAGCGGCGGCATTGCGATGATGTTACTCGACCGCGATCCATTGCATGTCGAATTGCGTTTGAGTGAAAACGATGTGGTCAAAGCCGCGCTCGATCAAAATGTAAAATTGACGATTGATTCGATTTCCGATTGGCAGACCGATGGCAAGGTCACGTACATTTCGCCTTCGTCTACCGTCAACAACGGCGTCGTCACGTACGCCGTGCGCGTAGATTTCGCGGACAAAGACGCGCGAGTCAAAGTAGGCATGACGTCGAACGTAGACATTATCACGATGCAAAAAGACAACATCCTGCTCGTGCCCAATTCTGCATTGTTGCCCAAGGGCAACGGACACGTCGTCCAAATTATCGGGACGAAGGGCAAGTCGCAAGATGTCGAAGTGCAAACCGGCATCAGCGATGGCGTCAAGACCGAAATCGTCAATGGTCTCACCGAAGGACAACAAATCATTGCGCTCCCCGGCACGACCACCGGCAACGGACTCCCCGGCGGTGGACCGTTTGGAGGAGGATAACCGAAAGCCGAGAGCAGATAGCATATCGCCGGTACTCGTTTTTGGGGATGCCGTCTGCGATGGGCAATTCGGGAGCAACCGTATGAACACAATGATTGATGTACACGATTTGACAAAGGTCTATCGCATGGGCGAGGTCGAAGTGCCCGCGCTCAAAGGTGTTTCGTTCCAAATCAAACAAGGGGAATTTGTCGCGATCATGGGACCGAGCGGCAGCGGCAAAAGCACGTTGATGAATTTGCTCGGTTGTCTCGATACGCCGACGAGTGGAACGTACACACTCGACAAGCATGAAGTTTCCCAATTGGACGATACGGAACTCTCTGCCGTGCGCGCGGAAAAACTGGGTTTTGTTTTTCAACAATACAATTTGCTGCCGCGCCAATCCGCGCTGCGCAACGTGGAACTGCCGTTGATTTATCGCGGTGTATCCGGCAAAGAGCGGCATCAACGCGCGGCGGCGGCGCTCGACATCGTCGGCATGAGCAATCGCATGGAGCATCGCCCGAATGAATTGTCGGGTGGGCAGCAGCAGCGCGTTGCGATTGCGCGCGCCTTGTCGGGCAGTCCGTCGGTGATTCTTGCCGACGAACCGACGGGCGCGCTCGATACCAAAACGAGCGCGGAAATCATGGGTATCTTGCAGCGGTTGAATCGCGAGCAAAGATTGACCGTCGTCTTGGTCACGCACGAAGCGGACGTTGCCGCGTATGCGGCGCGTGTTTTGCACGTGCGCGACGGTGAAATTGTGGACGATCTCGCGCAAACCCCGCGCGCGGCATAGGAGTTGGACATGTCAGCAACACTTACAGTGGAAACAAAACGCGGCGCAAGCACATCCGCCGCAGAGATCATCTTTGCGCCGCTCAATGGTTCGGGCAGCGTGAGCTGGAGCGAAATCGTACGGACCGCGTTCGACAGTTTGATGGCAAATCGCGTGCGTTCGTTTCTCACGATGCTCGGTGTCATCATCGGCGTCGCGTCCGTCGTCGCGCTGATGGCGCTCGGCGCGGGCGCGAGTAATTCCATCACGTCGCAAATTCAATCCATCGGCACGAACTTGCTTTTCATTTCACCGGGGCAATTGAACAATCGCGGTCCGGGCAGCGGCAGCGTCAGCGCGCAAACGCTTTCGATGGACGACGATGAAGCGATCAAAGCATTGAACCTGCCCCTCAACGGCATCGCGCCTTCGATTCAAAATGGCGGCACGCTAGTCGCGCCCGCGGCGGACAAAAATATTTCTTTGGTTGGAACAACCCCTTCGTACGCGTCGCTCAATACGTTAACGCTTCAGAGTGGAACTTTTTTTGACGACGCGCAAGTGCGTGAGGGCGCGGCAGTTGTTGTCTTGGGGCATACGGTGGCGCGAGATTTATTTGGCAGTGGTGAAGCGGTTGGGCAAAGCGTACGCTTGAATGGGCACCCGCTGCGCGTCATTGGCGTGTTGGAGAAAAAAGGCGGCGGGGGTTTCGGTTCGATTGACGATGAAGCGTTGATGCCGATCACGTACATTCAACAACGCTTTGCCAACATGCGTACTGCAGACGGCAATCATTATCGCGTTTCCACCGTTACACTGTCGGTGACCAATGCCAATGATATTCAAGGCGTGCAAAATCGCATCAGTGCACTCTGGCGCGAGCGCCACAATTTGCCAAGCGACGCAACCAAAGACGATTTTAGCATCTTGAGTCAAGACTCGATTCTCAGCACGTTAAACACCATCACGAGTTTGCTCACGGCGTTTCTCGCGGCGGTCGCGGGCATCTCGCTGCTCGTCGGCGGCATCGGCATCATGAACATCATGCTTGTGAGTGTCACCGAACGCACGCGCGAAATTGGTTTGCGCAAAGCGGTCGGCGCACGCGGGAGCGACATCTTGATGCAATTTTTGGTCGAAGCGGTCGTGCTTTCACTCACCGGTGGATTGATTGGACTCGCGCGCGGTGTCCTCATTGCCACACTGGTGACGCTTTCGGGAATTTTGACCGCGTCGGTGTCGGCGGTTTCCGTCACAATCGCCGTCGGCTTTGCCGTCGCGGTTGGTTTGTTTTTTGGCATCTATCCGGCGCAACGCGCGGCGCGATTGAATCCGATTGACGCACTGCGTTATGAATAATGGTTCATGCGCGCACACCCAAGTATGTGCATTTTGGGATGAGCGCAGATCACCGCGCGGACGTTTGAAAATGGTCGGGGCAGCCCGACCATTTTTTATACATTGTTAATGCGTGCGATACGAGAATAAACAAATTCTTTTATGCGTTTCCATCGCGATTCCTCCAGATTTTAATGCGGGCTTTATCTCGCCTGTGTAAACCCGCGCATCATAAACTAAGGAGCAATTCATGAGCCAGACCCAAACTTTACTCAAGCGCCGCGCGTTTTTGTACGCGCTTGTGACGATGCCGCCGGCGCTGATTCTCGCCGCGTGCGCACAGCAACAACCCACTGTCGCGCCGACAATTACAACGCAACCGACGAATATCCCTTCCACTGCGATACCGCCAACGTCCGTATCCACCGTTCAATCCGCTACACAAGCTGCAACCACCGTGCCCACCATTGCCGCACAATTGGAACCTACGCCCGCGTGCGGCGACACTGACGATAACCCGACACCCGCACAAACCGAAGGTCCGTACTTTACGCCGGGCAGTCCCGAACGCGCGTCGTTGTTGGAAAGCGACATGCAGGGCGCCAAACTCGTTGTTACGGGTATCGTGCAGAGTACAGAATGCCAGCCCATCGCGCGCGCGTTACTGGATTTTTGGCAGTGCGATGATGCGGGCGTGTACGACAATGCGGGATACACTTTGCGCGGGCATCAATTCACCGACGAACAAGGACGTTATCGTCTCGAAACCATTGTGCCGGGTGTATATCCGGGACGCACGCGTCACATTCACGTCAAAGTCCAAGCGCCCAACAACCCGGTGTTGACGAGTCAATTGTATTTTCCCGGCGAACCGCGTAACCGCACTGACGGGATTTACAATCCGGCGCTGGAAATGACGCTTACTGAAAATGCGGATGGCAGCAAAAACGGCGCGTTCGATTTTGTATTACAAGTTTGACTTTTGACGACCAAGTACTGTTGGTGTCGTAAAAGCGCGGCGCGCGCGCCGCGCAAGTGTTGGAGGGCGGACGGGTAAATGCCCGTCCGCTTTTTTGTGTTGTCACGCCGCGCGTCTGTGGCTATAATGTTCGTATGCCTGCCAATCATACCGGGCTAGTCAAACAACCATGAAATCAAAATCCATAATCGTTCCCAGCGAGCGCATTGCTCATCACATCTATTTCATTCACGGACAGCGTGTTATGCTTAGCCCGGATTTAGCGGAATTGTATGGGGTCGCGCCCAAAGTCTAGGTGCAGGCAGTAAAGCGAAACATCGAACGCTTTCCCAAAGATTTCATGTTTCAATTGACACGCGCCGAGTTCGTCAACTTGAAGTCACAAATTGTGACTTCAAGTTGGGGTGGGATGCGGCGCGCGATGCCGTATGCCTTTACCGAACAGGGTGTCGCGATGCTTTCCAGCGTTTTGCGAAGCGAACGCGCGGTCCAGGTGAACATCGAAATCATGCGGACGTTCGTGCGCTTGCGCCACAGCGCGGCAAGTTATTCCGATCTTGCGCGGCGCGTTGATGAAATGAAAGATAAATACGACGCGCAATTTTTGGAGGTGTTTGAAGCGCTCGAGCAGTTGACGCAAGAACCCGAACCCGCGCACCGTGAAATCGGCTTTCGTGCGCGCGAACGACGCGCGCGGTACGCGACGCGAAAAAGACGGAAGCAATTGGAATATGGCCAAGTCCATTGACCGCGTGCGCGAATATTTCCGCGCCCATCGTCTCGACATCGAAATTCACGAACTGCCCAACTCGACGCGCACGGCGCAGCTCGCCGCCGAAGCGGTGGGCTGTGAACTCGGGCAAATCGTCAAGTCGCTCGTGTTTATTTTGGACGAACGCGACACGGTGCTCGCGCTCGTGGCGGGCGACCGCCGCGCGGACCCGTTCAAGATCGCGCGCGCGTTGCGCGCCAGCACGGTGCGTATCGCCAACGCGAATGAGGTGCGCGCGCGGACGGGGTTTGCGATTGGCGGCGTCGCGCCGTTCGCACACACGAGCGATGAAATCGCAGCGCGGCTTGTAGATGAGTCGCTGTCGCGTTTTGAAATTGTGTGGGCGGCGGCGGGGACGCCGCACTCGGTCTTTCCGATTGCGCGCGAAACGTTGCTGCGATTGACGAACGCGCAGGTCGCGGATATTACGAGTAAGGAGGAGTGAGGATGGAGGATTTCAGCTTCCCTATTTGCCTTTTCTTGATTTTTTCTTGGGTTCTTTTTTCTTGCCTGTCGTCGCGTGCCCGTTCTTTTGCGCGCGCGCGGCGGAGACCTGACGCCCCGTGGCGCGGCGGCGCGCGGACGCGCGTTTTTGCTTGGACGCAGGCGCGATTTCGATGGGGTGATACGCAGATGCGGGCGCGTTGGCGCGGGCGGTGAGGTCGTGGCGAATCAACCGCGCGGTTTCCAAAACTTGTTCAATGTCGCGGTCGAAAATTTGCAGCACCACATTCAAGGCATGCCCGCGCCGCACGGTTGCCCTGACCATCAATTCGAGCACGCGATTCAAATCGAGCTCGCCCGATTCGGCATAGATGCTGGCGCTCTCGCGTAACTTGATTGGATAGCGGAACGGGTCTTGCTGGGGATGCAAACCCGGCACCGCGTGGGTTTCCGATTCCCAGCCGCCGCTCAAATCAAAAATGTGAATGTCATTTGCCAGCGTGTCGAGCGAGTACTCTAGCGTTGCTTCAAATGAAACGCGTTCATCGGGCCAGTTGCCCGTTTTCAACATGCGGCGGCGCGAACTCCACAAGTGCGCAATGTTGAACGCGAGTTTCGTGTTGCGGAGTGCTTTGCGGCACTCTTTCAACAACAGGAAGGCTTCCGCGCCGGTCGCGGGAAATTTTGGAAATTCGAGCGTTTCGATGACGGGCGTGAAACTCATTTCGCGCGCGGTATAGTACGTGGCAAAGACATTGAAAATTTTGATCGCCTTGTCCATTTGATCCTGACGATCCCAACTCCATTTGTCCACGTGCGCGAGATGAAAGACGAAATAGTCCGCGTCAATGTATTCGGCAAACTCCATCGCCTGTTTTGTCGCTTCGATGGCTTCGTACTTGTGAAAAAAGTTGGACGAGAGCGCGTCGCGATTTTGCACCGGTTGGTGCACGCCGAGGAGCATGTTGGGCGCGCGTAGTTTCACGAGGAGCTCTGGTTGAGATTGGACGGTACGCCACCAGCGATTGTTTTTGCGCGGAATGAATTGATCGGGGAACGTCGCGGGCACCGTCCACAAATCTTCGGGTTGAATTTCAAACAAGACGTACGGCGCTGCGAGGCGCGTCTGGTACAATTCAATGTAATCGCTCAAGCGTTCCGGCACGCGCAAATTGCGCGGCAGGTCCGCACGATTTACATCCGACAAGGCGCAGCCGACAATGATTTCTGCCATATTGAATTTTCACTCCGTTCAAATTGCTTTCAACACTTTGGGCGGCGCAAGCCACGCCAGTTCACCGCTCAACCCCGCGCCATCTTCCACATCAATGCGCGCCAAGCCCGCTTTGGCCATGCGCACGTTGCCGCCGGTCAGCAGCGCGATCACGCGACTGAAATCTGGTTCGTGCCCGACCAACAGCACATCGCGCCCCGGGTGCTCGTTCAGCAATTGACGCAGCGCGTTCAAATCAAAACCCGGCGCTAACTGTGGACAGGCCACACAATCAATTTCCAATTCAGCCGAAACAATCTCTGCCGTTTCCGCCGCGCGCGGCAGCGGGCTGGTGAGAATGACGTTTGGGCGGACCTTGAGCTCTTGCAAAGCTTTTGCCACCGCGGCGACTTGTTTGCGTCCTTTTTTGGTCAACGGGCGCGCGTCGTCCGGTTTTTCCCAATGCTCCCAATCTGCCAGCCCATGTCGCAAAAAGTAAAGCTTCACCTCTCCCCCTTGCGCGGACGATTTACTCGCGCGATTATACCTGTCAACGGCGCGGCTGCCAAGTGATAAAATAACGGAGTTGTCGTAGGCGTTCAGACCCCAAGGGTTTTGCCGCGCCGCGCGACTCGATGCACATCATCGTTCGAAAACCCTTGGGGTCTTGCATCGGCGCGTCTGCCAAGTGATAAAATAACGCCATGCCGCAGCTCCTCGAAACCTTGTATGCGAAACTGCTCGCGCATTATGGCGCGCAGTACTGGTGGCCCCACGAGTCGAAATGGGAAATCATGGTCGGCGCGATTTTGACACAGAATACGTCGTGGCGCAATGTCGAGCGCGCGCTCGAAAACCTGAAACGCGCCGACGCGCTCGCGCCGCGCCGCATCCGCGCGCTGCGTCTTGACCGGCTCGCCAAACTGATTCGCCCCGCGGGCTTTACATCGTCCAAACCGCGCCGCTTGAAAAGTCTAGCGAAATTTTTGCTGCGCGCGTACGCCGACGAACCAGACAAGATGCGCGGCGGCGATTTGATGACACAACGCGCGCAGCTGCTCGCCTTGCACGGCGTCGGTCCCGAAACGGCGGATGCGATTCTGTTGTATGCGGCACACCAACCGATTTTTGTAATTGACGCGTACACGCGGCGCATCCTGACGCGTCTCGGCTTGGCAGAGTCGAACGCTGGCTATCAGGAATTGCAAGCATTGTTCATGGAAAATTTGCCGCCGGACGCCGCGTTGTTTAATGAATTTCATGCGCTGCTCGACACCCATGCCAAATACACTTGCACCAAACGCGCGCCGCACTGCGCGGAATGTCCATTGAATCAGATGTGTTTGAGAAAAGGATTGGAGACGGGAGACGGGAGAGGGAGTGATGGAGAGAGGGAGTGATGGAGAGAGACAGGTCGGATGGTCGGAGGGTCGGGTGGTCGGATGGTCGGATGGTCGGTGAGTCAGATGGTCAAGTGCAATCTGCGATACACGATTTGCAATACGCGATACGCGATCTGGGATACGCGACTCACCATTTGCTATCCGCTACACAGCCATTCGCGATTTTGTGATTCCTACGCGCGCGTGTATAATCTGGTCTTGCCCGCGTGGTGAAGTATTGACCGCGCGATTTTTTTGGCAATTTTTTGTCAAGCGTTACAGGGAGTTCGTCAACGTGAAACGACCGTATCAACCGAAACGTTTGCACCGCTTGCGCGTCCACGGGTTCCGCCGCAAAATGCGTTCGACTGGCGGCCGCAATGTGTTAAAAGCGCGGCGCGCCAAAGGGCGCGCGCGCCTGACCGTCGGCGTCAAGCGCGCCAAAGTGTTTCGCAAACCATAGTCGAGACCTGACAGGTTTTAAAGCAGTGGGTCAACGCAAAATTTTCGCTTTCGCACCGCGCATTGTCGTACGCGAACCGACGCGTGGAAACCTGTCAGGTCTGGACGCGATGACGCGTGAAACGCGCGTGGCGACTAAAGAATCAAGCCGACGTACAGCGGGTGTGGCAAGAGGGACGCACATTTGCCCACCCGCTTGTTATATTGCGGGTGCGTCCGAACGGCTTGGCGCAGACGCGCGCGGCGTTCGTCGCCGGGAAAAAATTGGGCAATGCCGTCGTACGGAATCGCGCCAAACGCCGGATGCGCGAAGCGCTGCGACCGCTCTTTGTGCGGATCGCGCCGGGCTATGATCTGGTTCTCATTGCGCGCGGGAATATCGCCGCCGCGACTTTTACAGAGCTTGCAGCAGCCGTTCAAGAAATTCTGCGCCGCGCACGTATAATATAGCGTATGAAATATCTTGTCCTCGTCCCGCTTTGGTTGTATCAACGCTTTGTTTCGCCCTCGCTGCCCTCGGCGTGTCGTTTTCAACCCACTTGCTCACAATACGCGGTCGAGGCGATTGACCGGTTTGGCGTGGCGCGGGGCGGTTGGCTCGCGTTGAAACGCCTCGCGCGTTGTCATCCGTTTCACGCGCCGGGGTTTGATCCCGTGCCCTACAAAGATTGACAGGAGTGTAATCATCAACAAGTTTTTTTTCTTTGTACTAGCGTTAGCTGGTCTCGCGCTCTTGGCGGCGTGCGGCGGCGCACCGCCCGCCACGGGTTGGTCGGGCGCGGCGCTGGACCAGAATTCGCTCTATTACGGCGGCGGCGATGCCAAGATCATTGCTCTCGATCCCGCGACCGGCGCCAAGAAATGGTCTTATCCGCAAGACAAAAATCTGATCAGCGTGTACGGCACGCCCGTGGTCGAGAATGGCACGTTGTACGTCGGCGGCTACGATGGCGTCTTCCGCGCGCTGAACGCCAACAGCGGCACATTGCGCTGGCAATTCCCTGTCGAGCCAAACCCGGCGGCGCTCGGCCCGGTTGTGCCCACCGCGCTCGTCGCCAACAACACGATTTATTTCGGCGACAACAATAACAAGTTCTATGCGCTGGACGCCGCCAACGGCAGCAAGAAATGGGAATTTTCCGCCAAGGATAAAATCTGGTCGAGCGCCGCGTTCGATAAAGGGACCGTGTATTTCGGTTCGTTGGATCATAACTTGTATGCGCTCGATGCCGCAACCGGCGCGAAAAAATGGAACTATGACGCGAGCAGTTTGATTGCAGGTACGCCATTGATAGCAAACGGTACGCTTTATTTTGGCGCGCAGAGTAAATTCGTCGCGCTTGACGCAGCGACGGGCAAACTCAAGTGGGAATTCAAATCCGACAATCAGAATGAATGGATTTGGTCGAAACCCACGTGGCGGAACGACGCCGTTTATTTCGGTACACTGGCAGGCAAAGTGTACGCGCTCAACGCGTCTACCGGCAGCGTCGTATGGTCACAGTCGCTGTCAAGCAATGCCGAGATTCGTTCTGCAATCGTCGTAGAGGGCGACATCGGATATTTTGGCGCGACCGATCAATATGTATATGCAATTGACTTGAATAACGGCGCGTTGAAATGGAAAATCCAGCTGCAAGGACCCGTTTACGCGTCGCCAACGCTTCAAGCCGGTATTTTGTATCTTCCCATACAAGGGCATAATATGTATGCTCTTAATGCTGCTGACGGTTCGCGCAAATGGTGTTTCGACGCCAACAGCGGGCAGCTCTGTGGGAATTAGTGAAATATGGACATTCTCGGTGGTTTGTTCAACACGTTCGTGTACAATCCGATGTTGAATGCAATGTTGTTCCTGTATGCCCTCATCGGGAATTACGGCATTGCCATCATCGTGTTTACCCTTCTCGTCGGCGTCGTGACCATGCCGTTTCGCATCAAGTCGCAGCAGTCCATGAAAAAACAGCAAGAAAAAATGGCGGCGCTGAAACCGAAACTGGACGAGATCAAAAAGAAATACAAAGACAATCCGCAGCAGCTCCAGCAAGCACAAATGAAGCTGTACCAAGAGCACGGCATGGCGAACCCCTTCAACGCTGGTTGTCTATTGACGCTGCTCCCCTTTCCGATTTTTATCGGCATGTATCAGGTGATTAACGATACGATAGCAGAGCGACCGGAACAGCTGATGCGGCTGCCGCAGCACCTGTACCCCAATTTTCTCAGCACCGCGTCCCTAGTGCCCGTTAACGCGTATTTCTTTGGACTGAATCTCGGCGCCGTGTTGAGCACACAAAATTTGGTGATCGTCGCGTTCGTCATCGCGGTGGTGGTCGGCGCGCAATACGTGCAAACGAAAATGATGCAGACTCCGACCGTCGCGCTCGATCCGCAGCAAGCGCAAATGAATCAGTCCATGACCCTGATCATGCCGCTGATGTTTGGATTTTTTGTGTATAGCGCGCCGATTGGTTTATCATTGTATTGGATTACGTTTAGCGTCATCGGCATCCTTCAGCAAGGTTTTACCGGTGGATGGGACGGGATCAAAAATTTGCTGCCGAAACCAGCGCCCGAACCAGTGCGTACCAGACGCCGCACCGGCGCCCCGTCGTCTCTCAGCAAACCGCCTGTGGATGCCTCGAATGGGAACGAAAGTGAACCGGCAGCGCCCGCCGGTGGTGACGTTGTGAGCGCAAACAAGGGAAAAAGAAAAAGTGGTAAAAAGCGTTAATTCTAGCGGACGTACGGTGGAAGAAGCGATTCAAGCCGGTTTGGCTGAATTGATGGTGGGACGCGATCAAGTCGAAGTCGAGCTCTTGAGCGCCATCGGCAGTGATCCGGAACATCCCGTCATGGTGCAACTCACCGTGCGCGAAGAAAACGAGAACAACTTTGCACCGGTCGCAGCAGCGACGCCTGCCGCGTCTGTTTTGACCGAACCCCACGCGGCGCCGACGGCGGCGCGTTTGGACGAACCACAAGATGTGCCAGCCGTTGCCAAACAAGTGTTGGAAAAGCTCTTGCGCGGGATGGGCATCCGCAGTCAAGTGGTGATCCATCGCGATGTGGAAGGCAACGAGGGGCCCGATTTCGTGCTCGACATTGTAGGCGCGGACTTGGGGATTCTCATCGGGCGCCGCGGGGAAACGCTGCGCGATTTGGAATATCTCGCGCGGTTGATCGTGGCAAGCCAGACCCACAGCAATGAGCGCTTCATGGTGGACGTGGAGGGCTATCGCGCGCGCCGCGAACGTGTCTTGCGCGAATTGGCAAAACGCATGGCAGAGCGCGTGCGCCAAAACCATCAGCCCATCACGCTGGAAGCGATGCCGCCGAACGAACGGCGCATCGTACACATTACGCTCAAAGAGCATCCGAACGTCAAAACCCAAAGCATCGGCGAAGGCGACCGACGGCGGGTCATGATTCTACCCAAGTAAAGGATGAAGGATGAGGGATGAAGGATGAAAAATTCATTGCTTCATCCCTCATCCTTCCGCCTTCATCCTTCGTTGTCCCCCGATTTTGTCGTCATCGGTCATCTCACGCGCGACGAGCAGGCGGACGGTTCGTTCACGCTCGGCGGCGCAGCCACGTTCGCGTCCATCACCGCGCGCGAATTAGGGTATCGCGTTGGCATCCTCACCAGCGCGGCAGCGGATTATCCGGAACCCCAGCTCTTGCACGATATTGAAATCGTGCGTATTCCTTCTCCGACGACCACAACCTTTCGCAATCTTTATCACGACAACACACGCACGCAATACGTGCGCGACATTGCCGCGCCCATTCGCGCGACGGATGTGCCTGCCGGATGGCGCGACGCGAAAATTGTGCTGCTCGGTCCGCTCGCGGGCGAAATTGACGGCGCGATGATGAACGTATTTTCGCCAAACACAACCCTCGCCGTTTCGCCGCAAGGGTGGATGCGCAAGTGGGACGCGATGGGGCGGGTGAAACCCCGCGCCTGGAGTGAAGCGGTTGACATTTTGCCGCGCGCGAGCGTTTTGATTCAAAGCGATGAAGATTTGGGACCTTTTGCGGAGCGTTTGTCGTCGTACGTCGCGCTAGCGCCCGTTGTCATCATGACGCTCGGCGTAAACGGCTGCACGATTTATCAAAAGAGCAAACGTCCGCTGGAGGTGCCCGCCTTTCCGACAAAGGTTGTTGATCTGACCGGCGCGGGGGATTCGTTTGCGGCGGGTTTTTTGATTCGCTATTACGAAACCGGCGATTTGCTGCAAGCCGCGCGGTTTGGCAACGCGACGGCGTCGCTCGCCATCGAAAGCGCGGGCGCAGAGACCATGCCGACGCGCGCTCAAGTCGAAGCGCGCCTCAAGCGGGGCTGAAATTGGTTTGTATAAATCGCTGAAAGTTTGATACAATCGTTTTGGCAAGTGCTCAGGCGACTCTCGCTCTAGCTTGTTTGTGTTCGCAAGCATCTTCGGAGGTGACATTATGCTCAACTGGATGCGTATCTTGTTTATAAGTTTGGCGTGCTTGTTGGTGGTTGGCGCGTGCGCGCGACGCCAACGTCCGACGCCCACGCCGGGACCGACGCCGACGGCAATTGTTTACCCCGCGACCTGGACGCCCGATCATCTTCCGGGCACGATGGTCGCTCCGACGCAAACGCCCGCGCCGCCTACGCGCGTGCCCGATGCGACCACGCTCGAAGTGTTGAAAGCCATCAAGCGCACGAACGGTTTGAACGTCTACAGCGCGCACATTGAAATGATCGCGTCGAGCCCCACCGTCTCTTTGCTGGGGGAAACGCCCGGCACGCCGATTCGCGTTTTGACGATGGAAGGCAACGTAGACCGCAACAATTCGCGCTGGGCAATGAGCGGCGCATTGATCGGCTATCTTACGGGTGACGCGTCAAGTCCACTCGAAGTGCGGACGCTGGACAACCGCGCGTATTTGTTGGGACCCCTGCCGTACCTTGGCGCGAGTGAAAAGCGTTGGTACGCCACCCCGGTGCAAGTGAACGACCAACTGTACGGTACGGTGGGGACGCGGAGCACGCTCGGGCTGTTTGCCGATGCAAATGTTTCATTCCCTACTTTTCGTACGGACGGCGCTCAAGTCCTGGACCAACGCCCGTGCACGCTCTACCGCGCGGATAAGGCGGAAGCCGGAAAATATTACGCCGACCTCGATGCGCAGACCAAAGTTTTTAACGGCAGTATTCGGCGGTTCAAGGATCAGCCCACTACAGCCGAGCTGAATGTCTGGGTTTGTGATGACGGTTATATTCACAAGCTAGAGATGCGTTTTGAAATCAAGTGCGGCTGCACGCGCCAAGACCGCGCCAATTTTGCCGTAGACCTGCGGCTGTGGGATATGAACATTATCATTCCCGTACAAGCGCCGGACGGCGCGGTGCCGCTGCCCAGTCCATTCATGTTTCCCACGCGCGGACCCGACGTAGAGACCTCGTAACCGCGCGGTGTAGGGACAAAGCGTTCAAAAACGAAAACGCTGTGCGTCGCCAATACGACGCACAGCGTTTTCGTTTCGCGTCAAGCGACGAATGAATTCGTCACTACATCTATCACGTCTTGCACACCCGCGCGCGCCGTTGTATAATGCGCGGGCTTGAGCGCGACCACAATGGGTAGTGGTTTGTCATAATCATGGGCACAATATACGCATTCGCTAACCAAAAAGGCGGCGTCGGCAAAACGACCACGGCGGTCAATGTCGGCGCATTTCTCGCCTGGCAAGGTCGTCGCGTCTTGCTCCTCGATTTGGACGCGCAAGGCAATTGCTCGACAAGCGTCGGCGTAGACCGCTTTGCGCTGCCCGCCTCCATCTATGACGTGCTTATGGGTGGCGTGACCTTGCGCGAAATTTTGACGCCGACGGCGATGGAGCGTCTGACCATCGCGCCCTCAGTGCCCATGCTCGCCGGAGCCGAAGTCGAGCTCATCGCCGCGCCCGACCGCGAATTTATTCTGCGCCGCGCCCTCGCTGCGGCGAGCGAGGGCTACAGTACGGAACGTTCGCCGCAACGTTCCATCCCGCGCGCGGGGAACGAAAGCGAATCGCTTGCGATTCGAGGGTTCGTTCCCTACAGCATTCGCGATGAATTTGATCACATCTTGATTGATTGTCCGCCGTCGCTCGGCATTCTCACCGTGAACGCGTTAAGCGCGGCAGATTTTGTCGTCGTGCCGGTGCAGTGCGAATATCTCGCGCTCGAAGGATTGGCGCAATTGATGCAGACCATCGCATTGGTACGCGAAAATCTGAATCCCACTTTGGAATTGTTCGGCTTGGTGATGACGATGTTTGACCCACGCGCGCGGCTGGGCGCACAGGTGATGCAAGAAGTGCGCACGCATTTTCCCAATGAAGTGTTTGAAACTTTTATCCCGCGCAACGTGCGCGTGGCGGAAGCGCCGAGTTACGGCGAGCCGCTCGTGAAATTCGACATTCACTCGCGCGGCGCGGAAGCATACGAGAAATTGACGAATGAGTTTTTGGCGCGCGAAGCGCGGCTAGCAAATAGCAGATGGCAAATAGCGAATAGCACAGAACCAGCGGCTATCGGCTATCAGCCATCGGCTATCAGCCATCGGCTATCTGCTATCTGCCAGCCGGAGGGACAATGACCACAGCAACTAAACATGGACTGGGACGCGGACTGGGCGCGTTGATTCCACAACGCGCAGTGAGTGAAACGGCGAGCAGCAGCGGTGTGCGCGAAATTCAAATCGCGCAGATTGAACCGAATCCGCATCAACCGCGCAAACGTTTTGCGAACGAGACGTTGGACGAACTTGCCGCGTCCATTCGCGAGCACGGCATGATTCAACCGTTGGTGTTGAAGGAAATTACAACGCCCTACGGTTCGCGCTATCAGCTCATCGCTGGCGAACGGCGCTGGCGCGCGGCGCAGCGCGCGGGATTTAGCACGGTGCCCGCGATTGTCAAAGGCGCGACGCCACAGCAAATGTTGGAACTCGCGTTGGTGGAAAATGTGCAGCGCGCGGACTTGAACGCGCTCGAAGAGGCGGAAGCGTATCGCCAGCTCATTCAAGAATTCGAACTGACGCAGGAACAAGTCGCGCAAAAAGTGGGCAAAGACCGCACGACCGTTTCCAACGCGCTGCGGCTCTTGAAAATGCCCGAGGCGTTGAAAGACGCGGTGTTGAACGAAAGCATCAGCGAAGGACATGCGCGCGCATTGATGCAAATTCCCGAAGAAGCGAAACAGGAAAAATTGCTGACACATGTTGTGAATGAACATTTGTCGGTGCGCCAAACGGAAGAACTCGTGCGGCGCACATTGGCAATGACGATCAGTCATCGTCCGAAAAGTGAGAACGGAAATGCGTCAAACGTGAAACGTCACCCGTCACCCGTCACCCGTCACTCTCCCGACACGCACGCGTTGGAAGAAGACCTGCGGCGCGCGTTGGGGACCAAGGTGGAATTGTATCGCTCTCAGCGCGGGGGAAAAATCATTATCGAGTTTTATTCGGACGAAGAGCTCGAGGCGATTTACGACAAGCTGGTAGGCAGGTGAAGCAGGTAGACAGGGAAACAGGGAGACAGGGAAACAGGGGAACAGGTTGCAGATACTTGTTTCCCTGTTTTCTTGTTTACCCATTCCTTATTTCTCTGTTTTCTTGTCTACCTGTTTTCATGTTTCAATCTGAAGGTGCTATAATCTTTTTGTATTTCCAATAACATGAACTAGAGGAACGGAATGCCTGCGATTTTTCCTTTTACGGCAATTGTTGGTCAAGACCGCATGAAACGCGCGTTGGTGCTCAATGCGATCAATCCGCTGATTGGCGGTGTATTGATTCGCGGCGAACGCGGCACGGCGAAATCTACGGCGGTGCGCGCGCTTGCGGCGCTGCTACCCGAAATCGAAGTGGTTGCCGACTGCCGCTTTGGCTGTGACCCCAACGATTCGCATTTGTGCGACGAGTGCATGGAACGCGAAGCGCGCGGCGAGGTGCTGCCGATTGCGACACGGAAGGTGCGGCTGGTGGATTTGCCCGTCAGCGCGACCGAAGACCGCGTCGTCGGCACGTTGGACATTGAAACGGCAATTAAAAAGGGTGAAAAGAAATTCGAGCCGGGCGTCTTGGCGAACGCGAATCGCGGCATCCTCTATGTGGACGAAGTGAATTTACTCGACGACCACGTCGTGGACCTGCTGCTCGACAGCGCGGCGATGGGCGTGAACAATGTGGAACGCGAAGGCATTTCGTTTCAACATCCCGCGCAATTTGTTTTGGTCGGCACGATGAATCCCGAAGAAGGCGAACTGCGCCCGCAGCTGCTCGACCGGTTCGGTTTGTCGGTGGACATTCGCGGCATTCCCGACGCGGAACAGCGCGTGGAAATTATCGAGCGTCGGCTTGCTTTTGAAGAGGATGCGCCCGCGTTTGTGCAAGAATGGGGCACGGCGGAGCAAAAACTTTCCAAAGAAATCGAGCACGCGCGCGAAAAATTGCCCGAAGTAAAACATTCGCACGCCGACCTCTATGCAATTGCCGAATTGACGGCGGGACTGGAAGTGGACGGACACCGCGCCGACCTCGTGATTCTCAAAGCCGCGCGCGCCCACGCCGCGTTCGTGGACCGCAAGCAAATCAACGAAGAAGATATTTTGCTCGCGGCGGAACTCGCGCTGCCGCATCGTTTGAAACGCAAACCGTTCCAGGATGTCGAAGTGCGTTTCGAGCAATTGGAAAAGCAGCTCGAACGCGCGCGCGAAGGCGTCCAGAGCGAAGGTCAACCCAAAGGCGACCAAAAGCAGGACGTAAAAAAAAAGCGTCCCTAAGCGCTGATCAATCGTCCGAACACACGCCCTCGCCAAGCGACCAGTCGGTTCAGGGACAGGGACACGATCCGTCGAAACAATCGCCCCGTCCCGCCGACCGTCCGGTCAACATCGGCGATGCGTTCACTCCTCGCAAACTGCAAACTCCGCTCGATAAAATGGCGCGTAAAGGCGCGGGCAAACGCTCGCGCACGCGCACCGAACGCAAACGCGGCAGATACATTCGTTCGCGCGAAATGCGCGGCGAGGTAAGCGACGTCGCGTTCGACGCCACGTTTCGCAGCGCCGCGCCGCATCAACTCAAACGCAAAGCGGAACGCGACGATGTCGCGCTGGCGATTGAAAAACAAGACCTGCGGAGAAAAGTGCGCGTGCGCCGCGCGGCAAACTGCATCTTGTTCGTCGTAGATGCGTCGTGGAGCATGGCGGCGGCCGAGCGCATGGTGGCGACCAAAGGCGCAATCATGTCACTGCTCGTGGACGCGTACCAAAAACGCGACCGCGTGGGACTGGTCGTTTTCCAAAAAGAAGAAGCGCGCACCGTGCTGCCGCCCACGTCGTCGGTGGACCTTGCGCAAAAGGCGTTGAAAGATGTGCCGGTCGGCGGCAAGACGCCGTTGAGCGCGGGACTGCTGCTCGCGCATCAAATTCTCGTACGCGAAAAAATCCGCGATCCTGAAATCATGCCGCTGATGATTTGCGTGACCGACGGCGCGGGCAATGTTTCATTGACCGACCTGCCGCCGCAAGAAGAAGCGCATCGCATCGCGGGCATGTTCAAAAAATCGGAAATTCGCACCGTCGTCATCAACACCGAGCACGAGGCATTTGACCGTGGTCTCGCCGCGACGCTCGCGGAAAAATTGGGCGGGAACGTCTATACGTTGAAACAACTGCGCGCCGAAGAGCTGTATGCGCGGGTGAGGGAAAATCTCAAATAGTCTGATGGTCGGATAGTCGGTTAGTCATTCGCGTTGACCATCCGACTATCCGACTAACCGACTCTCTGACCAAACATGTTTCACGTGACACTGCAACAAATGTTCTAAATATCTTGGCACCTGATAATTAATACAGTTACACTCTAATTATTTATCTTGGAATCTATTTTAGTCTTTTGACATTTGATTTTGCGGAATCTATGATGATTCTGCTTGATAGATTTTCTTTATACTGATTACCGATCACTGATCACTGATTACTATTCCTACGTTCTATTGATCTTCCACATGTCTTCTCCCATCATGGATTATGAAGGTTCGCAATGGCGGACCGAATTTTGGCAGGGGCGCGACTACGAAGATGCCGTCGAGCGCATTGCGCTGACGAAAATGCTGCCCGCGCGCGGCACGCGCTTGGTCGAAGTCGGCGCGGGCTTTGGACGCTTGGCGGATTTGTATCGCGGGTACGAACAAGTCATTTTGTTGGATTATGCGCGTTCGATGTTACAAGACGCTGTCGCGCGTTTGGGGAATGATCCGAAATTTATTTTTGTCGCGGCGGACTTGTACAATTTGCCGTTCGCGGACAATGCGCTCGACACCGCGTTGACAATTCGCGTGCTGCACCATGTCGTCAACATTCCCGCGGCGTTCGCCCAAGTCGCGCGCGTCGTGCATCCGCGCGGCACGTACATCACCGATTTCGCCAACAAGAAACATCTCAAAGCGATTGCGAAATTTTATCTCGGTCGCGCGAACGGTGTAAACCCCTTTTCGCTCGAACCCTACGAATTCGTAAAACTGAATTTCGACTACCATCCAAGGTACATAAGCCAAAATTTGCAACAGGTCGGTTTTCAAATTCGGGACGCGCGCGCGGTTTCGATGTTTCGCGTCGGCGCGCTCAAACGCGTGGTGCCGACATCGCTGCTGGTTTCACTCGACAGCGCGCTGCAACACCCCACCGCGCGATTCGCCATTGCGCCCAGTATTTTGTATCGCGCGGAAAATCTGAAAGCGGGCGCGGCGCGCGTGAACGAAACGCTGTGGCGGTGTGTGAAATGCGGCGCGGAGAAAATTGTGGTGAACGGGGCGATGATGCAGTGTGGTGGGTGTGGCGCGGAATTTTTTCAGAGGGACGGGATTTGGGAAACGAGAGCGTAGGGGCGATCCCTTGTGGTCGCCCAACTGTGGAATGAAACGGGCGTGACGAGAAATTACGTCACGCCCGTTTTTTATTTCTTGTGCGGTAGGCGTTCAGGCGCAATGACTTGGCGCATTCGCTTGTCCGAACATCTTTCACAGTAGTAATTCTTGCCCGAGATCATGTAACCGTCCGCGCCGAGATGGATGACGCGCCCACACTCCGCGCAGTGCGTCGGTTCAAACGTGGGCGGGTTTTCGAGTTTTTCAAAGTTGTATTCATTCGTGCCGTACCAGACATACATTTCGGTATTGAACCCTGCGCGGCACTTGACACAATCCTGCCAGCGTCCCTTGTGTCCTTCATTAAAGTGCGAACTGCACAACGTATAACGACCATGATTGCGATGACACGAATTACGCGCAAAGGAAAAGAGAACGTAATTCTCTTCGTCGTCGCAGATCCAATGGTGGCAGCACGGCGTTCTGGTAAGACGCTTTCTAGTGGAACCGCACAAGCCGCAGCGCGGTTTGTCTTGTTGCGCAATGGGCGGGTGTTTCTCGCGCCGCGCGGTAGATTTGGATTTTGTTGCCATCAGGGTTTCCTCCTACGTTTCATCGGTGACGAGACGCTCCGACATCTCAGGTCCCAACGCGGGAATGTACGGAATCAATCCTTTTTCGTACGCGGCGATTTGCGCGCCGATGGGCGCGTGGCGAATGTCCATCAAGAACCCATTGACGCTTAACATCCACACGAGCGGATTTTGGTCTAGCTTGCTCGGCAAACTCCATTCGGGGTCAAGTTGATGCATTTTGAAGAGGTTGCGAATCTCTTTGGCTTGCGCGCTGCCGCTGGCGGGACTGACCCCGCACGCTTTACACAATTCATCCGCGCGCAGGTGCGGCGTTTGCGATTTATCCCACAGAAAATTGACGGTACCGAGCGCGTACAAAATGCCGCACGCCCACACTTCGGGTTTGCCGCGCGCGAGCGGCGAGGGACGTTTGCGCGCGAGCGCGGCCCCGAGTTGATGCGCCAGCGTTTTATACTCGTCGTTCAAATGTTTCGCGCACACCGCGTCAATGACTCGCGCGATGGGTTCGTACGTCGCGCGCATGGATTCGGGGATGGATTCGGATTTTTGTTTCATTTCTTCTCCCTAGCGCTTTTTAACATCCTGAAGCAATTTCTTTTCGTCGCTCGCCAATTTGCGCTCTACTTTTTTCACATCTTCCGCAGGCGGCAGCGCTTCAGGTTTGACGCCGCGTTCGAGCAAGACCTTGCGAATGGCTTGATTGTTTTCGACATGCTCGCCCGTGATTCCACTTTCCCCGCGCAAATCTTTTTCGACGACGTTATGACCGGTGAGCTCGATGGCAAAATCTTTGGCTTTGATGGTCAGGGTGGGCAGAAAATCCGCCAACGGGCGGTTCTCGGGGACCATCATTTTTTTCTTGACCTCGTTGGTTGAAAAGCCGCCGAACAATGCTTGGTCGCCTTTGGAGCGAATGCGCGCAAAACCTTGATCGTCCACGCCGCGTTCGTAAAGAATGCCTGAAAATTTCTTTTCGGATTTGGATAGTTTATCGCGCGCCGAAACGCGATCCACGTCGAGCAAGCGTTGTTCGATGATTTCGCCGACGAACTGCGTCGGAGCTTGCGGGTTTGCACGGCGAAATAGGTTTGCGCGAACGCGATTTCATTTTTCGAGGGGTCGCCGTTTTGCGCGATGAGATAGCAGGCGTAACGGGTGAGCGCGAGGTCGTCCACGTGTCTTTGCCCGCCCTTGCCAATCTCGATCAATTTGTTGACATCAACAAAATGATCTGCGACACCCAGCCCCGCATTCTCACAGGCGCGTTTCGCTTTTTCAACGGCGTTCAGAAAATTTCGCCATTCGGAATAGCCCAGAATCTCTTGCAACTCGCGCGCGCTCCAACATTCAACGTCGTTGTAGAGATAGCACGCGTCTTGAAATTGTTGAAACAGTTGGGTGATCAATTCTCTTTTCATTTTGCGTTCCTTGTCGAAGAGTCCAGACAGACCTTGCGTGTAAAACGATTATAGCAGACCAGCGGTTTTTTAACGCGGCATCCTTCATCGGGCGGAAATCTTTGATTATCCGTAAGCATTGTATGCCGCCCGCGCGGGAACGTCAATCCCCGTGCGGGAACGCGGGAACGCCAGCAGACCCCCCAAGTGTTTTGAACGATAATGCCCCTCGAGTCGCATGTCGCGGCGAAAACACTTGGGGTCTTGTACGCTCGGAGTTTTGCCGTGGCGCGATTTGGACGGCGCCCCAACCCAAAATAAAAAAGGACGGTCCGCGTGACCGTCCTTTTTTTGATGCGAGCGGCGCATCCGTTCTGATGCGCAGAGTTTGAGCCAAAAACTCAGGCGCGCGCGCCGTTGTATAAACGTTCTTTGATGGCGAGCATTTCGCGGCGGCGCTGATCGTCTTGTTCGATCTCTTGCGCGATTTTTTCGACCGAGTACATCACCGTCGTATGATCGCGCCCGCCGAGCACCTCGCCGATTTGCGGGAGCGACGCGCCCGTCGCTTCACGCAAAAGATACATTGTCATCTGACGCGGCGTGACCACTTCTTTGTTGCGCCCGCGTCCCTTTAAATCGTCCACGCTGATGCGATAGTATTCGCACACTGCATTTACCACCTGCTCGGTGCTGAGCGGCGTTTGCTGCAACACGTCTTGCAAAACCGTTTGCGCCAAATCCACCGAGAGCGGCAGTTTCATCAACTGCGCGTACGCGACGACGCGGGTCAAGGCGCCGTTCAATTCGCGAATGTTGGATTGAATTTTGCGCGCGAGAAAATCAATTACGTCCGACGGCACCGCCATCGGCTGGGCTTCGGCTTTGAAGCGCAGAATCGCGGTGCGTGTTTCAAAATCGGGCGGTTGAATATCGGCGATGAGTCCGCCCTCAAAACGCGAACGCAAACGTTCTTCCAGCGTCGAGATGGCGCGCGGGTGACGGTCGGCGGAAATCACGATTTGTTTGTTCAGCCCGTGCAGGGAATTGAACGTGTGGAAAAATTCTTCTTGCGTCGTTTCTTTGCCCGCGATGAATTGGATGTCGTCAATCAGCAGCACATCCACTTCACGATACGCGCGGCGAAAATCCTCGGCGGTCTGAGTGCGGATCGAATTGATGAGTTCGTTCGTAAACGTTTCCGAAGAAACGTACACGACTTGTTTGCCGCGCAGCTGTGGAATCCAGCCGAGCGCGTGCAAGAGATGGGTCTTGCCCAGTCCCGTGCCGCCGTAAATAAAAAGCGGATTGTACGCTTCGGCGGGACGTTCGGCGACTGCCATGCACGCCGCATGGGCGAGCCGGTTCGAGTTACCGACAATGTACGCGTCGAACGTATATTTTGGATTGAGCGTCGAGCCCTGTCCGCGCGCGGGCGTGTATGGGGAAGCGACGTTGCGCGGCACATCGCGGCGAGGGGAACGGATATCGTCGTTCATGTCATTGCGCGGTTGCGGTACGGCGTTCGGGGGCGTGGGTTGGGTTGCGCCGTTCAGAGTTTCACGCGTGGTCTCGTATGTTTCGGCTGCGCTTTCGCCGTCGGCATCTTCGCGCGTCTTGAGCACGAAACGAATTTCGGCGGAACGCCCGAGTACGTGATTCAGCGTCCGCTCAATCATACCATACAAGCGATTTTCAAGCCATTGCTTTGCATACGCATTGCGGACACCGACGATGAGCACGTTGCCTTCCGCATCAAAAGCAAGTGCAAATGTCGGCTTGACCCACGTATCAAAGGTCGCTTTCGTCATTTGCAATTGCAGTTCGCCAAGCGCGGCTTGCCATACATGCGCGGCATTGGGGGCGAGCGGTTTGCGCGGGGACTCGAGCACAGAACCCGGGTGAAGCGGTTGGGTTGAGATCATAGGCGCCTTTCCCATACAGAGAATACAGAAAAACACACGCCGCAAACCTGGCGCATACATGACTCTTTCGTTAAGCCATCTATGCCATTCCCTCAGCATTGCGACGCGTGCGCTATCTTAGCAAAAGCAAATCCCGCGCGCAAGTGTCTGACCTTAAAAGATGCGCGCACGCGCAGATTCTTTAATGTGACGGTTTCACCAAACGGCAAAGAAATCGCTGTGGATAAACTTGCGCCCTGATGTGGAGAACGGCGGAATATACTAAGGGTGGGGGATAGTGCGTCAAGCACGCACAAGACGCGGAAGGCAATTGTGGAAAACTCGCGTAAAACTGTGGATGTGGGGTGTGAAAATGTGGACAACCTGCTTGCGAATCCCCAGCGTGTCCACAGCACACGCGAAAAATTGCTTTGCGCGCGCTCGCGCGCGCAGTTTTTTCCACTGCGCGCGGCAAATGATATAATCGCATCGCTCATGTCCAAACTTTCATTCCTCTTGATTTTGCTCGTCGCGCTCGCGCTCGTTTTGGGCGGCGTCGGATTGGGTAGCGCATATTTTGAAACCAAAACGTTGCAAGGCACGGTGATAGATTCCAGCGGCGCGCCGCTGGCTCAAGCGGCGATCACGCTCGCGGGCCGTTCCACGTTTTCAAACCATCAAGGTTATTTCGAAATTCAATTTCCGCGCGGCGCGTACCAAGTGCGCGCGTTCGCCGATCGCTTTCAATCCAGCGTGCAGCTGTTGGACGCACAGGATTTTTTCAAGCAAACTTTTTCCATACAGCTGACGCTGGAACCTCAAGTCTGGCGCGCGCGCGTCGTGGACGCGCAAAACAAACCCATTGCCAACGCGCAAGTGGAAATCAACGGCGAAACCTTGACGACGAACGCGCAAGGTGAATTCACGGCGCGCTATGTGCGCAGCGGCGCGAAATTCAAAATCAGCGCGCCGGGTTATCACACCCTCGGCGCCATCATTCAAACGACCGGCAGCGGCGACCAAGCGACGACGCTTCAACTCACACCCGTGGAACTGCGCGTCGTCGTCGTGGACGCGACCTCGAACCAACCGCTGCCCGGTGTGCGCGTCAGCGCGAACGGCGCGCACGTCAACACTGACGCGAACGGCGCGGTCGTTTTGCTTGGTTTGGCGGTAGGTACGCCCATCTCGGCGCAAGCGCCCGGCTATGCCAACGCGACGATCAAGGTGGACGGCACTGTGCAAATGACGCTGCCGCTGCAGCCGACGACACTGCGAGGACGCTTCGTTGATCCCAACACGAAACAAGCGGTACCCAATGCGATTGTGATTCTTGGCGCGCCGGGCAAGGACGCACCGATGCTCCAAACGGACGCCAACGGCATTTTCGCGCTTGACGATTTCCGCAAGGTGTCGCGCGTGTATGTGAAAAAGCCGGGCTATGCCCTCGGCGTGTTTGATTTGAAACAGGGCGGTAAACAAGATTTCGCCTTGACGCCCTTGCGCGTCAAAGGGATTCATCTCTATTACGGCATCACGCGCGCCGACGCGGAACGCGTGCTCGCCCAATTCAAAAACACCGAAATGAATGCGGTGGTCTTTGATGTCAAAGAAGACCCCGGCTATATTTTGTGGGATTCGCCTGCGCCGCTCGCGAAAAAAATCGGCGCGTACGTGACGCGCGATTATACCGCGCAGGATCAAGTGGCAGCGTGCCGCGCCTATAAATTGTACTGCATCGCGCGGATGACCGTCTTCAAAGATGTTTTGCTGGCGAAAAAGCGCGCCGACCTCGCGCTGCACGACACGAACGGCAATTTGCTGTACGAAAATAGCGCGTATTGGACCGATCCCGCCGAAAAAGAGGTTCAAGATTATCACATTGCGTTGGCGCAAGAACTCGCCGCGATGGGTTTTGACGAAATCCAATTTGATTACATTCGCTATCCGGGCAGCCGTGATGTAAATGCCGCTGAATTCGGCGATGCGGATTATCGCGTCAGCACCATCGTGAATTTTTCGCAGCGCGCAGCGGACGCGTTGCGTCCCACCGCCGCGTTTTTCTCGGGCGATGTGTTTGGTTTGACCACCGCGACGACGGACGAGCAGGGCATTGGGCAGGTCTGGGAAAAAACGGTCGGCGCGTTCGATTACATTTCGCCGATGATGTACCCTTCGACGTGGCGTTATGCGACGGATTTGTGGGGCGCGTCGTTTGGAATCAAGACTTGTACCGACGCGTACGCGTGTCCGTACGACATTCTGCGTTACGGTACGCTCAAGGCGCAAGCGCGCACGCCGAACAATTGGACGCGCGTCCGCCCGTGGCTGCAAGCATACCAGATGGGTTTGGCGGACATGCTCAAGCAAAGTCAGGGCGCGGACGACGCCAACGGCGCGGGCTATTTGTTTTGGAACAATCAAGGGATTTATCCGAACGGGTTGTTCAAGAAAAAGTGATGTGGGATGCACAATGCACAATGCGGAATGCACAATGCACAATGCACAATCTGCTCACTGATGACTGCTCACTGATGACTGATGACTGTCTATGAAACGACTCTGTGTCTTTTGCGGTTCGAGTATGGGCACGCGCGACGTGTATCGTGACGCGGCGCGGGCGTTGGGCAACGCAATGGCGCAGCGCGGCATCGCGTTGGTGTACGGCGGCAGCAACATCGGATTGATGGGCGAGGTTGCCGATGCGGTGCTCGACGCGGGCGGTGAAGCGATTGGCGTCATGCCCTTTCACTTGGTGAACAAAGAAATCGCCCACCAACATCTCACGGAATTGCGCGTCGTCAACACGATGCACGAGCGCAAGGCGATGATGGCAGACCTTGCGGACGGATTCATTGCGCTGCCCGGCGGGTTTGGCACGTACGACGAATTTTGTGAAGTGGTGACGTGGGCGCAGTTGGGCTTGCACCAAAAACCGTGCGCCTTGTTGAACGTCGCCGGATATTACGACGCGCTGATTGCGATGTTCGATCACGCGACGCAAGAAGGTTTTGTGCGCGCCGGTCATCGCGCCATGTTGATTATTTCGCCCGACGTTGCCGAAATGCTGAACCAAATGCGGGCGTACCACGCGCCGGTGGTGCAAAAATGGATTACGCGCGAGGATGTGTAACACACGTAGTAACGATTTCAATCGTTGGTAGAAAGACCCCACGAATAAATTCGTTACTACGACTTGCAGAAATGGATTACGCGCGAGGATGTTTAACCAGAACAAAATCCAAATGATTCGCGCGGCGATGCCCGCCGTCACACACGCGGTGTATCTCAATACCGGCACGAACGGTCCGCTGCCGCGTCGCGCGTACGAGGCGCTGGTGGATTACGCGCGCGACGAATTTGAAAATGGGCGCACCGGACAGCCCGTCTTTGACCGTTTCATGGCATTGATGAGCGAAACGCGCGGGCTGGTCGCGGAACTGCTCAGCTGCGCGCCGGAAGAAATCGCGCTCACGCACAACACGACCGAAGGCATGAACATTGCGCTGCTCGGTTTGGACTGGCGCGCGGGCGATGAACTGGTTACGGCAAACACCGAGCACGAAGGCGGTTTGAATCCCGCCGCGCTGTTGAAAGCGCGTTACGGGGTCAACGTAATTTACACCGATATCGGTTTGTGCGATTGTGATCCGCTTGCCTCCCTTGAACGCGCGTTGACGCCGCGCACGAAGGCAGTGGTGCTTTCCCACGCGTCGTGGTCCACGGGCGCGATTCTGCCGATGCGCGAATTGTGTGAGATGGCGCATCGCGTGGGCGCGCTCGTGATCTGTGACGCGGCGCAAGCGTGCGGCATGGTCCCGTCGCGCGTGCATGAATTGGGCGTGGACGCGTACGCGATTTCGGGGCAAAAATGGTTGTGCGGTCCGGACGGCACGGGCGCGTTGTTTGTGCGACGCGAGCTGCTGCCGAAAATTCAAAACACGTTCACGGGCTATTGGGGCTTGAAAACACGCGTGACGCGCGCGGAAGCAGAAATCGAATTTGTGGACACGGCAATGCGTTATCAATACGCGTCGCATTATTTTCCATCGCTGAAAGGTTTTGCCGAGTCGCTCAAATGGATTCGCGATGAAATCGGTTGGGAGTGGGTGTATCGCCGCACGCGCGAATTGGGGCAATCTGCGTACGACGCGTTGTCAAAAATCGGCGGCGTAAAAATGTACATGCCGCGCGCGCACATCGCGGGCTTGCTGCATTTCACGGTGGACGGCATCGCGCCCACGGACCTCACGGCGAAATTGTACGAACAAAACATTATCATTCGGCACGTGCCCGAACCATTGTTGAATCGTGCGGCGACGGGGTTTTATAACGACGAACAAGATATCGAGCGTTTGGTGAACGGAATTCGAGCGTTGGTGAAATAAAAAAACTTGGGTTGCGCGTGACCCAATTTTTTTATCGAAACGGAGGACGGAAAATGGATTTGTTTCTTTCACTCCTCTGCTTTGGCGCATTCTTTGTGCCCACCTTTATCGGCGTCGGCGTCACGTTGTTGGTGGAAAAATATCTGGGGGTTTGGGCGTACCTGGTCGGGTGGGCGCTGCCCGTCATCTTGTTGATTGGTCTGTATGCGGTGTACGACGTGTATTTGCGCGCGACGCCGTGCGAACCCGCCGCAAGTTTGGCGTGCGGCGAACCGTTGGCGTACGCGTTCGTTTTATTTATCGCGCTATTGTGCCTGACCGTCTTTGCGAATGCGCTCGCGCAAGGCGCGGTATATTTCTTTTTGCGCGCGCGTCGGCAACCTGTGGCAGCAACGCCACAATAATTTTTTTATTCGCCGCCGGAAACGCGTATTGCTCCAATTCATGCTGCGCAACCCATTTGAATTTTTGCGCGCTCGAAATTCTTACACGTCCCGAAATGTATTCGCAGTGAAACGCGTGCAGCGTAATCGAAAAATGCGAAAACGCGTGCTCCACCGAAATGATTTTTTCGCCGACGCGTACGTCAATGCCCAATTCTTCGCGCACTTCACGCGCCACACATTCCTCCAGCGTTTCGCCCGATTCCCATTTGCCGCCGGGAAATTCCCACAGCCCGCCGAGCAGTCCTTGATTCAAACGTTGTTGAATTAAAATCCTGCCACGGCGATAAATCACCCCCGCCGCGATTATTCTGTGCAGTAGTTCTTGTTTCGCGCGTTTCACCGGCAGTACGTTCTGCAAACCATCCTGGCGCGCAAAACATTTTTGTTGTACGGGACAAAGCAGGCAGCGTGGATTCTTCGGCGCACAAATCGTCGCGCCCAGTTCCATCAGCGCCTGATTGAATTCGTACGCATGACCTTTTGGCAATAAATCCGTCGCAATCTCCCACAAACGATCTTGCGTCGCGCTCGCTTTCGGATCGTCGCGAATCCCAAAATAGCGACACAATACGCGCGTCACATTTCCATCAACAACAGGTGTATCCACATTGAACGCGATGCTTGCAATCGCGCCCGCCGTGTAGCGCCCAACCCCCGGCAGTTCCCTTATTTCCCTCAGTTCCTTTGGAAATTTTCCCCCGCATTTTTCCACCACCACCTTTGCCGCCCGATGCAAATTCCGCGCTCGCGCATAATACCCCGCGCCTTCCCACGTTTTCAGCACCGCGTCAAGCGGCGCGTTCGCCAACGCAAACACGTCGGGAAAGCGCGCGAGAAATTTTTTGTAATACGGAATCACGGCTTCGACGCGCGTCTGCTGCAACAAAATTTCCGACAACCAAATGCGATACGGGTCGCGCGTTTTGCGCCACGGCAAATCGCGTTTGTGTTTGGCGTACCATTTGAGGAGGCGCGTGGAAAATGCGGACATGATAGAGATTGGAGATTGGAGATTGGAGATTGGAAATTGGAAATTGGAGATTGGAGATTGGAAATTGGAGATTGGAAATTGGAGATTGGAAATTGGAAATTGGAGATTGGAAATTGGAAATTGGAGATTGGAAATTGGAAATTGGAGATTCAAAATTCTCCCTCTCTCTATCACTCCCTCACTCCCTCTCTCAATCTCTCCTTCTCTCCCTCACTCCCTCTCTCAATCTCTCCTTCTCTCCCTCACTCCCTCCTTCACTCCCTCTCTCAATCTCTAGTTCCCAGTCTCCAATAGTCTCTCAAATATCTTTGCCTGCTGTATCGCATCCTCCAGCGCATTGTGCGAAAGCGGACGGTCGGGCGAAAGTTCGGGCGGCATACGTCTCATGCTTGTGCCGGTAAACGTCGTACGGTATGCGCCCATGTAATACGACTTGATGTCGAGCGCGGAATGTCCGAACGGATTCGCGGAGGCGCCGAAAAATTTTACAAAATAGTAATTGACAAAACTCCAATCGAACGCCGCGTTGAATCCGACAAAGACCGCGCGTGCGCCGTCCGCGTTTTCGTGTACCCACTGCGCGAATTGCGCCATTGCCATGCGCGGCGTCGTGCCGGACTCGAACAATTGCGCGAGCGAGAGCTTGGCGGCGGCGATGGCTTTGTCGGTGTAATTTTCGTTCAGCGGTTGGAGTTCGATATAAAAACGTCGCGCGGTGTCGCCAACGACGCACGCGCCAATGGAAAGCAAACTGTATTCGCCGGGAATCGGTCCCGAAGTTTCGACATCAACGGAAAAATAAATTTCGTTCGACGCAAATTGAGACATCACGTTACTCGTTTTCGGAATTAGATTTTGACGCGGGCGCGATTTTAACATAGACTCGCCGCGAGAACACAATATTTGATATTGGCGAATTGCATTTGTAGGGGCGCACCCTTGTGGTCGCCCGCCGTTGGGCAAGGACGAGCCGTTGCCCCTACTTTCGCTCGCCAAATTTGACGCACACGATGAACCCCGTTGAACAATATTACGACGAGCATGTGGAACGCGAATGGGCGCGCGAGAAACGCCATCCCATGGAGTTTGCGGTGACGCGCCGCGCGTTCGACGAATTTCTACCTGCACCACCGCTGGAAATTTTGGACGTGGGCGGCGGTCCCGGACGTTACGCGTTGGAATTGGCACAGCGAGGGTATCACGTAACGTTGTTTGATCTCGCGCGCGCGTGTCTTGAATTCGCAGAGCGGCAAGCGCAGGCGACGAACCTTGTGCTGGCGGATTTTGTGCATGGCGATGCGACGGATTTGGGGCAGTTCGCGGACGCACGCTTTGATGCGGTTTTGTTATTGGGACCACTGTATCATCTCACCGCACCAGAGGCGCGCAGACAAGCCGTGCGCGAAGCGGCACGCGTTTTGAAACCCCATGGGCTTGTTTTGGCTTCCATCATTACGCGCTATGCACCGCTGCGTTTCGCCGCGAAATTCGATCCCGCGTGGCTCACCGCAGACCCGGCGCGGTGCGCACGCTTGCTCGAAGCGGGCGTTCCTACTTTGGAACCCACCCCGGGCGGATTCACCGTCGCGCATTTTGCTCATCCGACGGAATTGGAACCTTTGATGCGCGCGGCGGGATTTGAAACGCGCGCACTTATTGCCGTCGAAGGGATTGTCAGCGGCATTGACGACGCGCTCAATGCCGCGAGTCAAGAAATTTGGCAAGCGTGGGTAGAATTGAATTATCGCCTCGGGCGTGATTCGAGCGTGCACGGCGCGGCGGACCACGTTCTCTACGTGGGACAGCGCCCATGACCATTGGCCTGTGTCAAGCGTCGCGTGTCGCCCCAAGACCCCAAGTGTTTTTCAACGATGTTGCAAATCGAGACGCGCAACGTGTCAAAAACACTTGGGGTCTTGCGGACTTGGCGCCCATGACCATTGGCATAATTGACCGCGCGCGCGCGGCGTTGTAAAATCCGCACAGTGTCACAATTACCGCTCGACCAATTTCACCGCCAAGATCCCACACAACTTCAAAATCAAGCTCGCCGCCGCCGCATCGTGCTCTTGGCGTTGCTCGCAATCGTCGTTGGCGTTGCCCTCGGCTATCTCGCCGCGTTTCTCTGGCTCGTTCCGCCCACGCCGCAAAGCATCGAACTATCGCGCGGCGACCAGGACGACTATATCATCATGGTCGCCGAAGCGTTCGCCATAGATCGCAACGTGCGGCTCGCGCAGCAGCGGCTCGCGCGTTTGAATGACCCGCGCACGACGGAACGGATCATCGCGCTCGCGCAATCCTACGCGCCGCAGCAAGATTACGTCGCGCAGCGCTTGGCATTGCTCGCGGTCGCGGCTGGCTCCAAGGATAAAACGCTCGTCGCGCTTGCGGCAACTGCCGTCGCACCAACGTATACGCCGACCAACACGCCGACCGCGACGCACACGCGCACGCCCACGCCGACGATTCCGACGAACACGCCGCGCCCGACCAATACGCTCGTCCCCAATTACGTCGTCATTACCAATACGCCAACCAATACGCGCCCGCCGACGTTTACGCCGACCCCGCTCGTCGAAACCGAAGAAGAGCGTCCGGCTGTTATCGTGCCCATCCCGGTCAATTTCGTCGCGCAAAAATTTTTGATTGATGTGCCCACGTACGCGAACGCGCCCGCGGCGGAAATTCGCCTCACCGCGCGTCCGAAAAATTGCACGCCCGCCGCGCAAATGCCGCAAGTCATTTCGCGCACGACGCTCTTGTGCGCGGGACAAACTTATGCGCCCTTTTCCATCGAAGGCAACAACCTTACGCTTTATGGCGATGCCAACCGGACCGCGCTCGTCAAGGGCGAGGCGCGCGAGTATGCGATTGCGGT
Source organism: Chloroflexota bacterium (assembly GCA_016209205.1). Classification (GTDB taxonomy): domain Bacteria; phylum Chloroflexota; class Anaerolineae; order UBA4142; family SHND01; genus SHND01. Next base: position 44,518 of record JACQWQ010000130.1, read on the forward strand.
GAACGGCAGTAACATTGTGATTGACGGGGTGCACGTGGAAGGCGCGACGCATGACAATGATTTGAATCAATGGTTGTGTTTGTATCCGTTTTGCCCGTACACGCCTGAAATCGGCGGCGCGCTGGGCTATGGCGGCGGCATTCTTTTGAAAAATACGTCGAACGCGGCGGTGGTGAATTCACAATTCAATGGCGGCACGAGCGGCGTGTTCGTCTATCGCGGTTACAGCAACAAAATTTTTCACAATTCCTTTGGCGATCACAATGGTTGGGGCATCATGCTGATGCAAACGCGCAGCGATTACGTCGTCGGCAATACATTCGCGCGCATCAATCGCGGCTGTGACGGGCTTGACAAGGTGTATCATTCCAACGGCTGCGAAAGCTCCGGCTTGGCAATGACGCGGGTGGACAATGTTTTGGTGTATGACAATACGTGCCGCCGCGTGAGCAACTGTTATTACGCGAACGGCGACGGAGGATACGGCAGCCGCAACATCAAATTTTACAAAAATTTCTGCGCGGGCGCAAAAAACAATTGTTTCGAGGCGACGTTCGGTCTCGGACACGAATTCGATTACAACACGGCAGTATATGACGCCGATTTTGGCGATTACTGTGATTATCCGTTTTGGATCGGCGGCTCGACCGCGTATTTCGGATCGCACAACGAATGGAACTGTTTGCACGATTATGACACCGCCGTTAATGATTCGCGAACCAAATCCGACCAACCGACCGAAGCGCGCGCCCTCGCGGATCGCCCGACGCTAACGCCGACTCCCACGCCCACGCGCCCATCACAAATCGCGCGCCCGGGCACCAAACCGACCGTGCAACCGGCAGGTGCGCAGTGAGCGCGTGTCGCGTATCGCAAATCGCGTATCGCAAATCGCAAATCGCAAATCGCAAATCGCAATCACCTAATCACCCAATCACTTTTCACTCCATCACTCCATCGCACTAACGCACTAACGCACTACCGCACTATCGCACTATCGCACGATTGCACTACCGCACTAAAATCTGAAATCAGAAATTCCCATGACATATCCACTTGTATCTCAACTCAAATTTACGCGTAGTGAATTTCAACGCGCGCTCGAAGGCGTCACCGACGAACAAGCGCGCAAACGGTTCTTGCCGCTGAATTGCATCAGCTGGAATGTCGGGCATCTGGCGTGGCAAGAGCAGCGCTACTTTGTCACCTTCGCGCAAGATAAAATACTCTTGCCCGATATTCAAGAGCAATTTCGTTACGGTGCGCCGGCAAGCACTCCGTCGCTCGCCGAAATGCAAAGCGCATGGCAAACGATTACACGCGCGGCAGATGAATGGCTCAACGCAGTCACGACGGAAACATTGCTCCAAATCTACCACCATCCGTCCGGTCAATGGTCAACGAGTTACGGCAATCTCTTGCAGCGCATGATCTACCACTATTGGTATCACACGGGCGAAAACATGGCGATTCGCCAAAACTTACAGCACACGAACCTTCCCGATTTTGTCGGCAACATTGACGACGAAGCGCCGTATCAGCCGCACTAAACGGCATGTAAAAACCGCGAATCCACACGAATCTACGCGAATAAGAACCTCATTCGCGTAGATTGGCGCAGATTCGCGGTTTTCGTTTTCGTAGTTTGGAAAACTACGCCAAAAGAAAGTCAAAGGCAGACAAAGAATGTAACAGACATTCTTTGGGTTCGTTGTTTCCTTCTTTTGCCGTTTTCGTAGTTTGGAAAACTACGCCAAGAAAGTCAAAGGCAGACAAAGAATGTAACAGACATTCTTTGGGTTCGTTGTTTCCTTCTTTTGCCGTAGTTTTCCAAACTGCGGAGGGAATTCGCTAGCAGAGTCATTCTATTCTTCGGAACGCGCGGTAATTTCGAATGCATTCGCCCAAGCTCAACGCCGCAAAAACCTTCGCTCCAATTCTTCCAGCGTCACATACACGAATGTCGGTCGTCCGTGCGGGCACGTCGCGGGCGAATAAATCTCCAACAGTTCATTCAATAATTGCTGCTGCTGTTCCAACGTCAACGCGTCGCCCGCTTTGAGCGCGCTTACGCACGCGAGTTTCGACGCGAGTTTATCGCGCAGCGCGTCGCCCTCCAACGCGCGATACTTGTCGTGCTCCACCACCAACGTATCCAACACATGGCGCGCGGACAATTTCACAAAATCTGGCAGCGCGTTCACACGAAACGTATTTGCGCCGAATGGCTCTATCTCCACGCCCAATGCGCGATATTCCTCCAAATGCGCGTTCACCAGTTCCGCTTCGCGCGGGAAAAGAGTGACGGGGTTTTCACTCCCTCTCTCTATCTCTCCATCCCTCTCTCTCTCCCCCGTCAACCTCTCGAAAAAAATCTGTTCTTGCGCCGCGTGTTGGTCTACAATCACGAAACCATCGGGCGTTTGCGCGAGCAAATAGGTATTGTGAATTTGTCCGAGCGCGCGCCATGTGCCCGCGCGATATTCGCCCGGTGCTTCGCGCAACGCGGGAAACGTCGCTTCGGGTGTATTCGCAAAGGGCCATTCGCCCGCGCCCTCTGCAATTTGCGTAATGGGAAAATCGCGCAGCGCGTGTTCGACCGCTTGCTGCACCGCGCCATAAATCGCGCGCTCTTGAAAGAAACGCACTTCCGCTTTGCGCGGGTGAACGTTCACGTCCACGAACTGCGGATCGAGTTCGATGCGAATCACGGCGAGCGGATGGCGGTTGGGAGGTGGCGCGCCGACAAAGGACAACGGGAATTTGTCGGCGCGTCCAATGCGCCCCGCGTAGGGACGTTCCAACATCACCACCAAAAGTCCCGAACGAATCGGACGCCCGTTCGCGTAAAAATGGATCCACTCGCGGCTCGCGCGGGCGAACGACGGTTTGGAAATAAAACCGCGCACGCGCAAATCCACGCTGTCGTACTCGACCGCGATCATTTCGCTTGCGGCTTCACGGCTCCACACCGCGCCGATGCGTTCGAGCGGCGTGGATGCAGGTGCAACAAGCGACTCTTTGCCGTCCACCAGCAAACGAAAACCAATCTGCGGATACGCGAGTGCGTAATTGACCACCGTTTTCGTGACGAGTTCCGTTTCGCGTAACGGCGCTTTCAAAAACTTTTTCCGCGCCGGCACGTTGTAAAATAATTCGCGTGCGGTGACGAGCGTGCCAATGGGCGCGCCCGCGATTTCGATGTCCGTCTTGCCATCCACGACGCGCACGCGCGTGCCCTGTATTTCATCTTTCGCGCGCGTCAACATCTCAAATTGCGATACCGCCGCGATGGACGGAAGCGCTTCGCCGCGAAAGCCGAGCGTGCGCACCGTTTGCAGATCGCGTTCGCTCGTGATTTTGCTCGTCGCAAAACGTTCGACCGCTAACGCCGCGTCGTCGCGTGTCATGCCGCTGCCGTTATCGCCGACGCGAATGATTTGCAAACCGCCTTCGCGGATTTCGACAGAGATGGCAGTTGCTCCCGCATCAATCGCGTTTTCAATCAACTCTTTGACGATGGACGCAGGACGTTCCACCACTTCGCCCGCCGCGATGCGGTCGGCAACGGATTTGGAGAGAACATGAATTTTGCTCATCAATCGCTTTTACCACGCGCTAATTTCGAGACGAGTTGCAGTTGCTCTTGCGTGCCCAGCGCGAGAATCTACATGCCTGCTTCGAGCCGCGTGTCCGCGCTGGGCGTACGTCACGCGGGATGATTCGCCGCGCGGCACGCGAGAATGGTGACGCCATAACGTTCACGCAACGCCGCTTGTGCGATGGTTTGTCCGACCAACGGCGATGCAGGCGCGAGTTCCATTTGCTCCCACAATAATTCTTCCTCCCGCCTGCTCGCGCGGGATTGCTCGGATGTATTTCATCCGCTGAACTGCATCCGAGTAATTCCGCGCGAGCAGGGGAAAATGAGTTTGGCGAAGGTATTGTCGGTTGAAAGTGGCTTGATTTCCCCATAGCCGATCGTGCTGATGGTAATAATCGTCATGTACAGCGCGGTGAGCCAATCGGCGCGCGCGATCCACACCACACCCATCGTGCCCACCGCTACGCGCGTGAGGATGAGCAGCGGCGCGGTCAACAGCCGCTGAAAATTAAAGGCAAAGGTTGTGCGCATTGAGGGCTGGCGCATGGGTAGCAACCTCGAATATCGAGGAATTGCTCCGCATAATCACACAAACGTTGCTTGACATCGTAACGAATGGATTTATAATGTTATTGATTAAACTCCGTGAATAGTCCCATCCGCCAAGGCGAGATGGAAGGTGGCTATTCACTATTACAACCCCGAGGAGTGCCATTAAGCACTCCTCGAAATTTTTAGGGGCAGCTTATGAGAGCACATATTTTCATTGATTTTTGGAATTTTCAGTTGTCCGTCAACGATGCGGTGGGATCTACCTACAGACCAGATTGGCAAAAAATTCCTTTGTGGATCATTCAGGAAAGCGCAGCTGTAATCGGACGCCCCCTTTCCTATGAAGGCACCCATCTTTACATTTCTTATAGCCCTACGAGTAGTAAAGATGCCTCACTGCGTAATTTTGCCACATCTGTTTTGAGCCGAATGCCAGGAATGGACGTTTCTTTGGTCGAAAGAAAAGCACAGAGCGCTCCAATTTGTCCACACTGTTATCAGGCGATTACTGTCTGTCCTCATTGCAGCAAGACCATTATACGAACGGTCGAAAAGGGAGTTGATACTGCCATAGTGACAGACATGCTGAAATTCGCTTGGGAAGGCGCTATGGATTTGGCAATTCTTGTATCATCGGACCGCGATTTTATCCCCGTCGTTGAGCTACTTGCAGCAAAGGGATTCAAAAGTGTCAATGCACACTTTCCACCACGCGGAATGCATCTTGCTGGAAAATGCTGGGCAAGTATTGATTTGCAGAAAGGTCTTGCCGCATTTGCTCGAACCGCAAAAACGACTCCGTGAGTATTGTCACAATCAAATTCGAGGATTCGTCTTGTCTTCCAGCACAGAAATTCGTTGTTGCATCTCATTCAACAACACCAACGCCTGCACCGGTGTCATGTTTGCAATGTCCACATCCGAAATTTCGCGCAGCACATTGCGCCATGCTTCCACGCGCGCGTCATAGACTGCGCGTTCTTCGCGGGCAGTCGTGTATCGCGTGTTGCTTATCGCGTATTGTGCTTCGTCGGTTGGAACGTTGCGGCGAACGTTCTCTACACTCTCGTCTCTCGCTCTCTCGCTCTCTCGCTCTCCCGCTCTCCCGCTCTCCCGCTCTCCCGCTCTCCCGCTCTCCCTCTCTCCATCCCGTTCTTGCTCCAAATTGTGCAGCACTTCATTCGCTCGCGCAATCACGCGCGACGGCAATCCCGCCAACTGCGCGACGTGAATGCCAAAACTTTTTTCCGCGCCGCCTTCAATCACCTGTCGCAAAAAGATCACATTGTTGTCGCGCTCCTGTACCGCCATCGTAAAATTTTTCACCGCGCCGCCGTGTTCGATAATACTGGGCGACTGGGGCAACTGGGTCATTTCGTGATAGTGTGTGGCGAACAACGTTTTTGCGCCGACGAGATTGTGCAGTTCTTCGGCAATCGCCCACGCGAGTGAAATGCCGTCGTACGTGGACGTGCCGCGTCCAACTTCGTCCAACACAATGAGCGAACGCGGGGTCGCGTGGTGGAGAATGTGACTCGTCTCGCTCATTTCGACGAGAAACGTGGAACGTCCTTGCGCAATATCGTCACTCGCGCCGACGCGCGTAAAAATGCGGTCGGTGAGTCCGATGCGCGCATAGCTCGCGGGAACGAACGAGCCGATTTGCGCCATCAACACGATCAAGGCGATTTGGCGAATGAATACACTTTTGCCCGACATGTTCGGACCCGTGAGAATGATTACGCGTTGGTTGTCGCGGTCAAGCAGCGCGTTGTTGGGCACAAAAAATTCACCGTCGCGCAAAAAGCGTTCGACGACGGGATGCCGCCCTTCGTGAATTTCAATCACCGCGTCGTCGTCCACCATTGGCTGCACGTAATTGTAACGCGCTGCGGCTTCGGCGAGCGAACCGAGCGCGTCAAGTTGGGCGAGAATGCGCGCGGCGGTTTGCAAACGCGCGGCGTGCGAAGCGACCTCGCGGCGCACGTTCACAAACAATTCGTATTCCAAATCCTTGACGCGGTCTTGCGTCGCCAGAATCGTTTGCTCGCGTGCTTTGAGTTCTTGCGTCACGTACCGTTCCGCGTGTGAAATCGTCGCGCGGCGTTCGTACTCTTTCGGAATCAATTTTGCATCGCGGCGCGGCGCTTCGATGAAAAAGCCAAACACTTCGTTGTAGCGCACGCGCAGCGTTTTGATGCCCGTGCGTTTGCGTTCCTTTTCTTCCAGCGCCGCGAGCCACGCTTTGCCCTCTGCCGCGCCGTCACGCAATTCGTCGAGCGTCGGATCGAAATTTTCCTTGATGAGTCCGCCTTCTTTGATCAAAATTGGCGGGTCGTCCACGAGCGCGCGGTCAATCGTTTCCAATACGTCACGCAGTTCGTCGAGTTCCTGATTCAACGCGCGTAATTTTTCCGATTGCGCGTCTTGTAGGCGCGCTTTGATTTTGGGAATTCGCAGCAACGCGCGTTTCAGCCCGATCAAATCGCGCGCATTCGCCGCGCCAAAGCCGAGGCGTCCCACCAGGCGTTCCACGTCGTACAATCCATCGAGCAGTTTGCGAATGTCCGCGCGCAAGAACGCATCGCGATGCAGTTCTGCCACCGCACCCTGACGCAAATGAATTTGTTCCAAGTCCAACAACGGTTGGTGAATCCAGCGTTTCAATAAACGCGCGCCCATCGCCGTCTCAGTGTGGTCCAACACGCCAAAAAGCGAACGTGCAGTTTTCCCCTCTCCTTGTAGTGCCTGTCCTGAATGCAATGAAGGAAGAGGGGTTAGGGGTGAGGTCAATTCCAAATTACGCCGCGTCGCCGCGTCGAGCGTCATGTACGTCTCGAGCGAGTACGTCCAAAGATGATTTAGATGCTGCAATGGCATCTCTCCCCTCTCCCGATTGTTGGGAGAGGGGTTGGGGGTGAGGGCCGCAGGTTGATTGTTTTGGAGATAGTGCAGCGCCGCGCCCGCCGCGCAAATCGCGAATGGTAGTTCTTCGCAGCCGAACGCGTGCAATGTGTTGACGCGAAAATGCTCTTGCAACACGCGCCGCGCCTCGTCCTCTTGAAACGCGCGTTCCGACAATGGCGATATACGCGCCGCGCGAATTGCGTTGATACGTCCCACAAACGTTTCGTCATTCGCCAGTGCCGGCGGCAAGATCAATTCGCTCGCCTGCACGCGTTCGAGTTCGTCAAACAATTTCGATTGCGCGTCCACACCTTCGATCTGCGTCGTCGCAAATTCGCCTGTCGAGAGATCAATAAATGCCAAACCGTAGATTACGTTTGACGTTTCACGCTTTACATTTGACGTTTCACGCTTTACGTTTGACGATTCACGCTTTACGTTTGACGCTTCCGCCTGAAAAGAGATCGCCGCCAAATAATTATCACTTTTCGATTTTAGCAGCGCATCTTCGACGACCGTGCCCGGGGTAATCACCCGCACGACCTCGCGTTTGACGAGACGTTTTACCTTTTTCGGGTCTTCGAGTTGTTCGACGAGCGCGACCTTGAACCCTTTGTCAATCAGTTTGGCAATGTACGCCTGTACGTGATGATGCGGCACGCCCGCCATCGGCAAGCGTACGCCTTTGGCAAAGGAACGATGCGTCAAGACCAGTTCCAATTCGCGCGCGCACGTTTTCGCATCGGCTTCAAACGTTTCGTAAAAATCGCCGAGCCGAAACAAAAGAATCGCGTCGGGAAAGCGCGCTTTCAAGCTGCGATACTGCGCAAGCATCGGCGTTAATTTTTTTTCGTCGCTCATATCGGGAAAAAGAACAACGGTCATTCACAAAGATAAATCCACATCCACATTATAGCATTTCCCATTCGTATGCCGTGCTTGGATTTCAATTGCCCTTTCTGCGCGACGTGCGAGGGTCAACGGATTGCCGCGCGCGCCTGGAGCAATGCGCGAATCGTCTCACTGATTTCCTTCACTTCGGGATTGCCCAGAGAAACCACACGCCCGTTTAGCAGATATGCGGGCACGGCAAACACCGCGTCCGGTTTTACTGCCTCGGGCCCATCGAGGTCAACCACGTGCACGTCCAGCGCAGGAAATTTGTCTTGGAGTGTCTCTGCTACACGCACCGCGGCGCCGCACTGTTGACAATGTTTTGCAATCACAACTTCCAGCACCAATGGTTGGTGATTCATCCCAATTCCACGCATTGACCGCAAGCTTGCGCGTCCATGAATATGTTCGACTTGGACTGCCATTTTTTCTCCTATGGATTTGCCAAGACCTGATCAATGGCGCGCGCTACAGCACTCGAGCCGGGCCAACCGCTAAAGTGTGTTGCCACTTGGCCGTTTGGCTTGAACAAGACCCACGTCGGTGCGCCAAACACGCGATACTTGCCAGTGTATGCTTGTCCGCTATCCGTCGAAATATCCACCATCACGATGCGCACTTGACCTGTGTAATGCTTTTCGAGCGCGGTCACAGTGCCTTGCCGCTTGAGCGCCTGACAGATTTCACACCACGGGGCATGGAACCAAATCAAGACTGGCGTGCCCAGCGCGCCGCGTTCGGCGGCTTGCAACGCGGCAATATCATTTTCGTTCACCTCTGACGCGACTTGTACGGCAGATGACGCGCCGCTGTGATTCTGTGTTAA
>JACQWQ010000099.1 GCA_016209205.1 Chloroflexota bacterium
CAGCAAGATGGGCAGGAGCGCTTGCGCGAACTGGAGGCCGAGCTCGCTCAGACGAAAGCACGCGAGCAAGAGTTACAGGCCGAAGTAGCGCGTCTGCGCCAACAGTTGATGGAGTCATCGTGCGCGCTGGTGCCTTTGATCAACTTTAGTCAGATCCCTCGCCATCATCAGTATTCGCTGGGTCACATCTTTTTATTTTTGCTGCTCGTCTTGTCCGCGGCGATTCGCCTGCGAGCGGCCAGTCGTGCGCTACAGCTCTGTCTGTCATTCTTCCAGCTGCCCTGGTCTGGCCCATCGTATCACACCGGGCGACTGTGGCTGCTGCGTTTGGGTTATTACAAACTCACCCGACCCAAAGTCCAGGCTGACGATTGGGTCTGGATAGTCGATCACACGATCCAGTTGGGTGCCGAGAAATGTTTAGTGATTGTGGGCCTGCGGCTCTCCGCTTTGCCGCCGAGCGGTCAGTGTCTGAGCCATGCCGCGGTTGAGCCGCTCGCGCTGCTGCCGGTGCAACATTCCAATAGCACTGTCGTGTGTGAACAGTTGGAATCCGTGGTGGTTCAGACGGGCGTGCCGCGAGAAATCATCGCTGATCACGGCTCAGATTTGAAGTTGGGCATTGAGAAATTTTGTCAGGCTCCTCCGCAAACCAGTCCGATCTATCAGATGGAGTACATCTGAGACATCAAACACAAAACCGCCGCCGTGTTGAAACGTGAACTCCAGTGCGATGTGGCTTGGCAAGCCTTTACGCAACACGTGACACAAACTCAGCGGCAGGTGCAACAAACCAACTTGGCCGCTTTGGCTCCGCCTAACCGCAGAAGCAAAGCACGGGACTTGAACTTGGATGTTTTGATCCATTGGGGTCATAGGTTGCTCACTTTTCTGGAACAACCACCCACCGCAGCCGACGGGCTGTTTGACCCCCTTCAAGTCGAGGTTAAATTCGGCTGGCTCCGTCAGTTTCGTGAACCGCTCGCTGCATGGCAGGAGCTGCTGCAATTGATCAGCACCACGGAAAGTTTTGTGCGACACGAAGGTCTCTATCCCGATGCCCAACTCAAACTGCATGAGCAATTGCAACCGCTCGTGCACAGCGAACGCGCGCAACATGTACAAGCTGAGTTGCTGGCGTTCGTGAGCGCGGAGCAAGCCAAAGCTAAACCGCATGAACGCTTGCTGGGCAGCAGTGAAGTGATCGAGTCGGTGCTCGGCAAAATGAAAGATCTGGAACAAGACCAGGCGCGCAGTGGCTTCACGGGTCTACTCTTGGGTTTGTGTGCACTCGTCTCGCCGACGACGCTGGAGGTCATTGAGTGTGCCATGGAAAGCGTGAGCACGGAAACCGTGCTGGACTGGTGCAAGGAACATCTGGGCCGTTCGCTACAAGCCAAGCGCAGAGCTGCCTTCAAGCCGCGCGAAAAAACGGAACAAAACTGGGATGGACGCTTCGCGCCCGCCTGAGCTTCTTTTCACCACCCCAGTCATCAACTATCGCCGGGCTGACCTTGCAGATGCCCCGATGTTTCTCATCAGCAACCGTCTGGTTTGGCAAGCGGTCGGGATCACGCGCATTCGTCGCCACCGCTGGCCCGTGGAAGTTTATCACGAAGAAGGCAAGGCCGAAGGATTGGACCAGTATCAGGTGCGGGATTTTGGTGCCATTCAACGACATGTTGCACTCATCGCCGTACTCTACAGTATGCTGCGTGCCGCCCCACATGACCCTGCCCTTCACACGGAACTTCAACGGCAACTCAAGATCACGCTTGCAGACAGTCCTGCGGCGTGGCGGCGGGAGGCCCAAGCGCAAGCTTTGTGGTGCTTGGGGTTATTTCTCAGCGCGGAGCTCGCCCAAGGCCAAACTTTGATGGAAGTGATGGCACCGCTGTTGCGTGCCATGTGCCGCGTCTAACGCGCGGGCAACACCTCGTTCGTGCAAACTCACCAGACTCTGCTCCGGTGAGATCATCGCGTGTTGCCTCCCGCCGTTACTCGAGCTCCGAATCGATGCTGTCCGACTGCTTGATTATTCAGTTGTCAAGGTGCTGCAAAAGTCGAGGAATAACACGAATTAAAATTGGTGCGATTAGTGTTATTCGTGGATCCAACGCAAAAACTCGTTACGCCAGACAGTCCGTTCTCTGCTATAATGTTTGCCAATAAGGATTTGTGTGTTGGGTTGGAGGTTTGGCGCAATGTTCCCCGCAGCACACCCACAACGGCGCGATTGGTTTTGCGATAGATTTCTTGTTCCGGGCAGTCAGGGTCTGCGAATGGGGATGACACCTGCGGTCTGACGCGCGCGTGCGCGTGGACGGCAGGTGTTTTTTGTTTGGCGCACCAGCAGAATGGCAGGGATGACGGTATGGCGACTCTCAACATTGAATCCGGCAGCGACGGCAAGGTGTGGGTAGCGTTGACGTATTTTGGCGAGACCGAATTGGCGGCGCTGAAAAAGATTCCCGGCGCGCGCTGGAATGCAGATTTTTCCACGCAGCACTACGCGTGAAAAATCGCATTCCACGAATCCCGCACGCAAGCAGTGGGCACTGCCGGATACGCCAGCGCCGCGCGCCGCGCTCGCAGAGATCGTTGCCATGCCCCCCGCGCCGCCATCGCAAATGCTCGCGGTCAAACCGAAACAAGGTAATGTGCCAACACGCAAACCACAGAAACATTATGTTGCGGGCAAGGATAAACCGCTGACGACGAATACGGACGCGTCGTCGCATTCCCGTTTTCCTGCGACGAGCGCGCCGCCGCCGCATCCATTCCTCAAAGCAGTTGACGATGAGTTGGTTTTGCGCGGGATGGCGTATGGCACGCGCAAAAGTTACGGACAGCATTTGCGGAATTATTTCGATTGGTTGCAACAAAAGCAAATTGCGCCGGGCCAAGCGACGCGCGAGGACATTCGTCGCTATTTGGTGGAAATGGCGACGAATGGCGAGTATTCGGCGGGCTATGTGCGCGGCGCGCGGGCGGCGTTGATTTTTCTGTACGAGATTGTGTTGAAACAAGCCGGCAAGGTTGGGGATTTGCCGCGCGTAAAACGTCCCGAACAGTTGCCCGTGGTGTCGAGCCGCGAAGAGGTGGCAAAGCTTTTGAAAGTGACCTATAATCTGAAGCACAAGGCGCTCTTGATGACTGCCTATTCGGCGGGGTTGCGAGTGGGCGAAGTGGTGCGTTTGAAAGTGAACGAAGTGGATTCGAAGCGAATGCAGATTCGGGTGACTGCCGGGAAGGGCGCCAAGGATCGCTATACGTTGTTGTCAGAGACGACGTTGAAAGTGTTGCGAGAATACTTTCGCGAGTACAAACCAAAGGATTGGCTTTTTCCGGGGGACGACAGCCAAGACCACTTGGCGGAACGTTCGGCAGAGCGGATTTTCAAGGACGCAAAAAAGAAAGCCGGGATCCTCAAACCTGCGACCTTCCATACCTTGCGCCACTCGTTTGCAACGCATTTGTTGGAAGATGGAGTAGACATTCGGTATATTCAAGAATTACTCGGGCACGGGACGGTGCGAACCACTGAGCGCTACACTCACGTGAGCGAGACAGCCATCGCCAAAATCAAGAGCCCGTTGGATAGGCTGATATTGTAGGAGGCGACATGAACGCATCTTAACCAAAAGCGCAGATTCCCGACACTGGATGTCGGGAATCCAACAACTTTATGTGTGCATCCCGACATAGTCGGGAAATGTAAGTTTACGGACATCTCGTTTTGAAGAGCGGCGGCGCGCCACGGCGAAGGTAGAGTGAGATTGCGCTGAACGAGGCGGCTTATCGCGACGGTGATTTCGTCGGCGGCGTGGGCTGGACTTCCGATAAAAACCAAAACCGCGCGCCAGACACGGCGGCTTATCACGACGACACTTGCGTCCGCGGCGTTGGCTGGACTTCCACTAAAAACCAAAACCGCGCGCCAGACACGGCGACTTATCGCGACGGTGATTTCGCCAGCGAAGTTGGTTGGTCTTCCGATAAAAACCAAAACGCGCACGCGGACTCGGTGACTTATCGCGACGGCGGTTGCGTCAGCGAAATTGGTTGGGCTTCCGATAAAAACCAAAACGCGCACACGAACACGGCGGCTTATCGCGACGGCGATTCCGTCAGCGAAGTTGGTTGGACTTCCGATAAAAACCAAAACGCGCGGAAAGCGAACGGGGTTTGCGCGTCGGAAAACACGAGCCGTAAAAAACCTGGGATAGCCGCCGTACGTTGACCCCGCGACCGAAAGACGTCTGGAAACGCCCGCCCACCGACAACGGCGGTATCGGTTGCCAGCGAAGTAACTTTTTCCAGCAAGACACTTTGCCTGCGACGGTGGCTTGCCCAAGTCCGCCGTTGTCGGTGTGCTGTAGCGTTTGGCGACATTCCGTTGAGAGAGTCCGTCCGATGGAGTGTACCGAAAGGAGACGCCGCGATGGCACAGCAAGTGCAATGTCCCAACTGCGGTTTCTACAGAGCGAGAATCATTGATTCAGGTTGTGGCGGAGTCACAGTTTTCTATCTTTTACTCATAGGCGGCGCGATAGCAGTCGTAAGTATGCTGTCGCAGAGTTCATCATTTGGGACGCTCGGATTGGTAATAGTGGGTTTCGCAGTAGTGGCAATTCTTGGGATGATTGTAGATGCAAGCACAGTAAAGACAAGAAAGTATAGGTGCGGAAATTGTGGATACCAATTTGAAGTTCAAGGAAAAGACACCAGACCATGGCTTTAGACTCGCATGGATAGTCAAATTGTGGGGGGTGCAAGGAGGTTGAGAATGACCGAGACAACTTTTGAAGTGCGCGTGCCGACTCCATTGCTACAATACGGTTTTGACAAAGACGAAATCCAACGTCGTCTCACCGAGTGGCTCGTCTTGTCGCTCTTCACCGAAGGTCATATTTCATCCGGCAAGGCAGCGCGGCTGTTGGACATCACACGTGCAAAGTTCTTGAATCTGCTGCGTGCGCGTGGGATTGCCTATATCAATTACTCGCCCGATGAATTGGCGGAAGAATTCGCGGCGGTGGACAAATTAGAGGTGAAATCTGAAAAATGATTGTCGTCTCCAACACTACTCCACTTATCGGCTTGGCATCCATTCAGCGCTTTGACCTTCTACAAATGTTCGGCGAGGTGTATATCCCGCAAGCGGTGTATGACGAAGCAGTCGTTGCAGGACGCGAAGAGGGTGGCGCAAAGCGCGAAGTTTCTGGCGCGACGTGGATAAAAGTCGTCAGCGTTAAAGACCGCTTAGCAGTCGAAGTTTTGCTGGACGAACTGGATTTAGGCGAGGCGGAGGCAATTGTCTTGGCGCGTGAGTTGAACGCAGATTGGGTGCTGATGGATGAACGGAAAGCGCGGCGGAAACTCGCGCAGTTGGGCATCAACAAAATTGGCACGGTCGGCATTTTGCTCAAGGCAAAGCAAGAGGGGTTGCTGGAGACCATCCGGCCTGAAATCGAGAAGCTGCAACAGCAAAGTTTCAGGATGAGCCACGATGTAATTGATGCGGTTCTGAAACAAGCGAATGAGTGACCGTTGGAAGTCGAACATCGCCAAACATCATACAGAGGTTGGCGACGTGCGTTCAGCATGTCCGCCAACCGAGTGATCCACGAAGGACACAAAGCACACGAAGAATCTTGGTGCCCTTCGTGTCCTTCGTGGATCATCTGCTTGCCGACAACCGCGCGCGAGGGAGTTGAGTCCGTCGCGCTGAAATGAGCCAGTTTCGTGCAATGCGGCGCGGATGCGGCACGCGCGGCGTTCCGCCATGCCGAGTGAGCGTCCAATAGTCGAGTAGAGCCAGACCCATTTACTTGGATGACGATATTGCCGACTTATCGAAAAGTATGCCAAGCAAAAAAAGGTTGATGTGCAAACAGTGGTGAATGAAATCTTGCGGCAAAACAAGAAGATGTTGCAAGCGCATCAGTAGAACGCACAGCGGCTAATGACATAGGCAGGCGTGGCGGGGAGCATCGGCGTTCACGCCGCGACCTGCGGCAGCAATACTTGAAGCGCGCGCGCCAACGCCTCCACGTCTTGACGTGTGTTATATCCCTGAACCGAAATGCGCAGCAAGCGCCGGTCGTTCCACGTAATGATCGGCGCTTCGATTTTGTACTCGTCGTACAACCGCTGCTTGAGTATTTCGGGATTGCAGCGCGGCAGCGGCAGCGCGACCATTTGCGCGAACCAATCGTCCGGCGACAGCGGTTCCAATTCCGTCAACGCAGAAATTTTTTCGCGCGCGTATCGCACCAATTCGTGGCATTCCGCACGAACCTGTTCCCAGTTATGCTCATTCATGAACCGGATTGCCGCGGGAACGGAAAGATAGGCGGCAATATCGCGCGTGCCCTGCCATTCCTGCTCTTGCACAAAATTTGAACGCGCGGGTTTCTCGGGACGCCAACCCCAACTGACTATCAGCGGTTCAACGATGGATTGCATCTCGCGGCGTACATAGAGAAACGCACTGCCCTTGGCGCTCATCATCCACTTGTGTGCATTACTGCTATAGAAATCCGCGCCGAGGGCGGTCAGGTCAAGTGGAATCTGCCCAACGGCATGCGCGCCGTCAATGATCGAAATGATGCCCGCCGCCCTCGCGCGGCGCACCAATTCTTGCACCGGAAAAATCAACGCGGTGGGCGACGTAATGTGACTGAGAAACAAAACGCGTGTGCGCGGCGTAACGGCAGACCAAACGCGTTCCACAAAATCCTCCCGCGTCGTGACGGGAACGGGAATCGGCACGCGTGTGTACACCGCGCCAGTTTTCTCGCACAAAAAAGTCCACGTCCGGTCAAGCGCGCCGTACTCGTGATCCGTCGTCACGATTTCATCGCCCGCGTTCAATCTCAAGGAACGCGCGACGATACTCAATCCCGTCGTCGCATTGGGCACATACACCAAATCATCCGCGTCGCAATTCACGTAGCGCGCCAACGGCTCGCGCGCCGCGCGCAGCAGGTCGTCAAAGCGGCGTCCGAGAAATTCGACGGGCTGCGCTTCAAGTTCGTGTTGCCAGCGTTGGTACTCGTCAAACACCGGACGCGGGCACGCGCCGAACGAACCGTGATTCAAAAATACAATCTCTGTGTCCAGAAGGAATTCTTGGGATAGCGGCATTTGTCCCTGCCAATTCCAGTCGTTTGACCATCGTGGTTTTACGCGCACGCGTGTACCCTCGACATGTTGTACATACATATCAAACCGTTGCTTTCTGGGTGATTTCGCCAAGGGCAACGTCGAAAGTTATAGCGAGCTGTTGGATTATATTTGACAGTCACTTGCTCAACAAAGCTTTCGGGATAAAATCTTGCCATGAGACGGCGATGGCTGCGCTGGGCGATGGTGCTGAGCCCAGCGCTACTTCTCATCGGGTTCGACTACCTGGTTGACGTTGCTGTTCCCTCCCTGGACCGCTGGCCCGAGGAACTGATCGGCGCGGTCCTAATCCTCGCGGTCGTTCTGCTTTTCTCCAAAGCGCTCTTTAAGCGGTTGGACGCGCTCGAAGCCCAGCGCCGCGAGCACGAACGGCAGTTGAGCGCCCTGATCGAAACGGGGATGACGCTTAACGCCGATTTGACCCTCGACGCAGTACTACAAAAGGTGGTAGACGCCAGCACGCAGCTGGTGCGCGCTCGCTACGGCGCGCTCGGCGTAGTTGGCGATGATGGTTACTTGAAAGAGTTCGTCACCACGGGCGTTACCGCGGCAGAGCGGGCGCGCATCGCGCAACTCCCGCGCGGACACGGCTTGCTCGGCGCGGCGATCCGCGAGCGGAAACCGCTGCGCGTCGCCGACATGGCGCGCGACCCGCGTACGAGCGGCTTTCCCCGACACCATCCGCACATGAAGACGCTCCTCGCCGCGCCCATTATTTCCAAAGGTCAGCTCTATGGCAATCTCTATCTCTCCGAGAAAGCCGACGGGCGCGAATTTACGGCGAGCGACGAAGCCATCCTCGTCATGTTTGCCGCGCAAGCCGCGATTGCGATCCAGAACGCGCGCCCGTACGCCCAAACACAAGACCTTGCCGTGTTGCGCGAGCGCGAACGCATCGGCATGGACTTGCACGACGGCATTATTCAATCACTCTATGCCGTCGGGCTGGGGTTGGAAGAAACGGCGGAGCAAGCGGCTGTAGACAAGCCCGAAATTCAAACGCGGCTCGATCAGGCAATTGACGACATCACGACCGTCATCAAAGACATTCGCAACTATATTCTCGATTTGCGTCCGCAAATTTTCGAGGGCAAAGATCTGAACGCGGGGCTTGCCGATCTGGTGAACGCGTTTCGCGCCAATTCGCTCGTTCACGCCGAGTTGGAATTCGAGATGGACGCCGCGCAGCCGCTCTCGCCAACCGCCACCGTTCATTTATTGCACATTGCGCGCGAAGCGCTGATGAATGTGGCGAAACACGCGCGCGCCAGCGCCGTCACGGTCCGGCTCACGCGCGACGACGGGCGCGTGCGGCTCGAGGTCCAAGACAACGGCGTGGGATTTGACGCGCGAGAACCCAGCTCTGCGACCGGGCAGGGCTTGCGCAACATCGCCGATCGCGCACAATGGCTGCACGGGCAGTTCACGATTCAGAGCGCGCCCGCGCGCGGGACGCAGCTCGTCGTCGAAATTCCAAGCGAGGATTGAATGGAGCTACTCAAAATTTTGATTGTGGACGATCACGAAATCGTACGGAAAGGATTGCGTTCGATCCTGGCGCGCCGCTTTCAAATTGTCGGCGAGGCGACCACGATGACCGACGCGGTGCGCGAAAGCGCGCGGCTGAAACCGAACGTCGTGGTGATGGACATTCGCCTGCCCGACGGCAGCGGCGTGGAAGCGTGCCGCGAAATCCGCGCCGCCCAACCTGCGACGCACGTCTTGATGCTGACCTCGTACGCCGACGACGACGCGCTGCTGGCGTCCATCCTCGCCGGCGCGAGCGGTTATCTCTTGAAACAAACGCGCGGGCGCGAGCTGGTGCATGCGATTGAAACCGTCGGCGCGGGCGGCTCACTGCTCGATCCGGCCGTCACGCATCAGGTCTTTGCGCGCCTGCAGCAAGTACCTACGAATTCGTCCGATCCCGAATTGGCGGTGTTGAGCGAACAGGAACAACGGGTGCTCGCGTTGGTCGCCGAAGGCAAAACGAACAAACAGATCGCCGCCGCGTTGACCCTCAGCGAGATCACGGTGAAACATCACGTCAGCAACATTTTGGGCAAATTACATCTGAGTCGGCGCAGCGAAGCCGCCGCGTTTGCCGCGCGCCGCGCCAAGAAATAAAGGACAAATGCCCAATATACGATTTCTTTACGCTCGCCTGCTATAGTATTAGCCAGAACCAGAAAATGGATTCTGGCTGCGTCCATCGGATCAAGCGGGCTGGCATGGGCGCGAAAAGACCAACACCCAATCTCCGGGGGACGAATGAATTCGTCACTACGATCAAGAGGACTGCTATGGGCACTAAAAAGTTAACGCTTTTGCACTCGAACGATATGCACGGCGATTTCCTTGCCGAGTCACAGGGCGCGAGCGGCAATCTGATTGGCGGTTTGTCACTGCTTTCCGGCTACATCAACCAGGTGCGAAAAGAAGAGGAAAACGTCCTGTACGCGATTGCGGGCGACATGCTCCAGGGTTCGATGATTGATACGGAATACCGGGGCGTTTCGACGATCGAGATGATGAACTATCTCGCGCCCGACGTGGTCACGCTCGGCAACCACGAACTGGATTACGGGCTGTATCACCTGCTCTTTCTCGAAAAAATGGCGAATTTCCCCATCGTCAATGCCAATATGTACATCAAGAAGTACAACAAGCGGCTGATGCGCCCCTATCTGATCGTCGAAAAAGCGGGTATTCAAATCCTATTCATCGGCGTCATCACCGACCTGATTCTGGCGTCGCTCAAGACGGATACGCAGATCGGCTCGTTCATTTCGTTGGAACAAGCCGCTGCCGAGGTGGGGCGGATTTGCAACGTGTATAAAAGCGAGGACATCGAGCTGACCGTCCTGCTGACGCACATTGGTTTTGACGCGGACAAGGAGATGGCGGCGCTGCTCAAGCCCGAATGGGGCGTAGACTTGATCATCGGTGGACACTCGCACACCTTGCTGGAAAAACCTGAAATCGTCAACGGCATTCCGATTGTGCAAGTAGGGGTGGGCACCAACCAGATTGGGCGCTTTGACCTGTTGGTGGATGATGATACCAATCGCGTCATGGAGCTGAACTGGCAGCTCGTTCCGATAGACAACCAACATGCCCAGCCCGACGCGCAGCTGGAAGCGTACATCAACTCGTACCGAGACGCGGTGGATCGCAAATACGATGGCATCGTTTGCCGCTTGGTGCAACAACTGACGCACCCCACGCGCGGTCAAGAGACCGCGCTGGGCAATCTGATTGCCGACATTTTTCAGGAACGCGCCAACGTTGACGTCGCACTCGTGGGCAGCGGTTCGATTCGCGGCGAACAAATGGGCCCATTGGTCACGCTAGGCGAATTGAAAGCAGTCTATCCGTACGATGGCTCATTGCACAAGTGTACTGTCACCGGCGCGCAGCTCAAAAAGGTGTTTGCCCATACGCTGCGCCCCGCAAGCGAAAGCGGCGCTGGGAGCGTCTATCAGGTCAATCGCGGTGTGCGCGCAATTTATGACCGCGCACGCCGCGAGCTGCAAGCGCTCACGCTCAACGGGCAGCCGGTGCAAGACGACCAGCGCTATACGCTGTGCCTGCAATACTATACCTACAACAATCTCCATTTTCTGGACTTGACCGAAGCGGAGCTGAGCGCGCTCGCGCCGCCGCGCGTGGTCACGAGCTCCGCGCAGGAGGTGCTGGAAGAATATCTGCGCGCGCATCAAAACATCAACAGTGTTGTCGAAGGGCGACTGACCTTTGTGAATTGAACAACCCTCAAGGATCGTCACAGTACATCATAGGTTCATAGAATCATAGAATCATAGATTCACTGTCATTTCGAACGGAGTGAGAAATCTCTCTCGGCAAAACCGAGATTTCTCGCCTCCGCTGCACAGGACTTGTCATATCGAGCCACTGCTGCGAGCGAAGCGTGGCAGGCTCCATGAGATATCTCACTCCGTTCGATATGACAGTCCTGAGCCCATACAGCCCCTGCGGGCTGACCATCTCGAAATGACAAACCCTCAAACTGTGATGTACTGTGTCAGGTTCACCATGGTTGCACAAGAGACCAAACCATCCGGAGAACAATCGCCCGCGCTGCCGTCGGTGTGGGAAGCGGTGCGACGCGGGCTGGCTACTGACTCGACAGCTGACGATCATCCCTCGAACATCTGGCAGACCCTCAAAAGCAAAGTGGACATCGCCCAGTCGCGTCCTGCCCGCGCCGACGGCATCGTAATAAACGCACTCGAAGATCGCACCGGGCGATACCATGTTCTCAAGAATCCCCGGGCGCGCACCTACCTCCGCCTGACTCCACAAGAATTCTGGCTGTGGGAGCGCCTCGATGGCACCCGCAGTGTACAAGACCTCGTCGTAGCTTTTTTTGTGGAATACCACACGTTCGCCCTGTCTCTGGTCGTCGGACTCGTCGAGCGTCTCCACGCCAAGCACCTGCTCCGCGAGTCGCCGCAGCGGGTGTTTGAGGACGTGAATCGCACTCTGGCGGAGCGTACCATCGCCTACCGCTTGACTTGGCCCGCGCGCGTTTTGCTGACCCGCCCCTGGGCAATCGGCGGGCTGGACAAGCTGATCACGCGCTTGCATCGCCGCGGCGGCTGGCTGTTCTACACGTTGCCCGCGCAGATCTGCTATTTGATCATCAGTCTGGTCGGGGGATACCTCTTTATCCGCCTTCTGGGTGACCCGCGTTTTACATTCGGGGGTGAGGCGTTGGGCGCCGGCATTGCCTTGCTCTGGCTCGCCGCGATCCTCCCCATCGTGATCCACGAACTGGGACATGCGGTGACCACCAAGCACTATGGGTGTGATGTGCCTTATGGCGGGCTGATGTTGTATTTTGGCATGCCGGCGGCTTTCGTTGATACCAGCGACATTTGGATGCAAGGCAGACGCGCCCGGCTGGCGGTGACGTGGGCTGGACCGTACACCGGTCTTGTCATCGGAGGATTCGGTGCAATCGTCCTTTGGCTATTTCCCGACCTGACGCTGGCGCCCTTTATCTTTCAAATGGCGACGGTCGCCATGTTCACCGCAGTTCTCAATCTCAATCCCCTGATCAAACTCGACGGCTATTACCTGCTTTCCGATGCTTTGGAGATTCCGCAGCTGCGCGAGCGCTCGCTCGCCTTTGTGCGGCACAAGTGTCTGCCCAAGCTGAGCAAGCGCGAACGGTTCTCGCGCGACGAACTGATCTTTGTCGCATTCGGCGTCCTGTCGGCGGTCTGGACGGTTTATGTCATTTTAGTGAGTCTGGTCGTCTGGAACGCGCGCGTCGCCTCGAGCGCGCAGACCATCCTTGCCGGAATCGGCGACCCGATAGCGCTGTTTGTCAACGGGCTGCTCATTCTGCTGGCTTTGTCTTTTTTGACGCTGGTAGGGTTGCAGCTCTACCAGTTCGGACAAACCATCGTCGCGCGGGCGCGCCGCGCGCGACTCTTGTCCGATTCGCGCCGCGCGGCGCTGACAATCAGTCTGGCTGCCCTTGTTCTTGCTTTCAGTCCGAACCTGCTCGCGCCGGAGCTGGCGACGGGAATGAATCTGGTCATCGGGCTTGCGGCTTTCGGCTGGTTTGTGCGGTCGGCGTTCGACATTGTGGGCAAGCTGCGCGGCTCACCCTACACGCCTGGCTGGCTGACGTGCGCGGCGGCAGGTGTGGCATTGGCATTGGCGCAAATCTTTCGGGCATTGGCTTTCGCGGAGGCGCAAGACGTTGCGCGCGGGTTGGACGTTGCGGGCTTGGCATTGCTCGGCATCGCGCTGGGCGTTGTCTGGCAACTGCTCGCCGGAC
>JACQWQ010000049.1 GCA_016209205.1 Chloroflexota bacterium
AATGTCGGTTCGATCTGGTAACGAGTGTCAGGGCTATTGATTGGACGCGCTGGGTTATCCGGATTCTTGAGCGTCAATCCCAATTGAAGAAATTGGTGCATCGTGTAACGCCGCACCGTTTCGCGCGTGTTCTCGGCGTAGGTCACGCCATAGTGTTTGGCAAAAAATCCCAGGAGCTCGTGAATACCTACCAGCGGCGCAGCCGCATTGGTCCAACCATCTGCCGGTTTGAGATTCACCAAACCGAGCAAGGTGAGCGCGGCTCTTGCATTTTGTCGTTCTTTTGGAACACCCAATGCCTTGAGAATGTCTCGCGCGTTCTCGATTTTCTTTTTGGCTTGAAGTGGAATTTTGTTTCCCATTTTCAAAACTCTCAATACGAGATCATCCAACTCTTGCTGAGCTGGAAATTCATCGCGGATCGTGGAACCAATCGCAATCAAATCTTCATATTCAGGATAATAGAGCGATCGCAAGTCGGTCGCGTTGACCTGCGTATGTCCGCTAAACTGCCGAAAAAACTCATCTACGATCGTCGAATTCAGATAGGCGGTCAAGCCCTTGGCGAGAAGGGGATCCAAACCAGCTTCGTGGTCGTGATAAAAGTTCAAATGGTTCTCAAAGGCATACCATTCGGCATCAATCGTTTGCGGATTCAGTACGGCGGCAACAATACGGCGTGCTTCTTCTTTTGCCGTAAAGCGTTTCACCAGCACGTACGCACCGCGCGGCAAGAGCAGATTTTGCGATTGCGGAGACAGTACGATCGCAGCCGGTTTATGCGTCCTACCGTTCCTCCATTTCACCAAACCATTTTCCAGATTGTGCGGATAGACCAAAGGAATGTGCGAGCTATCAGGTTCTCGGGCGAGTAGTTCGGGAACCCGAAAATCCACAACCCGCCCGGTGGACACGCTCAACCCCAGATCATCCAACTTTGTCACCAGTCCCGTGAGCGAACTGGTGAGTTCATGGTTCAATTCATCGGGAATGATTCGAATGAACGCTTCGGAATCGTTGGGCCGAACGAGTTGTGTCGCGGCGACGCGGCGTTCGGTAATGAAATCGTCCCCCCCCCCCGCGCTGGTAGAGATTAAAACCGTTTCATCCTGCGGGCGCTTGATGCCGTGCAGGATAATGTTTTCTTGCAAGACATCATCGCGCTTGAACAGTTCCTGCCGCACGTCGAAAACGTGAATGCGCTGCAAAGACAAATGCCCCAAAAGATATTTGCGAAAAGGGCGAAAGTATGGGCCGTTGCAAAAACTGCGCGGGGTAATCGCGACCAGCTCGCCTTGCGCTTGCAAGAGCAGCGTCGCCAGCCAAACAAATGCAGCATACAAATTGGTTGTCTCGATGTGGGCGCGTTGGAGCGCACGTCGCGTCTTGGAGAGATTCTGAATCTTGCGATACGGCGGATTTAGAATTGCTGCGTTGTGCGATCCGAAATGAGGTTGCAATAATACTTGCCCGCGCACAATTTCAACCGCGGATTGAATAAAGTCATCTTGGATGATCTGAAATTGAAATGCAATCTGTCGCTGCGCCACGCGTGCGCCAAGCTCGCTCAAGGTGCTATTCAAATACGGCAGCAAGAATGGATCATTCTCGTACGCGGTGAGGTGAATCTGCTGTGGCGGTTCCGCCCATTCACACGCTGCCGCGACCAGCGCCGCCGATAGTGCCCCTAATCCCGCGCCCGCGTCCAAAATATGCAAGGCAGCAGGACGCTGTGAAAACAGTGACGCCATAAAGCGCGCGGTATTCGTGGGTGTAAAAAATTGCCCGCGCGCCGCACGTTCGGTAAGCTGCTTGCCGAGTTCTTGGGCCAGTGCATCCAGCCCGTGAAATAATGAACCCCAAGCAGATTCTTGCTTGGGGATTATAAGTTGATCTGCCGTTTGGATATTCAAGCGCATTTCTAAATCTCAATTGGTTCCAAATTACCACATGCTGGACTGCTACAGCTCAATCGTCATGCCTTCGCGCGCCATGAACGTATTGGGCCGCGCCGCTTGCGCGCGTTTTTCGATTTCTTCCAGCATCGCGTCGTCGTGTTCCGGTTCGTGATGATAAAGCGCGAGTTGTTTCACGTTCGCCGCGTTCGCGGTTTCGACCGCCATGCGCCACGTCGAATGGCCCCACCCTTGACGCGGGACGGGTGCATGGAGATACAACGCGTCGGTGTATTGCGCATCGTGCGCCAACAAGTCCGCGCCGGCGGCGAATTTCACCAGACGTTGGTAGCTGCCAACATAAGATTCGACATCGGTCGCAAACACAAACGAACGCCCTTGAAAATTGACGCGATAAATGAACACGCCCTGCGGGTGCGCGGACGATTTCATGACCTGCACACACAACGCGCCGGAATTTTCCGCGAGGGTACCGGCGTCGCGCTGCGACCACAACACTTGCGGCTCGCGCTCATCGCCGTCAAACAAAATCACTTCGCCTTCGATCAGATTGCGCACCACGCGTTTGCAAGGCAGTTCCTCCACCGTAATCGGAAACACCGGCGGGAGCATCGAGAGCGAAAGGACGCGCGCGAGGTCTTCGTTCAAACTTTTGGGCCCGAAAATGTACAACGTGGTCAGCTGAAAACGCGCGGGGATGAAAAAGGGAAAGCCCTGCGTGTGATCGTGATGCGTGTGCGTAAAAAAGAGCGTGAGCTGAAACGGATTCAATTCCGGTTTGTATTCTGCTGCCAGTTTGCGCCCGAGGCCGATAATGCCCGTGCCCGCATCGAAAATTAAATTGTGCTTGCCCGCGCGCACGTGTACACACGGCGTGTTGCCGCCCACACGCGCGGTCTGCGGTCCCGGCGTCGGATAGCTGCCGCGCACGCCCCAAAACGTCACTGTAAATGGTTCAGCCATTGAACTTGTCCTTACCCAGTCTGACGTCATTTTGCCTCAAGTCTAGCTCTTTGACAATAGGCAATGTGAACCGAAAGATGCTGCCCTGCCCCGGCGCCGCTTCCGCCCAAATCGTACCGCCGTGCGCTTCGACAATCCCTTTGGCAATGGCAAGTCCCAAACCACTGCCGCCCGTCTTGCGCGTGCTCGCGCCGTCCACTTGAAAGAAACGTTCGAACACACGCTCGAGCATATCCGGCGGAATGCCTTGCCCCTGGTCGGCAACGCTCACCGTAACGTTCGCGCCCTCCACCTCGCAGCGCACGGTGATTTGACCGCCATCGGGCGAGTACTTGACCGCGTTTTCGAGCAAATTGTTCAAGACCTGTCGAATGCGGCGTGGGTCCGCCCATACGCGCGGAAGCTCCGCCGGTAAATCCGTCTCGAACCAGTGCGCTTCGGTGCGACGCTGTGCTTGTTCCACCGCTTCGCGCACCACGCGGCGCAGCCGCACGGGTTCCTTTTGAATCCGCAGCGCGCCCGCCTCCACCTGCGACATGTCGAGCAAATTGTCAATCAGTTCTTCGAGCCGATTACTTTCCTCTTCGATAATCCGCAAAAATTCGCGCTGGGTCGCTTCATCCCAACGCACGTCTTGGCGCAGCAGGGTCGTCGCGAACCCTTTGATGGATGCGAGGGGTGTGCGTAACTCGTGCGAGACCGTGGACAAGAGTTGGCTTTTCATTCGCTCCAACTCTTTGTCGCGCGTTACATCGCGCCACAAAACGCCGTACCCCCCCCTAGCCCCCCCCTGCAAGCGGAACCAGGTTGCTTCGACCGTGCGCGGCTCTGGCGTGCGCAGTGCAAACTCCAAACGCGGCAGGTCTGCTGCGCGGCGCGCATAGTGTTCCAGGCGCGGCGCGAGATTTTGCTCCTGCCCGGTCTGCTGCGCCAACGCGCGATAAAAATCCGCAGCGGGGAGCGAGAGCCACAGCGCTTCTTGCACGCCAAACAGGGCGCAGGCACGCGGGTTGAGCAGCGCAATGCGTCCCGCGTCGTCCACCAACAACAAGCCGTCGGCGAGACTGGTCAGCGCGTCTCGAGCCAATTCTGTGGTCGCCTGCGCACCCGTCACCGTGTCCCCTTTTCATTCGCTCATGTTTGCGCGGACTTTTTCTTTTTTGCTTTTTTCGGCTTGACCTCTTTTTTCTCTTCGCCCGTGAACAGCGGCAAATGACCGAGCGCGATGATGTGTCCCCACTGCGCGCGTTCGCCTTCGGTAAAAACCGCCGCTTCGGCGACCACCTCCGCGCCCGCCTTGTCCATTAACAAGCGCATCCCTTGCAAGGTGCTGCCCGTGCTAATCACGTCGTCCACCAAAATGACGCGTTTGCCTTTTAGCAGCGCATGGTCTTTTTCGTCGAGATACAACGTTTGAGGTTTACCCGTCGTGATCGAAAGCGTTTCGGCGCTCAAGGCGTTGCCCATATACGGTTTATACGCTTTGCGCAAAACAACCCACGGTTTGTTCATTTCAATCGCCAGATGATAAATCAGCGGAATGCTTTTTGCTTCCGCCGTGACTAGAACATCTACCCCGACATGCGCCAGTTTCTTGGCAAGACCGCGCGCGGCTGCCGAGGTCAAATCGGAATCGCCCAACAAATTCAACACGGCGATACGCAGCTGCGGGCTTACGGCGAACAACGGCAGATGGCGCGTCACGCCTTCGATGCGCACGGTATAGGTATCACGATTTGCCATGTATCTACTCCTCAAAGCATTTTTGGACGCTGGGCGCGGATAAACGCGAAAGTTCAAGAGTTTATTCGCGTAGATTCGCGCCGATTCGCGGTTTCTATCGTTCCGCAGCTTCTGCCACAAAGTGCGGCGACGGCTGCGGCGATTTGACGAGAAAAATCAATACTGTCAGCGTGACCATTGCAAAAACCAGATTGCCGACGAACGGCGCGTAAAAACCGAACTGGTCGTACAAAAAGCCGCCGATGTAGGACGATGGAAACGCCAGCACGCCGCTGAACGCGGACAGGCGTCCGAACATTTCCGCGCGGCGCGCGGGTTCGACGGTTTGGGTGATATACACCTGACGCGCCGGGACCCACGTCGCCGCAGTGAGCGCAAAAATAGTCATAGACGCCGCGAAAATTTCAAAACGCGTTTGCGTCATCCACAAAAACATGAGCGGCGGCGCGAGGGCTTCGGACAAAATCAAAACCGGACGCGGTCCGATGCGATCCACCAATCGTCCGACCGGCAGCGAAGTCAGCGCCCACGTAATACTGCTTACCGCGGACATCCAACCCAGCTGCGTGGTCGTGAACGCGTATTCTTTGCGCAGCATTCCGTACAACAAACCAAAGCCCATGCCCCATGCGAACATGTCGAGCGCGATCGCGATGAAAAACCAGCGCAGTCCGGGCGGCGGAATCCACGCGCGTTTGAAAAAATCAAGAATAGCGCGCGTGCCGCCAGCTTGTTTTGGCCGGGTGCGCGTTTCACGCAGAAAACGCCAGATGACGACAAAGGCGACAAGCTCAAAGACAAGTGCCCCGGGAAAAATGAGCGTATAGCCAAATTCGTCGGCGATTCTCCCGGCAATCACCGGCACAAAAATGCCCGGCGCCATCATCACGACCATGATGAGCGAATACGCGCTGCCGCGCCGGCTGGCGCCCACCGATTCGCCAATCAACGCGGAATTGACGGGCTGGTACACTTGCGAGATGCCCAATAAAATCATCGCGGGCACGAGCACAATGAATGCAGCAGCCCACCCCGCGAAGGTTGCCAAAACCAACGCGCCCATCGCTGCGAGCGACGCGCCCAGCAAAACAATTTTGCGCCCGCGCCGGTCCGCAATCCAACCGCCCCACGGATGCGCCAGCGTCGGAATCAAGCCGCCGAACCCGCCGAGCGAATTGAGCAGACCAAGTTGCGACATGCTCGCGCCGAGCGACAGGACGAACGGCTGAAACACGACGCCGATCATACTTTGTTCGACGCCGCTGATGAATGAGCGTGTGATGACGGCGATGAGGGTATTGTTAAGAGAGAAGCGAGTACGAAAATTTACCAGCATGGGCATGAAGAAAATTTTCCGAAACAGCATAGGTCATTATAACGGAAAGGAGTAATCGTGTAAAAAGGAGCTCGACATTATTTTTTTCCGTCGTATAATGCGCAACATAGTTTGGCTGTTCCATCGTTGCTCAATTGTCACCTAATTTTTGCGCAAATTAACTGACGAATTACCCAAGATCAAGGCATGTTCGACCGCGTTGGCAAGGGGATGTTGTGTGTTGAGATCAACGGTAGAAATGTTCCCGGCGGCATCCCAATGAATCGTTCCGTCAATCTG
>JACQWQ010000050.1 GCA_016209205.1 Chloroflexota bacterium
TCGAGTGCCCATTTACGCCATCTGTATTCCAAACACACGCATCGTATTCTCTCGCACCAATTTCCGTTTCACTTCGATCTCTAAACCTAATTCATCTACATCCTCCAAGCACCGTTTGAATGAGATGAGCGGATAATCGGTTGCCCACAACACTTTGTCCTGCCCCCAGCCACGCACAAATTCCAAAAACGACTCGGGCCAACGTATCGCCGGTCGCGCCGACGTGTCAATGTAAACGTTGGGATGTTTCCAAGCAAGGATCATCATCTCCTCGTGCCACGGCTACCCCAAATGCGCGCCAATAATTTTGAGATCGGGAAAGGCTAACGCCACCTCATCAAGATAGATCGGGCGACCCGCTTCTGAGGGAAGCAACGGACCCGTGTGTCCCACTTGAAGCGCCACCGGGATGTTCAACTCGCAGCACTTGGCGTAAACGGGCCAATAGGCACGTTCGGTTGGCGGCAGCCCACGCACACCATCGCCGTAAGCGTACGGTTCGAGTCGCAGGGCAATCAGCCCGAGATCGTTCACCATCCGCTTGATCTCATCCAACACTTTCATCGGCTTACCGCGCGGGTCTACCGTTCCACATCCTACAAATTTTTTTGGATACTGCCGCACCCACGCCGCCACCATGTCATTCGTCACCTGCACGCCTTCGTAGACGAAAGCCGACAACACCGACATTTCTACGCCCGCTTCGTCCATCTCAGCTAGCATCGTCTCGATACTCATCCCCTCCAAAATTCCAATCGGCGCGCGATAGCGGTTGAACACATGCCGGAACGAATCGGGCCACTGCTTCGCCGCCTCCGGCGTAATGCACGATGCCCACGCATCAATCGCGCCAATTTGAGATTTGAGATTTGAGATTTGAGATTGGGTCATCAGCCAATCGCCTCCTTCGCAATAATCTCTCGCATCACTTCGCTCGTCCCCGCGCCGATGCCAAACGCCGCCACGTCACGATAAAAGCGGCACACCGCATACTCTTCCATGTAGCCGTAGCCGCCGTGAAGCTGCAACACCGTTTCGGCAACACGCTTGACGAGTTCACACCCATAGAGCTTCGCCATTGAGACTTCTTTTTGCGCCGGAAGTTTGCGAGTGAGTCGATCACAAGCGAAGTAGGTCAACTGCCGCGCAGCTTCCATTTGCGTCGCCATATCTGCCAAGCGATGCCGCCACGCTTGATGCTGCACGATGGACTGCCCGAATACCTCGCGCGCGTGACCATACTTCATCGCCTCTTCCCACAGCACTTGCATAATGCCGTTGGCAAATGAAGCCAACACCAATCGTTCACCCTGAAAAAGTTCCATGATGTAAGAAAACCCTCGCCCCTCCTCGCCGACAAGATTGCTCACCGGCACACGCACATCTTCAAAAAAAAGTTCGGCGAGATCAGACGAGTGCGTGCCCATCTTTTTCAAGGCGCGCCCCACGCTGAAACCTTTGGCGTCCGTCGGCACAAGAATCACGCTTACGCCCCGCGCGCCTTCACCCTCCGTGCGCGCCGCCAGCGTAACAAAATTCGCCCGCGCCCCGTTGGAGATAAACGTCTTCGATCCGTTGATGACCCAATCGCCATTTTCGCGCCGCGCCCGCGTGCGGAGTCCGGCAACATTCGAACCATAATTAGGTTCAGTGATCCCCAACGCGGCGATCTTTTCTCCGCTGATCGCAGGCGCGAGAAATTTGCGCTTCTGCTGCGGCGTTCCATATTTGTCTATCACCGAAGTCGCCATCTCGGTTTGCACCAACAGCCCCACGCCGAGCCCCAGACTTTGACAACGCACTAACTCCTCACACAAGATCACCGTATGCCAATAATCCAATCCCTGTCCGCCGTATTCTTCCGGAAATCGCAAACCGAGATAACCGAGTTTGCCAAATGTGCGGAAGAGTTCTGTCGGAAACATTCCCGCCTCTTCCCATTCGTCGGCGTGCGGGCGCAACTCTTTTTCCACAAACGTCCGCAGAGTCTTGCGAAAGAACTCATGCTCATCATTGAAATACACGCTCTCCATGCTCAACCATCCTTTGGGTTTTGGATCTTGGGATTTTGAATTTTGAGATACCGTTCCAACAACCCCCTCACCCTCGGCGGAATCTTTTTAAGTTCCATCGTCTTCACGTCAAAACAGATATGCACTGTCTCGCCCTCGGCTAATACTTCTTCTGTTCCGCCGTGCCGCACTTCGTGATAGAACGTCGCGCGGCGGCTTTTCACTTCAGACATCCAAGATCGCACCGTGATAACGTCGCCGAATCGCGCCGGGGCGCGGTAACGCACATGCAATTCAGCTAATGGCATGAACACCCCCTCCTCGGCTAACTGGTCGTAATCCGCCGGGTGCCGCCGCCGATATTCGTGCCGCGCCTCCTCGAACCAGATTACGTAACTCGAATGATGGGCAATGCCTAATGGATCGCACTCGGAATAGCGCACCGGAAACTTAACTTCAATTGTGTCCATTGCGTCTCAGATTTAACGTCTCTCGCGCTTCATCCGGCGTGGCAATCTCTCGCCCGATCTCTCGCGCCAAGCGAATCATCTTCTCGACCATCGGCGCGTTGCCGCCCGCCAACACGCCGCGCTCAAGATAAACATTGTCTTCGAGCCCGGTGCGGACGTGACCGCCCATCGCCATCGCCATCGCCGCCATCGCCCAATGCGCCCGCCCGCCAATTGCGCTTACCAACCACAAGACATTGGGCGGCGAACTTTCTGCAAGATGCAAAAGATTCTTTGGCGTGGTTGTCATCACCTGACCGGGGATGCCCATCACAAAATTAATCCACAGCGGATCCGCCAACCAACCCTGCTCGCGCAAGATCGTCACATTGTTCAGCAAGCGATTGAATGTTGGCGGGCGGGCGCGGCTGTCGTTCACCTCCACGCGCGGGATGAGCGCGGCAAGGCGACATCGGAAGTGAAAATCTTTCGCCGCATCGTCGAGGGGATTCGCGCGGTGGGGTGCGACGTGGTGTTGTTGCGCCCACGCTGAACGAAGCGATCTCCGGTTTGAGTTGCGGCACAACGGCGATGCGCTCGGCCAGCGGCAATCCGGCAATCGCCCCGCCCGTCGTCAAATTGATCACCACGTCGCACCCCACCGCGCGAATCCCCTCGACGATGCGGCGAAAGATTTTCACTTCCGATGTCGCCTTGCCGCGCTCATCCCGCGCGTGGAGGTGAACGACAGCCGCGCCCGCCCGCCAACATTCAATCGCTTGTTGAATAATCTCATCCGGCTGCTCGGGCAGATTCGGATTCGCCTCTTTCCCTTGTTGCGCACCGGTCAGCGCGGCGGTGACGATTAACTTATCCATCATTCGCCGCTGAACTTCGCTTTGCGCTTTTGCAAAAACGATTCCATCCCCTCGCGCTGATCGCGTGTCGTCCAATTGAGTCCAACCGTGTTGATCGAGAAATCAATCGCCGTTTCCAGATCAGTTGTCATCCATTTGTGGAGGATGTCTTTCTGCGCCGCGAGCGCGCGCGGGCTGAAAGCGGCTAATTCTTCTGTCCACCGATTCACTTCGGCGGCGAGTTCGGCAGCCGACACAACCGCATTCACGAGTCCGCGCCGTTCCGCTTTCGCCGCGTCCCAGTTACGCCCCGTAAAAGCCAACTCGCGCGCGTTCACAATGCCAATGGCTTGCGGCAAAAGCGCCGCCTCAACAATCGCCGGAATGCCGCGCTTGATATTCGGCAGCCCAAATTGTGATCGATCAGAAGCGATGAGTAGATCGCACGAGATCGCTAATTCGAGCCCCGCGCCTAAACACAATCCATCAATCTGCGCGATGACGGGTTTTTCTAAAACACGAATCGCTCCAAAGGTTGCGTGTAGTTCTTGCCCGATCCGCCTCGCCCCCCACGCATCAAGGTCTTTGACGTAAGCCACATCAATTCCCGCGCTGAAAGCTCGCGCCGAAGCCGAATCGATCACCACCACACGAACTGAATCGTCATGCGCGATCTCATTCAACGCAGCCCGAATCTCCTCAAGCATCACGCCGTTGATCGCGTTCAACGTCTCGGGGCGGTTAAGCGTGAGTCGAGCAACAAAATTATTTCGTTGGAGGGTGATCGTCGTGTAGGTCACTTGCGAAAACCAATAATATGAATTATATTCATTATATGAGTATAATTCATATTTTATCGGAGTCAAGAAGGAAATGCAACCGATAAACATTTTGGGCGTTGGGCGGACGGATTACAATCCAAAACCCGACATCTCGATTCCGGAGATGGTTCATCGCGCGGTGCAAGCCGCACTGGCTGACGCCGGGTTGACGATGAAAGATGTGGATGCCCGCGTCACGGCTTCGGCGGATTTGTGGGACGGGCTGACCGCCTCGAATGTCGCCATCACCGAAGTGGTTGGCGCGGTGATGCAGCCCGAGGCGCGGGTGGCTGGCGATGGACTTTTGGCTGCCTGTCACGGCGCAATGTCCATTCTCGCTGGAGCCTACAACGTCGTCCTCGTCGTCGCTCATTGCAAATCTTCGATGGGCGACTCTGATGGAATCACGAACTGGACTTTCGATCCGATTTTTCAACAACCACTCGGACTCAACGATGTCGCCGCCTCCGCTTTACAAGCTTCTACCCTGTCCCTCGCCCCCCCACTCCCCTGCCCCATAGCCGATGGTGCCGCCGCCATCATCCTATCTCACGCGTCCCCACTTCCCACTCCTCATTTAATTGGAATGGGTTGGGCGCTTGACGAACATTATCTTGGTGATCGAGATTTAACCGACTCCCCCGCCCTGCGCGAAGCCGCCCGCCGCGCTTACACTCTGGCAGACATTGATGATCCAAAACGCGATATCACTTTTGTCGAACTCTCCGATCAGTTTGATTATCAACGCAAGTTGTGGGCTTCCGTGCTTTTTGGGAAGACTTCCGAAGTCGCACACACCGCGAAGACTTCGGAAGTCTCGGCGCGCGGCGTTCCGCCGTTTGTCGCCGGGCTAGATCGTTTGATCGAAGTTGTCCTTCGCTTACGAAAAGAATCGGGGACGGCACTCGCGCATGGCTGTTGGGGTCCGTGCGGGCAAGGTCAAGCCGTCGTGGTGGTGAGGCAATGAAACGAGTCGCCGTCATCGGCACCGGGCAGACGAAACACACCAAAGCGCGCGACGACGTGAGCCAAACCGAACTGGTGCGCGAAGCCACCACGCGCGCGTTGGCTGACGCCGGTATCACAATCCACGAGGTGGATGCCATTGTGCTTTCTAATATGGAATTGTTTGAAGGACGCGCGCTGCCAGAGATGTGGGTCGGCGAAGGAGCGGGTGGTTATCGCAAGCCGGTGACAAAGATCGCTACGGGCGGCACGTCGGGGACATCGGCTTGCATCGCCGGTTACCATCAATGCGCTTCAGGACTATTTGACATTGTGCTGGTGGTGGGATGGGAGAAACATTCCGAAGGCGCAACCCAAACCGGCATGGCGCTGACCGATCCGCTTTGGGATCGCAACGTGGCTTCGGGCGCGGTGGGAAATTTCGCGCTGTCAATTTCGCAGTATGTCGCCGAGCGTGGGGTGACGCCGCAGCAGGCGGCGAAAATAGCGGTCAAGGCGCGGCGCAACGCGGCAAGGAATCCAAACGCTCATTTGCAGATGGACGGCATCACTGTAGAAAAAGTTTTAGAGTCGCGGATGTTAGCCGATCCCGTTCATCTTCTTGATATGTGCCCGCAATCCGATGGAGCGTGCGCGGTGATCTACGCTGCCGAAGATCGCGCCAAGAAACTTTGTCCGCGTCCGGCCTGGGTGCGCGCCGCCGTCACGCGCCACGATCAACCTTACATCGGCGATCTGGATCGCCGACTCGTGACGATGCGGACTCTGCGCGACGCGGCGCGCGAAGCGTATCAACGAGTCGGCATCAGCGAGCCATTAAAAGAAATTGATGTCGCCGAAATTTACGAGCCGGTGAGCTACGCCGAGTTGGCGTGGTATGAAGCCTTGGGTTTTTGCGCGGAGGGTGAAGCGGGGCGATTGATTGACGACGGCGTCACCGAGATGAATGGCGAGTTGCCGGTGAATCCTTCGGGCGGCGTGCTCTCGACAAATCCGGTTGGAGCATCGGGAGTGATTCGCGTGGCAGAGGCGGCGGCGCAAGTGATGGGGCGCGCGGGCGATCATCAAGTCGCCGATGTTCGTCTCGCGCTTGCTACCGGCTACGGTGTGTATGCGTGGAGTGATGTGATGATCTTGAGCGCTGGCTGATTACTGATGACTGAACTACTGCGCGTCTCCCACACCATGACCCTCTCGTGGCGCTACGGCACGAGTTGGTATTTCGCCGAGTTCATTCGCGCGCTGCGTGATGAACGACGACTGCTCGGTTTGCGTTGTCCCGTGTGTCGGCGAGTCTATCTGCCGCCGCGAGTAGTGTGCGGCAACTGCTACGCTGAATTGAGCGAGTGGGTCGAAGTGAAGGATAGCGGCACGGTGCGCGCCTTCACCATCGTTCACATCCCCATCGTCGATCCGACAAGCGGGCAACCGCGCCCCACACCTTATGGCATGGCATTGATTCAACTCGACGGCGCGGACACGACTCTCAATCATTATCTTGCCGAAAACAATCCGGCTAAATTACGAATCGGGATGCGCGTGCAAGCCGTGTGGCGCGAGGAACGAAGAGGGACGTTAAGCGACATCGTCCACTTCGCGGCAATGAACAATCAGACAATGAACGATGAACAATGACACAATGAACAATGGGGTCATCATCGCCGGAGTCAATCTCTTATTCAATTATGCGGCAGGCGAAGCGGCGAGTCGTTTTCTGATCGCGCTGCGCGACGAGAAAAAAATTTGGGGGACTCGTTGCCCGTCGTGTCAACGGGTGCTTGTCCCCGCGCGATCCTTCTGCCCGCGCTGTTTCGTGGACACAACCGAATGGATCGAAGTCGGCCCGACGGGAACCGTGTCCGCTTTCGCGCCCGTTTTCCATTTAGCAGACCCTTCGGGTTTCGGAAATCCGAAGGGTCTTTCTGCCGCCCTGATCCGTCTCGACGGGGCAGACACCGCGCTCGCGCACTTCATCGGCGAAACAGACGCGCCGCAAATCGGTTTGCGAGTCGTCGCTGTATTCGCCGAGTCGCGGAGTGGACACATTCTCGACATCGCCTATTTCAAACCAGCGTAGGGCAAGTTGCCAACTTGCCCCGCAGGAACATGGCAAGTTGAAAACTTGCCCAACAGGAGGCTGCCATGCCCATTCGATTTGAGGCGCAACAACACATCGCCATCATCACGATGGATCGCATCGCCTATTTCAAACCAGCGTAGGGCAAGTTGCCAACTTGCCCCGCAGGAACATGGCAAGTTGAAAACTTGCCCAACAGGAGGCTGACCATGCCCATTCCGATCTATGGGTTGCCATCGTCACCGGAGCCGGAGACAAAGCTTTCAGCGCGGGCGCGGACTTGCGCGCGCTCGGCGAATTTTATCGCTCGCTCACTCCGCTGCAACGGCGGCATCGCGCCGAAACGTCACCCGGTCTCGGCGGACTCACGCGCAATCTCGAAATATGGAAACCGATCATCGCCGCCGTCAACGGTTATTGTTTCGGCGGCGGGATGGAGTTGGCGTTGGCATGCGACATTCGTATCGCCTCAGAGAACGCGCAGTTTGGATTGACCGAAACAAGTTGGGGCATCATCCCCGGCGCGGGTGGCACACAACGGCTTCCCCGTGTTGTGCCGATGGGGATCGCGCTCGAAATGATCTTCACTGCAAAAAAAATAAATGCGGCAGAAGCGTATCGCATCGGACTCGTCAATCAAGTGACGCCGCCCGCTGAATTGATGAACGCCGCCATTGAGATGGCAAACAAAATTTGCGCCAACGCGCCGCTCGCAGTGCAAACGGCGAAGATGGCAGTGTGGAAAGGATTGGAGTTGCCGTTGGCAGATGGACTTCGTTTGGAAAATACGTTGGGCGAACCGTTGCGCCAAA
>JACQWQ010000051.1 GCA_016209205.1 Chloroflexota bacterium
TCCAAATGTCCGCGGGCGACTTCTTCGCTGGCGTAGGTCAGCGTTTGCACCGGACGCGCAATGCCGCGCGCGAGCACCAAACTGACGCCCGCCGTAAGCGCAAGAATCACCCCGGCGACGCCGAGCAAGGCAAGCCAGGTGCGCCGAACCTCGTTGTAAATCGGCAGTGTGGAAGCCGAGAGTTGCAGATAGCCAACGTCACTGGCTTCGCCGCGCACCGCTGCCGCGACAAAAACGCGTTCTTCGTTTGCAAATTCATCCCAACGAATATCGTGCTGTTCAAAACCTGCGCGCGCCGCGACGAATTCGGGATGGTCGTCCTCGACACCCAACGGTACGCGCGCGTCGGAACTTGCCAACACGTGCAAGTGTTCGTCTACCACCGTAATGCGCGCCGGCGCTTCGTTCGCCGTCACATGACTTTCTTCGGCATACGCGTGCACCAATGCGTCTAACGACGGCGATTCGGCGTTGTGGTCTTCATTTTCCGCGACGGCTTCGCGCAAGGCGTTCGCCACCAGCTGCGCTTGAATTTCAAGATTATGTTCCTCTTGCTCAATCGTCGCCGTTTGCAGCTGCGCGCCCGTCCAAACAATCAAACCGCCCACGCTCACCGCAACCAATAAAAGGTAGGTCAGCACAAGACGGCTTGACAGGCGCTGCGGCAAGATGCGCACACGCGTAGAGAACATGGTCAATCATCCTGTCCGGCAAAACGATAACCGAACCCGCGCACGGTTTCAATCCGCTGCGGCGCAGAGGGATCGTCTTCGATTTTTTCGCGCAGCCAGCGAATGTGTACGTCGAGCGTGCGCGGGTCGCCAATCCATTCTTCGCCCCACACGCGGTCGAGAAGTTCTTGCCGCGCCTGCGCCTGCCCGGCGCGTTCCATCAATGCCGCGAGCAGGTCGAATTCGCGTGTCGTCAGCTCTATGGTTCGGCCGCGGCGCGTCACGCGGCGCGCCGTGCGATCCAAGATCAAATCGCCGCAAATCAGGCGCTCGCTCAGCCCCGCACTGCCGCCGCGCTCCAATTCGCGCCGCCGCAGCAGCGCGCGCACGCGCGCGACCAGTTCGCGAAAACTGAACGGTTTGACCAAGTAATCATCCGCGCCGAGTTCCAGCCCCATCACACGATCCATTTCTTGCCCGCGCGCCGTCAGCATCAAAACTGGCACCGACGATTCCGCGCGCAGCGTACGCACGACCGTGAAGCCATCCATTTCCGGCAGCATCACGTCCAACAAAACCACATCCGGTTTTTGGGAACGCGCCAGCTCGAGACCCTGTTTGCCTGTCCGCGCATGTGCGACGGCAAACCCTTCGCCTTGCAAACCAAAACACAAAGGTTCGGCAATGCTCTCGTCGTCTTCAACGAGCAGGAGCTGAATGGGAGGTAGATTTTGCGGCAGCATTGTGTGTAGGACGCGCCGTGCGAACGGCATTCAAGATGCGTACAATCAACAGGAAATACGCGACCACGCTGGTCAGTGTATACATTGCCAGGACTGGGGACGCTTTGGTATCGGTCCCGGAAAAAAAACCGTGCAGCGTCAGCAAAAAGTATATGACAAAGCTGAGATAGTGCAACGTACGCCACGCGCGATAGCCCATCCATTTGCGGACGTACACGCTCGCCGCGACGATCAGCGTGAGATAAAACGCGACTTGGCCCAACCCGACCCAAAATGGCTCATAGCCGGCGTAGGCAAACGGCGTTGCAATTTGCGTCAAGTTCGATTTGATATACTTGTCGCCCATCAAAATCAGCGCGTGGAACAAGCCGAATGCTACCGCCAGCCAGGTGATGAATTGGTGCAGTTCCACCGCCGTCGGTCCCCCGTTCCACAAGCGCGCCATTTTATTGCTGACCACCAGACCATACACTATGGTCAGCCACAACAAGAGATACGCGACGACGCCGGTCGTGCGCGCCAGGTACCAAAACGCTTTGGGTTCACTGCCCAACAGCGATTCGGCTAAACCGGGCAGCCATAGCGGTAAAACGACGGCTGCCGCAAAGGTGCCTCCGGCGACGGCGAGCAGCATCAAAATTAATTCGACGATGCTCAGCGCTTGCGGGATTTCGGCTTCGCTTTCACTTGCATTGACAAGTGGGCGTGCACTCATGCGATATATTCCTCCATACGCCAAGTAGTCACCACGTTTCCGTTTTCAAGAATAAACAGCGCCGCGAGCTGTGGGCGCGCTTCGATCCACGCCCGTCCCTTTGTGCTGCCAAGAATGAGCGCCACTTTGGCGGCAACTTCGGCTTGCAGAATCGTCGGCGCGACGACGGTGGCATTCAACACATCCGTCACGGCGGGCATGCCGGTGCGCGGGTTAATCAAGTGATGCATCGGTTTGCCGTCGTGCGACCATTTGCGATAGCTGCGGCCCGAGGTTGCCGTCGCGCCGCGCCCAATGGCAAGCACCGGTAGCGCGTCATTTTCTTGTTCCGGCGTGAACGCATCTTCAACCCCGATGTACCATGGCTCGCCGTTGGCGCACGGCGCGGTCATAATCATGTCACCGCCGGCATCCACCAATGCCGGACCGAGCTCACCCAAATACATCGCCGTCTGTTCCACTGCCCATCCTTTCGCCACACCGTTGAGATCGAGATGCGTCCCCGGTGTCAGCGTCACGGTGTGTGTCATGTCATTCAATTCCCATGTGTTCGCGCGGGTGAGCACTAGCAGCGTCGCGGTTGCACTTGAATTGGGTACACCGAGCACATCAAAGGAACGATCATAACCGGCGGCGAGCAGTGCATCCAGTAGCGTCGGCACGACAAGCCCGTCGCTCAGCTCTGCCGCGCGCCGTGCGAGTTTCAACACGCGCCACAGCGTTTCACTCACGCGCACGTTTTGTCCCGAACGCGCATTGAGCTGTGATAATTCACTGGTAGGGCGAAAACGGCTCAGCGTCTGTTCCCATGCTTCAAACATGGCAGGCACACGTTCCAGCCGTTCCGTTGCTCGCGGATGGTTGGTATCTAACGCGCAAAAAATTTCACAGCCCATCGCGCGAAAAAGGATTTCTCGCATCGTATTCATCGGTGTGGGCATCGCAGCGGATTGCCTCACTGCGATGCCCACTTGAAAACTCGTTTTTTCCTTCAACTCACCCAAAGGGGTTGGTGATATTTCATTTGGATGGTTTGGCTTTGCGTTTCGGTTTCGGTTTGGGCTGCGGCTGCGGGTCCGGTTGTGGCTGTGAGACGGCTTGGCCTCCGCCGCCTTGATTGCCCTGACGCACTGCAGGCGCTTGGCCTCCACTTTGGGGTGGTGCTTGCACTTGTACTGGCGGTACATAGTCGCCCACCTGGCGCAAGCCGCGCACTGGCAGCTTGGACAAATCTGGAAGGTAGGGGCGTGGCGTTTGCGCAACGCTGGCGCCGGCAAAAGCATTGACTTGCAACGGAACGGGAGCATCCGCTTGGGTCGTTTCAACGTTTTCAACCGTTTCCACTTGCACATCCGCTTGCGCTCGAGTCAAAGTGAGCCATGCCCATCCACTCACACTGGCGGCAAGTGAAAGCGAGACGATCAAAAGTTTGCCGCTGCGGGTTTTGCTTTTTATATTCTGTCCCATGATGAATATCCTCTAATCGTCGCCGTCGTCCCCGCCATCGTCGTGACCGCCATCATCGTCGTGACCACCGTCGTCTTGACCGCCACCCTTGTTACCGCCATCGTCGTGACCACCATCATCGTCGTGACCACCATCATCGTCGTGACCACCGTCGTCGTGACCGCCACCCTTGTTACCGCCATCGTCGTCATGACCACCATCGTCGTGACTTCCACCGCCGCCGCCGCCACCTGTAGGCGGTTCATTGTTCGGTAAACCATTGTTGGTTCCGGGATTCGCAGCGGCATTGTTATTGCCGGTGCGTTCGCCGCCACCGCCGCCACCACCGCCGCCGTCGCCGCCGTTGTCCACCGGAGGTTGATTCTCGACGACTACTGCGGCGCTTCCCAAAATCGCGCCGGTAAAAGCATCCACGTATACGGTCGCAACATTCAACGATACCTCGTACGCCATCTTGCCTTTGTAATTTACCAATTCAGCGGGCTGCTGCAGAATACTGCCCGGCAGCAAGCGCAAGGCGATTTGCGTAGCGCGTTCCACCGAGACGAGTTTTACCTGCGCGGGCGATGGAATTGGCGTTGGGGGAACAATGGTTGGCGCTTGGGTGGGCAGCGCTTGTGTTGGTACGCTGGTCGGGGCAGGTTGATTAATCACTTGCTCAATGACCGGTTCTGGTGTAGTCGCCGTTACGGCGGCTGCTTTGGAGTTGAGTGCATACACGAGACTGCCGGCGAGTACGAGCACAAAGGTGGTCAATGCCGCAGCAATCAAAATTGCGGTACCTTGTTTCATTTGAAAAGCCCTCCTTGGGGAATGAATTGACTTGGGTTATTGGAGCGATTACGTTGTCAGAATAAGGCAGAAATGCGTGGATGTGGTTAAAAGTCGTTTAAGCCACGCGTTAAGAGTCGGTTAAGCAAAATGTTTCCGCCAATAACAAATTGCCGTGCATGATGCGCACGGCAATTTGCTTCGTTGTGTGCAGAGGGGGGGGGTGCACACAAACGCCTATTTCTTTAGTTCGATTTTGCTTGCATTGACTGTGTTGTCGGCGAGCAAAGTGCCTTTGACTTCGACCCTGCGCCCAATCGCGGGCGTCATGTTTTTGAATTCCAAGCGGGTTGCGCTCGTAACATGAATGGTCTTGCCGCTGACCACCCAATCGCCCGTGTAATCCGCCGTATTGGGCAAACTCTCGATAATGCCTTTGAGCTTGAAATTTCCGTTGCCGTTGCCGGATTTCGTCTCGATCTTTTTCGCGTTGTTGGAACCATCTGGCTGCTTGTATCCTTCCACTTCGACGTTCACGCCGACCGCAGGTTGTCCCTTTTGGGTCTTGATTCGCGTCGCGCCGGTTACATGCACCACGCGCCCGCTGACTGTCCAATCGCCGACCCAGCCCGGTGTGGCCGGCAAGCTTTCAATCACACCGTAAAACTTTTCGGATTGACCACCGCCGCCGCTGCCAGATTTCGTCTCGATCTTGGTCGCGTTGTTGGAACCATCTGGCTGCTTGTATCCTTCCACTTCGACATTCACGCCGACCGCAGGTTGTCCCTTTTCGGTTTTGATGTACGTCGTGCTCGATACGTGGACGATGCGCCCGCTGACCGTCCAATCGCCGACCCAGCCCGGTGTGGCCGGCAAGCTTTCAATCACACCGTAAAATTTTTCATATTGACCGCCGCCGCCCGCGCCTGCCTTGGTTTCGATTTCTGTGGCATTCAGCGAGCCGTCCGCTTGCAAGTACCCTTCGGCTTGAACCGTTGCGCCTACGGCAATTTGTCCATGTTCCTGCTTGATTTTGGTTGCAGTGGACACGTGCACGGTTTTGCCGCTCACAATCCAATCGCCGACCCAACCCGGTGTGGCAGGCAAACTTTCAATCGTGC
This sequence comes from Chloroflexota bacterium, assembly GCA_016209205.1. Taxonomy (GTDB): domain Bacteria; phylum Chloroflexota; class Anaerolineae; order UBA4142; family SHND01; genus SHND01. Next base: position 5,489 of record JACQWQ010000051.1, read on the forward strand.
CGATCCACTTGGTATCGCCGCTCGCGAACGCGGCACTCGCCGGGATCAGCATCAGAAACATCGCGATTGCGACAAGAACCCCAAACCATTGCTTTTTCATTGCGTTCCTCCGTTAAATTTGCTTGGGTAGCACCCCACTTAATCGTGGACTAGCGAAATTCGACTGACTTGGCGGCATATTTAGTGGTCGGCGCTGCTCATGCCACTATTGATGTACTGCACAGGACTTGTCATATCGAAGGGACTGAGATATCTCGCCCCGCTCGATATGACAGTCCTCTTGCTCACATAGCCCACACGGGCTGACCATCTCGAAAAGCTGTCAAAAACTATCTCCACGATTAGATGTGGTGCTACCATTTGCTTGAGATGCGCTGAGTATACCTTGCGATTGCACGCGCGTGGTTAAATTGCGATTAACGAGGGTGTTAAGCGTATGTTATGCGCTATTTCCGTTTTTCGTTTTTTGTTTTATGATGGCACAACGCGTGAACGCAATTTCTCAAAGGGAAAACACGGTGAGACAAACAGATGTTGTGAGCAAGAATCAAGTCACGAATCCGGCGCAAACCAAACTGCGCGGACAGTTCGGTGCAGGACAAGAAAGCAGTGACGTTACACCCGTCAAGCGAATCCCTCTTAATGGTTTGCAAACCGTTCTGGCAAATTACGCGGATTTACTTGGGCTGCTCGTTTTGGCGCTGGCAGTCGGATGGTCCTTTTTGCAGTACGACATCGGACAGCAACCGATTCCCGGGGACGCGACGTACCACATTTATGTGGCGCAGCAGATGTGGGAAGGACATCCGGTTTATCGCGATGTCACGATTGTGAAAACGCCGCTGGCTGATTTTCTCGTCATGTTCGGGCTGCCGGTCGGGCGCGCGTTGGGTATTCAAGACACTATGACGGCGCGGCTCGTTTTTTTGCTGCTGTCACTGGCGACGGTGGTCGTCGTGTATTTCGCGGGACGCGTGTTGTTGGATTCGCGTGCGGCGGGAGTGATTGCCGCGTTGATCGTCGCGGGCAATGAGTTTTTTGCTTTCCGCGCGGTTGCCGGTCCCGAGCCCAAGACACTGGTCGCGCTGTTTTCATGTGCGGTGCTCATCTTGATTGCGCAGCGACGCTGGGGGTGGGCGGGCTGCTGCGCCGCGCTCGCCGCGCTCTCTTGGCAACCTGCCGCCATTACGAGGGTGCTGGTTTTTGTCGCGGCGATCCCGGCGCCGACGGATGAACCGCTCGATTGGAAAACGCGCGAGCGTTGGCTCCCGCTGCTGCGCGGTCTCGGCGGAATGGCAGTGCCATTCCTCGCGCTCCTGATGTATCTCGGCATGAATGGCGCGTTGGGCGCGGCGTACGGCAGCACGATTGGCGCGAACCTCTCACATTTCAATAATCACACACAGACCACGCCCTTTAACGAGATTCTGGAATGGAACGCGTATTGGGTTGTGTACAACATAGACCTCTATTGCATTGCAGCCGTCGAACGATGGCAGCTTGTTCCCGCCATACTTGGGTTTGCCGGAATCGCGGCAACTGAAGCCATCGAGGCAGTACGTCAGAAACGCTGGCAGTTCAATCTCAAACGTACACCCCTTTTACTTTACACTTTGGGCTTTGGCATTTTCACTTTGCTCGATTTCAATTGGTGTCCCGACCTCTATCCATTTCTGCCCATATTCGGGCTGGCGATTGGATGGTTTGTGGCAGTGACCGCAAAAGGGATCGGCGCGCTCGCCGCGCGGGGAATGGATGCGCGGCGCGGCGCTCTCGTTGCAATTGCGCTCTGCGTGCTTGCGGCGCTGGCAATCGTGGCGGTGAATTTGCTCGACGCGCGCGCGTACAAACGAATCGGAATTTCGTACAATGACCAGCTAGCACTGGTGCGTCAAGTGCGCGGACGTTTTGATCCCGGCGACCGCATTCTCTCGATTGGCAATGCCATCATCCTCGTCGAAATGCACTTGCTGAATGCCAGCAAGATTATCCATTTTGGCTCCAAAGCCGGACGCGGTGTGCTCGACAACGAGCCGGGGGGGATGGATGGAATGATTGCGGCGCTCGACCAAAATCCGCCGCGCTTTGTAACCCTCTCGCGTACGCCGCGCGAAGATTGGAACGCAGATTTTTTCGATTGGGTGGAATCGCGTTATCGTCTGATCGTTCACGACAAGTACAATGCCGTTGACGTGTACGTGCTGCGTCGGCACGCGCCTTGACACGGTTTCCGTTTTTCGTTTTTTGTTTTATGATTGCGACAGCACCAACGGTAAATGGTCACTATGCAATCTACGCAGGGGGCAAACAAATGACTGCCGAAAAATATCGTCACGCCGAAGAAGAGTATTTCAAGCTGCGCGGGCAGTTTGACACCGGGCGGATCACGCAAGAAAAGTTTGACGAAAAGCTGCGCGACCTGATGGTTCAGGACGAGCAGGGACGTTATTGGATGCTGGGCGCGGACAGCGGCAAATGGTATTTTTATGACGGCGCGAAATGGGTCCAAGGCGATCCGTATCCCGGCGCTTCCGGACCGTTAGCCAGTAGCGCCGCGCCCGAACAGCGCCCCCCCCCCTCTGCGCCCATCGCGCCGCGGCCCGCGTCGTACGCGCCCCCCGCCGCCGCCGGACGCAAATTCCCGCTCGTCCCCGTTCTCATCGCGTTCGCGTTGATCGTGCTCGCCGTCGCCGCGTTCTTGGTGTTTCAAAATCGCAACCGCATTTTTGTCGCCCAGCAGCCCCAGCTAATTACACCCGTTTTGCCGCCGACGATTACACGCGCGCCCAGTCCGACCGCGCCCGTGATCGTTCCAACCGTCGCGCTGCCGACGCTCGCACCCATCAGCACGACGCAGCCAACTCTGCCGCCGCTGCCTTCCGTCGAATCGGCGACGACGACGACTATTCTGCCGAACGTCACTACGCAGCCCGGCGTAACGGTCATCATCGTCACCGCCATTCCGCCGACGACCGAGACATTGCCAACACTGCTGCCCTCGGCGACGATTCCCGCGCCGACCGTTCAGCCGCCCACTGCCACCCTGACCAAAGCGCCTCCGACAGCGACGACAGCTCCACCAACCAAAACGGCATTGCCCCCCTGCCCTTCGGGCGTTTGTGTGACCAAAATCGAGTACGCGCCGAGCGCGCCCAAACGCAACCAAGATGTGACGTTCACGGCAACCTTTTTGAATTCGACGGGCGGCGCACAAAGCTATAACTGGCTCATTCTCATGTACGACCCGGAGAAACCCGGCAACAACAAGGGCTTTGGCGAATCGCCCGCGAGCAACATTACGGTTCCGACAGGCGAAAGCAAATTTTCGATAACCTATACTCCGGTCAACGGTCCCGGCGGCTGCAAGAATCTGTACATGCGCGCGGGTTGGAAAGTCAGCGCGTTTGAAAAACCGCTCTTTCCCAACACCAGCGGCGATCCGGTCACTGTTTTTTTTGACGTGTGTCCGTGAGCGACGGATGAAGTGCTTGCCCTGAACGGAGTGAAGGGATGAAGGATGAAGGATGAGGGATGAAAAATGAAGGATGAAAAAGCCGCGCACTTGTCATAGCGAGCGGTTTTTGCAAAGCAATCTCCTAACTCGGACAAGCCGAAACCAAATTAGGAAACCGCGAATCTTTGCGCGAACTTCGCGCGACGAATCTGCGCGAATTGGGATACGAAAAAATTCGCGTAGATTGGCGTAGATTCGCGGTGGAAAAATCTTTGCTTTTTGTGCAAAGATTCCAGAGTATAGGTCCTACGCGTGTCGTGTGGAGATTGCTTCGTGCGACAAATGAAGTGTGATTTTTCGCCCGCATAGCAGGCAGGAAAAATCCACACTTCACGTCGCGCTCGCCATGACGCGATCTAGAGCGGATTCCTAATTCGTATGTGGGCAAAAGACCTTTCGGGTTTCCGAAAACCCGAAAGGTCTGCCCACCAATCAGACTGGAATCCGCTCTAGGCGACGTTTGACGTTTGACGCTTGACGCTTCCCATGTACTGTTCGAGTAAAGCTTGGCGTGCGAGTCACCATAGAGTAATCTTCACCGCGCTGTTTCTTTTTCTCTTGGCGGGTGCGGCGCTGGTGCGCGCGTACGGTTTGAATCACGATTTGCCGTATCTCGAAGAGATTGACGAAGTGCATATTTTTCGCTATGCGCTGCTCATGTTTACGAATGGCGACCCCGATCCCGGCTGGTACAACTACCCAACCTTTTCGTTCTATTTTCAGTCTTCGATTTACGCGATGCACTATGCGTCCGGCGTGTTGACCGGAATGTATCCGTCCGGCTCGCTGCCGCGCGCGCTGGACTGGAACTTCAACTATATTTTTGAGCCCGGCTATTTTTTGTGGGGCCGCAGCGGGATTGTTTTGTTCGCCGTCGCGACGGTGGCGTTACTGTTCGTCGTTGCGCGTGCATATTCGCTGGATCGGCGCGTGGCGTGGCTCGGTGCGCTGCTGCTCGCGTTTTCCACACCGCACATTATTTACACGCGCTTTATGCGGACTGATATTCCGCTGACCTTTTTTGTGCTGTTGGCGTTTTTGTTTCAATTACGCGTCGCGCAGCGCGGCGCGCGCCGCGATTATTTTTTGGCGGGCTTGGCGACGGGCTTGGCGGTGGCGACGAAATACAATGGGTTCGTCATCGGGCTGCCGCTCGTCGTGGCGCATTTGTACAATGTGCGCGCGCAACGCGCGGGGCTGTTGAATCAAAACGCGCTGCTGGGAATGTTTGCCGTGCCCCTCGGTTTTTTCTGCGGCGCGCCGTTTGCCGCGCTGAACCTGCCGACCGTCATCACCGCGTTGGGCGAAGAAGCGCGGCGGTATCGTCCGGGTGAAGGTGGAATATCCAGCGCAATGCGATACCTGCAATATCTCGCGGGAGCGGACGGCATCGGCGTCATCGCGCTGGGATTGGCGGGAATCGGCATGTTTGTCGCCGCGCGCCGCCGTCGCAGCGAGGATGTTTTGGCGCTCACGTTTACGCTCGGCTATTTCGCGTTCGTGTCGTTAGAAGCGACGCGGTACGTGCGCAACATTTTGGTGCTGCTGCCGTTTCTCGCCTTGTTCGGCGCGCAAGGGATTGTTTCGCTCGCGCTAAAAATTTCCACGCTTGTCCCACGCGCCGCGCGCGATGCGAATGGAATTGCCGCGCTCGTTTTGATTCTCGCGCTGCTGCTGCCCACCTTTGATATTGCGCGCACGAGCGCGCTGGCGGCGACCCCGACGACGCGCGCCGCAGCTACCGTTTGGGCAGAAATCAATTTGGCGCCGCAGGCGTACGTTTTCACCGAACCCAACGGCATCAAATTGAGCAAACGGTTTGAACAAGCTGAACCCGAGCCGCTTGCGGCTCACCCGCGCGAGTGGTACGCGTCACGTCGCTTTGATTATCTCGTCGCCGCGACGCACAAAAGCGACGCCCCCTCCCCGACATGGCTGAGCGCGTACGAACTGGTGCAAGAATTTTTGCCCAGCGAAACGCGTTGGGGGCCCGCAGTGCGCATCTATCGCATGCCCCGCGCGCCGCTGCCGCTGGAATTGGTGGACGCGAAAACGCTTCCCGCGCGCGTCGAACCCGGCGCTGCGGTGCGCGTGAATTTGCAGTGGCGCGCGACCGAACGCCTTACGGAAAACTTTGGCGTCTTTGTGCATCTCACCGATGCCGCGGGCAACATCCTCGCACAAGCCGATACGCGCCCGCAAACGAAAAATTGGAGCGTCGGTGAAACCGTCGGCGATGTGCACGAACTGTTGCTGGCAGACGATGTACCGGTAGGCAGGTATGATTTGAAAGTGGGAGTGTTTCGTCCGGCAACGGAACGTGTGATGCCGTTGTCAGTTCAAGGCAAAGCGAGTGATGCGCTCGTTCTCGGCGCGATTGTGGTTGCGCCGCCTGCGCCCGCTGCCGCCGCGCTGCCCACCAATCCTGTCGCGGCGCGCTTTGGTGAAAATATCACATTGGTCGGATATGACCTCGCCGCGCGGGAATCACAACCGGTCAAACGCGGCGGCGCTCTGGCAGTCGCCCTGACGTGGCGCGCGGAACAAGAGATCGCGTCCGATTGGATGGTGTTTGCGCAGTTGCTTGCGCCCGATGGACGTATCGTCGCGCAAGCCGATCATCGTCCTGCAAGCGGAGCATATCCGACCTCCGTGTGGCAGCGCGGCGAAACCGTGCGCGATGACTTCACCATGCTGTTGGATTTCGATCTCGCGCCCGGTGAATATCCATTGTATATTGGGCTGTACGAGTATCCGTCGCTCGCGCGCCTCCCGGCATTCCTCGACGGCGCACGCGCGCCGGATGATGCAATCCGCTTGACGCAAATTCGGGTACCGTAGTTGTATATCAGCATGAAAGTGTTTTTCGACCGCGATGTTTATCGAGTTGCGCGGCGCGACAAAAACACAGAGTCTTGGGTCTTGGGAACCGGTTGAAAAAAATTTCAATTGCTCATAGAATCTTGCCACCGTATTTCGAGTACGCCTCAACCCATGGCTAACTCATCTGTTGTCTTGCCTGTAGCAGCGCCGCGTCGCGCCGATTCCCCGTTCGCCGTCGTGTTGGTCGCGCTGGCGTTGGCGGCGGTTGCGATAGCAGTTTATTTCTTGTGGCTGCCTACCGCGCCATTTGGTTCCCTCGCAGCGGAGCATTATTTTCCGCTCCCGCGCGGCGCGGCGTTTACGTATCGCGTATCAAATCCCGACGGCTCGATTTCCTATCGCACGCGCAATGTGGCACGTGACCCTGCCAATGTCGGCGCGAGCGCTTTGAATGGGAATATCTTTGTGGCATTGACCACTGCCGCCCGGCTGGATGTCGAAAAGATGACGCCTGTCGAAATGGTGGGCATTCTCAACCGTGTGGAGTACGCGACTATTCACGAGCTCGCGTACGATTCGGCAGGCAAGACGACGGGCGAAACGCGGACGTTCATCTTGTTGGACGGCACGGGCATTCAGCAATTCGGCATCAATGAGATTGGGATCACTCCGCCCGTCCCGATTCTTCCATCCGGGAACGACGCACAGACCCTCGAGCTCAAATTGAATGGACAGGTGCCCGCGACGGTCACACAGCAAATCGTCAAGCGTGACGCGTACAGAACGGCGCTTGGCGAGTTTTCCGACTGCATCCAAGTCCAAACGAGCGTGCTGGTGGGAGACAACACTTCGAACGGACGGACGTGGTATTGCGCGGGCATTGGCGAAGTGTATGATGAAACGACGGATGCACAAGGCACGAAAAGAGCAGAGATCATTGCCGCAAGCGTCGGCACAAATGTGCGCGGCAGCGCGCCGGTCTTTCCCGATGTGAACCTGAACAGCGACTTGCAGTTTCAATTCGACGCGCCGCTCGCGGCGACCCCAAGCCCACAGCTGGAATACAAAGAACCCACCGACAGCAAAGGCATTACCACCAACATTCTGCCCGTCCAAAACGTTCCACTCCGTCGCGCTGCCACCGCGATTGCCGGTTCGGGCGATTTGCTCCTGTATGGCACCCAAAGCGGCAAACTCGTGGCCGTGGATCGTGCGAGCGAACGCGAGGTGTGGAGTTTTCAAACCGGCGATGCCATTTACAGCACGCCGATTGTGCACCAGGGCATCGTTTATTTTGGATCGGCAGGCAAGAAGGTATATGCCGTGCGCGTGAACGATGGCGCGTTCGTGTGGGCATTTCAAACCAACGATATTGTCTCGGCATCCCCGGCGGCGCAAGGCAATGCCGTGTATATTGCGTCCGAAGACCGCACGCTGTATGCCCTCGATGCGAATACGGGCAAGGCGCGTTGGGCATTCACTTCGAGCAGTGCGCTGGTTGCGCCGCCGGTCGTGCACGACGACAGGGTGCTGGCGAGCAACGACGATGGTGTGCTCTATGCTTTGAACGCGACCACAGGTCAATTGCTTTGGACGTTCGCAGCGAATCAGGCAATCGCTGCACCGGTGACTGTGGCTGACGGCGTCGTATATTTTGGCGCGTACGATCAAAATGTGTATGCGCTGAATTTACGCGATGGCAGCATGTTGTGGGCGCAAGAGGTGGACGACTATGCCAAGTACGCAGTGCTCGTCCACGCGAAACGCGTCTACGTTACACTGCCCAGCGAGGTATTCGCTCTCGACGCGGCGAGCGGAAATCCGCTCTGGCATTTCAAGAGTGACCGCGCGCTCAAAGCGACACCGGTGCGCACCGGCAATCAACTGTGGTTTCTGCGTACTGGCGATTTAATCGCAGTAGAAGCCGCAACCGGCGCGCGCCTTGCGCAAATCCCGGTTACGACGGGCAGCACGAACGCGGGGTTGACGAGTGATGGGCGCGAACTCTTTATCGGTTTTTTTGACGGAGAACTGAAAAGTTTCGCAGGAACACTGCCATGACCATTCCCCTCCCCTCACGTCAAACGCTGGTCGCGCTGCTTGCGAATGTGTGGGCAATTCTGGTAGGCGGCGTGCGCGTCTTTGCCTGGGACTCGCTCCAAAGCGGTTTCATTGACGTGCGCCCACTGCCGCGCGTCGCGCGGCTCCTCGCCATCACCGGGCTTGTCATCGTCTTTGTGCTCATCGGCAGCATCCTATTCAATGACCCGCTGCGCTGGAGCGGGGGACTTGAAAACTTGCCGCTCTCTTCGTCGGCAACGCGCGGCGTTTTTGTCCCTGCGCCGGCAGTGCCGATCGCGTATTTTGTAACGATTCTTGCGTGGTCCTTTGTGTTCACGGGCGCGCTGCACACGTTAGCTGTCGTACGCTGGGGCGCGTTTTTCTGTTTTTTCTTTTTCGGTTTTTCCAGCAGTTTTCTCGGAATGCTTCAGGTAGCTGCCACAGGAAATGTGATGGCTCTGCTGGTCTCGGTGGGTATGACCGCTGCCGTCTTGGTGGTTCTGGTCTTGGCGCTGCTCGTGCTGCCGCGTGTGCACGCGCCGCTCTTTGTGGAATTCATTTGGATACTGGCGGGCGTCGGTGGGCTCTTTTTAATCAGCTTGAACGCATCGGCCCAAGCCAGCCAATTGGGCAGTATAGATTTTGTGAGCGGCTATCTGGTGCCCGAAGTTACCACAAGCCCGCGCAATTTGATCGCGCCTTTTTTATATCTGGCGGGCGCGGAAATGGTCAATTTTGGAATTTCGCTGACGAGTTGGGGCGCCAGAGCGACTGAACAATACGGCAAGCGCCAAGTCATTGTAACGCTTCTCATCGCGCTGCTCGGTTATCGTTGGCTCGATTTTGTGGTGAATACGCTTTTGCCCGGCGTCTCGCAAGACCAAGTGCTGGCGTGGATGGGCGCGCTGCTCGCGGGCAGCGCCCTGATTCCGATTGCAGTCTGGCGCATGCGCCAATCGCTCCAAGACCGTTTGCCGCTCAAATTGATTGTCGCTTTGATTTTGGGAATTATCGTGCCGCAGCTCGTTCTTCTGGTCGGCATTACCCTGTCCACTGCCTTTTTCAGCACGCAAACGCAAGACCCGAATGTTTTGAATACGCTGGAAACCGTCTCGCGCCCGCTGCTCGCGCTGAGCGCCTTCTTTCGAGAGTACACCTACATCGGGCTTGCAATCGCCGGGGTGGGCATTGCGTTTTTTGCCGCGCGGGCGAAACGGTTTACCGTCGCCGCGTTCGGCATGATTCTCGCGTGGACTCAATTCGTCTGGTGGTTCATGGAAAACGGACGCCCGCTGCAGGACTGGCGCTATCATTATCAAGACCTGGACGAGTGGCTCGTCCTCGCGCTCACGGTCGTTACGCTCTACCTGCTGGCGCGCAAACAATTGACGCAAACGCGCGCCCTCGCCTTGTTGGGACTCGCGTTTTTCGGCTGGGTCTTGAACTTTACCGATTTCCTCGACAATCCGCTTTCGCTCTTTTTCGGATTTGCGGGAATTTTCTTTACGGCATTCGGTATCTTGTGGAACGTCGTCACGGCGGGCGGCAGATTTGCCAATTTTGATTCCCCCACCTTTCCGCGCCTCAGCCGCATTGTGTTGTACCTCGGTTATGTCTTGCTCACGGTCAATGTCACGCACTGGTTCACCGTCACCCACAATGTCGAGGAGCAAGTCTTTAACACCGATCTGACGTTGGTGGGATTGCGCATCTTTGGTTTGACCGCCGCGTATCTGGTGTTTGTCGAAGGTGGGCGTGCGCTGACCCGCGAATAACACAAACCCGGCACAAACCCAGAAAACTTGACGGGCAATGATATAATGGTAGTGCTTTGTTCATTAACACCAGTCCAACCCATAAAATAGTACGGAAGCGATGAAACCCAATCCTGCTGTGCCGGACCCGCAGTATGGTGGACGCCGAAAGGCGACATCCTCTGCCCCACACGGCGAGATGTTGCACGGATTGGGTGGAGCGAGTGGCGTAACCGACCGTGAGCCGAGTCCATAGATGGGACACTGCTTGCGGTTTTTTTTTGTTGCCGTCCGCCAACGCGCAGTCCAACTGCGCTCTAACATATCCCTTGCACCAATTCGGAATTCGCTCTAATCTGAAGAACTATAGATTGCTCTACAAAAATAGCATTCGACCTTCAGGGGAGACCCGGTTCCCCCCTGAGCTACACGCTCCGCATTCCGCGCAAGCTGGATGCGGAGCGTGTTTTTTTCAAAACCTGTGAGGGTCTTTGCTTGGCGCCGACCTCACAGGTTTTGAAAACGAGGGTAATCACCAGATATGTTCACTTGCCTGCTCGTCATCCTGTTGTAAAATCCCCCCGTGCTCAACTCATTCCATCTCAACCCGCGTCGCACCAGACTTGTTCTCTACGCGCTGCTCGGTCTACTCTTTTCATCCTTCATCCTTCATCCCTCATCCTTTGTTTCCGCCGACGAAGAAACCCTCACCCTTCTTCCCGGGCAACAGCATATTTACCGTTTTGAATACAAAGGCGACCGCACCGAAATCATCGTCGTCGTCGAAGCGCCCGAAGGCGTCGAACTCGGCGTATACGAACCCGACGCGACGGAACCGGTGGGACGCGGCGCGCGGCGTGACAATGAAATGATCTGGGTCGGAAAATTTCGCGCGCCCGGCGTCTATCGCGCCATCGTCGAAAACAAAACGCCCGGTCCCGTTTTGTACAGTCTCGCGATTTTGGGCGAAAGCGTGAGCGGCGTGGGAAGAATCGTAGAGGATACGGCGACCTCTTTAACCGATGTTTCGAAACAAGGCGGTCGTCAAACGTTACACGTCAAATTGCCGACGGGCGCGCGCCGTTTGCAATCGCCCGTGATGCCCGCGCAGTGCACGCCCGCGAACGCGCTGCCCCAAATTATCAACACGAGCATCAAGTTGTGTCCGAACGAAATTTATCCGCCGCTGCATTTGGTCGGCAACGATATCGGCTTGTTTGGCGACGGCGCGCGTTCGGCGGTCATCAACGGCGGGGGGCGCCAATTTCTCGTCGTGATGGAAGGCACGGGCAATTGGATTGACGGCGTGGTGATTCAATCCGCGCCCGATGCGGCGGACGCGGGCGCGTTCTTGTGTCAGTACGACGAGTGCATTTTTCCTACTCAGCCCGAACCGACAAAAATTCAAGGCGGGCTAAACTACGGCGGCGGAATTTTATTGCTCGGCGCAAATAATGTCGTACATGACGTTACGGTGCGCGGCGGGACGATTGGCATTGCGAGTGTGGACGGGTACAACAATGTCTTGGTGGAAAATAATTTGAGCGACTTGAACGGTTGGGGCAATTTCAACATCCGCAGCAACAACAGTGTGTTTGTCGGCAACACGTTTAATCGCGACGATCATCCGTGCACCACGCCCGACGGGCGCAAATTTGAAAACGGCTGCGAAACGGCGGGCTGGGTCTGTTTGCAGTGCGCCAACAATCTCGTCGTCAACAATCACTGTGAAGCGTCGGGCAACTGTTATTACATGAGCGGCGAACGCGGTTTGGCGTCCAATAACAATCGCTTTATCGGGAATTACTGTGCGGCAGCGCCCAACAATTGTTTTGAATTTACTTTTTCCAAAGGGAACGTGCTGCAAGACAACATTGCCACCGCGCATCCGCAAACGGGCGCGGCGTGCAAATATCCGTTCTGGATTGGCGGCTCAACCGTTTATTTTGGCAAGAACGCGTGGAGTTGCTCCATCTCGCCCGAAATTTCAATCGCGCACGCGATCGCTTCGACCAACACGCCAACCATCGCGCTCGCGTTGGGAACCAACGCGCCCACGTACGGAACGGCTGCCACACCGTTCCCACAACCAACGCGCCTTGCCAGCGCGTCCGCATCGCCCACCCCACCCGCTGCGCCGCAATTTGCCAAGTGCAATCGGCGTTATCGTTTGCCTCTCTTGTTTGATTGGAACAAACTGACCGCGTGGGTGCAATGTATGCTGACCCCGCGGTTAAAGTACTAGAATGAATCCGTTACCACGCACGCCCCAGACGAATGAATTCGTCACTACGTTCTAAAAAAATCAGCCGGGTGAGATTTCACCCGGCTGACTGTTTTCACAATCCTACGCTCGTTCCTCTGAGCGACATGAATATTCGCAATGGATAAGAGCTGTTATCGTGAATTGCAAGGCTGTGTCTTGCAGTGCCACACGACGCCTAGCTGACGCGTGTAACGTTGGTCGCTTGCAGACCTTTTTGGCCTTGTTCAACATCAAATTCAACTCTTTCACCTTCATTCAACGAACGATACCCACCGTTCGCATCTTGAATCGCGGAAAAGTGAACGAACAAGTCCTTTTCACCGCTTTCGGGAGCGATGAAACCATAACCCTTGCTGTTGTTGAACCATTTGACGGTGCCTTGTTGGCGAGTCATTTTTGCGGAGCATCCTTTCTCTAATGTCACCGAACGCGCAGCCGAAACAAAAAAGCACTGCGGCTGCGTTGACAGCCCTCAGTGCCCTACACTTACTTCTGCCGTTCCGTGCAGATAACATTATAGAGAGATTAGCATTTCCGTCAAATATAGTTCTTTACTCAAGCGGACTGTGCCAGCCGAACGCAGTTGCGTCCTTCTGCTTTGGCTTGATACATCGCCGCATCCGCCGCATTGAGAATGGCGATCACTCCTTTGCCGTGCGGCGGCAAAAGCGCGACGCCGACAGAAACGGTCAAGCGCGCGCGCGGCGCGGCAGAGAGAATCGGTAAATCGGCAATGACCGCGCGCACTTGTTCGGCGCGTTGCAGCGCGAATTCCAGGGTCGTGCTCACCAACAAACACAAGAACTCGTCGCCGCCATAGGGGTGTGCATCAAAGTTTTGGGTCGGCGCGGCGGGCGCTGCCGATGTGCGATGTATTCCATCGCCTTCATCGGAAAAATCGCGCCAACAACTACACCAAGTGTGCTCGCGAACACAGTTCGCAACGAATCGGATAGATTCGCGACCGCACACTGAAATCCCAACCTGCGAAGGCAGGTTTCGTGATTTTGTAGCGAGCGAATTGATTCACCCAAAATTGTGACGCACACCCCCGCCATAGCGACAGATGATGTCACTCGCGCGCAGCTGCGTCGTCAGCGCGTGCGCGACGGTTTGAAGTGTTTCGTCGCCCGCTAAATGACCATACGTATCGTTGACCTGCTGCACATGACTTGTCATATCACACTCCGTTCGATATGACAGTCCTTAGGACTCGTCCATAAATAAGTTGAGCACGCGGGCTGACCATCTTGAAATGATCCAGGTCAAGCATTAAAAGCCCGATGGCATAGTTCTGGCGCAGCGCGAGCGCAACTTCGCGGGGGAGCGTTTCGTTGAGAAAACGGCGGTTGTAGAGGTGCGTCAACGGATCGCGGATGGCTTGGTCGGACAACTGATCGTGCAGTTTTTGTAATTCGCGGAGTTGGTTTTCCAGTTGCAGCTTGGCGGCGACCAGAGCATTTTCCAAGCCTTTGCGCTCGGTGAGATCAATATCAATGCTATACAATTCTTTGCCTTTGCCGCTGACCTCCAGGACCGTATGGTTCGAATAGACCGGCACACGGGAGCCGTCTTTCCGCATTCGTACAAGTTCCCCCGCTGGAATCAGTTCACCTGTCACTGCCATCCGCGTAATGGCTTGGCGCAGATACGTTCTCATGTCCGGTGGAATGGTCAGGTCCACCCAATTTGTGCCAATCGCTTCGGCGGCAGAATAACCATAGAGGTCTTCGCTTGCCTTGTTCCACAAAGTCACAGTGCCATCTGGCGCAGAGCTCTGCACGGCAATTTTGGAGGTACGCTCAAAGAGTGTCCGAAAACGTTCTTCACTTTGTTGCAACGCGGCGCGCGCCAGTTTTTGCTCGGTAATGTCACTCAACGTGGCGCGGAAAATCTGTTCTTGGGTTTGATCATCTTGCCCCAGCGCCATCTCCAGCCGCGCCCAAAATATGTAGCTGCCCGCGTTATGCTGCATTTGCAGTTCGCAGACCTGCGGCTTGGTTGTGGCATATAGGCGATTGCGCAGCAGGTAGTACTGATCTTGGTCTTCGGGCGCAATGAAACGGCTCAGTTTTTGCTGGACCAAGTCGCCGCGCGAGACGCCAAGCATATTCGCGGCGCGCAGATTGCCTTCGAGGATCAACCCATCGGCATCGAGCATGACATAGCCCACGGGTGCAAGGTCGTACAAATCAAAATAGCGCGCGTGCGCGATTTCCAATGCTTCCCGGGTGCGGCGCAGTTCTTTATTCTGCTTCTCCAGTTCAATCTGGTACACCTCCAGCTCGTGGAGCAGCTGCCGGACTTGGTCGAGTGAAAGTGCCTTTAGCTCTTCTGCGCGCGTCGCGCTCACTTTTTCTTTGGCGCGCTGGCCCAAGCTCTGCTCTGCGCTCAACGCATTGTCGGTGGAATCGTCTCTTTGCTCATGTTGAGCCGCCATAGCGTACCTCTTTCGGAACAGTCTCCCGAAGTTATTCCATTGCCCACATTACGCGCGGTCATTCCTCAATTCCCTCCATTCCCTTGTGCTCTAGTTCTTCAGATTAGGTTCTGGACAGTTTGCGCCAAAACCTTTTCTGAACATCTATATCAAGACTTGCCAAGATCATTTTCCCCTGTGCGCGGCGGCGGGGATGCCGTTCAGCAGATAAATTCCATCCGAACAATCTCGTGCGAGCAAAAGGGAATCGGCGAGCGGTTTGAGCAAGTTTGGCGGCGAGTGTTCAACCGAGACAGACTTGCGTTCTGGATAAAATATGCAGGGCGCGCGGTTTAGTCGTGCGCTATGCTATCGAGTGTGAACGCCAAGGTACGCGGTTCACCCGTCAGTTCGATCTGAATGACAGAGGGCAAGACCTTGAGGGAGCAGAATAATCATCCCCACATCCCCCGGCGCGGGTTCCAGGTATCTACCGGAGCGCCCGAAAATGTAGAGTAATTAGCGGAGATTCGTGCGATGCCATACATCGCGTGGATTCGCGGTTCTCCCGTTGGGTTTCGGCTCGTCCGTGTTAGGGATTGCGCCGACGGATTGGGGTGGCTGACTCGGCTACTCGGAATAGTTCGTTCGCCAGTTCGTCCTGATGTCGGTGCGTGATTTCAAAATCGAGGTTGCGGAAACGCATGTGAGCGACCGACGAAATAAGGATTGGAAACTCTGCAAGTACGACCATCCGCATTATACACTTTTTCAAATGGCAAATCTATAAATTTTCTTTTGGTGATTACCCGTTTTCAAAACCTGTGAGGTCTTCAAGACCTCACAGGTTTTGAAAACAACTGTGTTCTTCCACTTGTGGACACGCTTTGTCAAGTAGAAACTATGTTCTACGGGCGCGTGCCAGCAACGACGCCGAGATTTATTTTTTCGGGTCGCGCAGCGATCGGTTTGAGGTGAGAATCAACATCGTCCTTCTTCCCGTCACGCACCTTGTTGAATTTGAGTTGCTTTTAGCCGCGCGGTTGACTATGCGCCGCGCGTTGTTTCAAATGATACGTTTCATCGTAGGTCTGTTTCGTTTGCCAGAGTTTCCAAATAATCGCTAACCAGCGATTCGCCAGACAACGCAAGGCAATGACTGTCCGAGTTGCAGTGTGGGCGCACCTGTTCGTAATACGTCACCGCCCACACCGATTGGTGCAGCGACAAACGTGCAAATTGCTGTGCGACCTGCCGAAATTCGCGGTTGCACGCATAGCGGAAGCCAATGATCTTACGCTTGCCACTGGAATCCGTGTAGGGTCAAGTGCCCGCTAACGCCTGCACATTGGCGGGCGGCGGATAGATTTGCAGAAATTCCAGTGCAATTTGGGTCGTAATGTCACTAAAGACCTGTAACGCCGCCGGATAGTAGCGTGCGAGCAGGGCTTGCAACCGATTGGAGAAGCGCACGATGTTTTGTGTCAGGAAATGACAGTAACTCACTTTTGCACGCAACTGCCGCGTCAGCAACGAATCGGGCTGCCAGAGCTGCAAGCGCGCCCGGTCGGTGCGGAGCAAATCGGCGAGCAAACGCGCATCACTCTGATCGCTGCGTGCGCCGCTCTGCCCATAGCGCCCGCGACTACTTTTGACGATACTCGGCGCAATGACATAGACTTGGGCATCGTCGTGTGCCCACAAAAAATCCAGAATCAGATTGTGCGCCGTTTCGATCCCAACCAAGCATTCCGCGGGTGCCGTCCCCACTTGCCGCAGCTGGGTGTCCAACCTCAGAAATCCTGCGGGCGTATGTGGAATGGTAAGGTGCAGCAGAACTGCCCCGGCGTCGTTCAAGCACACGGCGTCGTGTTTTTGCGCACTCCAATCAATGCCGAGATAGAGCGACATATTGCCTCCTCGTGCGTTGACGGAAAGTTCCGCGGTGAAAGTCAGCCTCCGTGTCCCTGTTAAGGCGCTCGTGGCGCGACACGCTTTTGACGGTATAATCTGACCCGACGTGGAGGACGGTCCACAAGTGGCGTTCGTAACGCTGAGTAATCAAGGTCCTTACTCCCACGTCGTCCACCGATGGAGTAAGCGGGCAGATAATTGATTCTCTCTGCATCTTTTACTCCATCGGTTTCTACTTGTCCATTATACGGTAACAGGGTAATCACCAGTGAAACTGCCTTGCGGCGCGATGCAAAGACAACTATAATGTGACCGCGATGGACGCACCACCTCCCTCCCCCGAAAGACCTTCCACGCCAGCAGAACCACCGCGCTCGAGCATAGACATTCGCGGCGGCGATGTGCAAGCGGGGCGCGATATTGTCGGCGGCGATGTCAACGTCGCCGGAGATTCGATCAGCGCGCAAAACGTCAGCGTACAGCGCGGCTTTAGCGCGGACCAAGTCCAACGGCTCGTGCTCATCGTCGGCGGATTGGTTTTTGTCACCGCCGCTTGTTTTTTTATCTTTGGCGCGCTTTCTGCTGCGGCCATCGTCAACGTCATCAGTCGCCCGCTCCCCGGCGGTTCTCCTGTTCAAGCCGCGATTGAGATGCAGCAGAAAATTGATGCGCTCAATTCACTCGAACCCGGGCAAAGATTTCGCGTATTGTTCAAAGAAGAGGAAATCAGCGCGTACTTTCGCCACATCGCGGGACCCAAGTTGGGCATAAGCAATGGCAAAGCACGCCTGATGGACGAGCCCGGGCAAATCGCATTGGGCGGCAATTTGGATCGCATGAATGGAATGCCCTTTCTCGCTCAGGTTCAGGTGACCACGACCGAAACGCCGCTGGAGGTGGAAGGCGCATGGATCAAGCTTTTGCCGACCCCCGAGGGAATGAGTTTTGGATGGATTCCCGTCACCGCGTTGGCGCAAGATTTCAGCCAACAGCTCAACGCCGCTCTGTTCGGCAAGGTACACTTCACACAAATCGGACAGACCGGCGGTGGCAGCGGCATACAGCCGGAAATTGGAACGAATCTGCTTTTGACCGGCGCTGCAAAATAAAGACAACTCTTGTGAGAGCTTGTTGTTATTGGAACAGCATGGTTCGACTATGCTCACCACATGGTTGGGCTGCTGTTCCGCAACGGCTGTGGAGTTCAACTCCGCTCCCTCCGGGTAAATGAGTACAACTCATTTACCAACACCTCCGCAACTCATTTACCAACCCCCGCATAACTCATTTACCAACACCTCCGCAACTCATTTACCAACACCTCCGCAACTCATTTACCAACATCCTCGCAACTCATTTGTCAACACCCCCGTAACTCTTACCCAACACCCACTTTTTTCGAGAGAACCGTTTGAGACTCCCATCACGCGCGGGCGTGATGTTTAATGCTTGTCCCGAAGGATTGAGGGAACAGGAACCTTTCCAACTCGAATCTGCGCGAATTGGCGCGCAGTTCGTGCAACGAATTTACACGAAAGGTTTGGGCTGGACATCTCGAAATGACCGTGCTCCCGACTTGCACAAGCCCTGAATGGGACAATAAGGGAGTGGCAATCCAAAAATGATTATGTTATACTTGCCGCGATGGATGGTTTGGACCAAGCCCGGCGTCAAGAATTGATCGAGCGCGTGAGTATGCAATTGCGCGCATGGAATTTGCGCGAACCGGCAATCGTGTTACTCTCGATGCACGCGCCGCTCGCATTTCTCGGCAGTCAACTCTTGCTCGTCGCCCAACCGTTTCTCGGCAGCTTGACCGGCGACCGCATGGCGCGCGATCTCGTGTTGTTTTTGGAAGACCCACAAAATATCGAATTGCTCGCCGCGCGCCTGAACGAATAAATTCGTTACTACAATCAATTCCGTTACTACGATTAACATGTCCGTCATTCTGGATCTCTTGGAACAATCCGGCTACAACCCCATGCAAGCGTTCATGCTTGCGCTGTTTTTGCCGTTCCTCATTCCGTTTTTTTATTTCCTCTATCGCGTGCCGCGTTCCACATCGCGCCCACGCTTGCGCGGCATTCCCGCGTACGAGGCGTTGAAAAAACTATTGTCGCGCGCGGCGGAAACGGGACAGGCGGTGCATATTTCGGTGGGCACGGCAAGCATCGCCGACGGCAGAGCGGCGGATACCATGGCGGGCTTGTACACGTTGGAATTTCTCGCCGACCGCGCGGCGAACAGCGACATTCCGCCACTCGTCACCGTGACCGATCCGACGGTGTTTCCCGCCGCGCTGGACCAATTGCGCCACGCGTACGAGCGCCAAGGTTATCCCGAGGAATACCGTTTTGAGCAAGCGCGCTTTATCGCGCCGCCGGTGAACGGCAGCGCGGTGCCGTATGCGGCAGGCGTCATGGATGTATTGAATCACGAACCGGTCGCGGCAAATGTCATGGTCGGCGCATTTGGCGCGGAATTCTTGCTCATGGCGGAACCCGGGGCACAGCGCGAGGCATATCAAATCGGCGGGGCGAGTGATCCCGCGGTCTTGCCGTTCGTGTCGCTCACAATGACCGAACCTTTGTTTGGCGAAGAAATTTTTGCCGCCGGAGCGTATTTGTTGAACCGCGTGGGGCACTACACGAGTCTGATTGCGCAAGATATTTTTCGCCTCGCCCTTGTCCTGCTGATTCTGGTCGTCGTGCTCTTGCGCGCATTGGGGTTGCTATGATTTTGTGGGGCATCAATTTCGGAGTCCTCTTTCGCCGACAGATTTTATCGGTCGCCATCGCGATTGGCGTCGGCGTGGTCGTGCTGTTGGGTCAATTCATTTCCAACGCGACGCTCGACAATATCGTGGGCACACTGCTCGGGGGAGGCGCCATCGTGGCTGCGTTCGCCTTGCTCCTCGGTCTGGCGAACGTCATCCTCTTTCACACCAAACGCATCGTCAAGCGCGATGCACAAATGCCGTTCTCCATTTTGATTCTCGCCAGCGCGCTGATCGTGTTTTTGATTGTGTTGCCTTCGGGCGGGACCGGCAGCGCGAGCTTGTGGGTGTTGCGTTACATTTATCAACCGCTCGAAACGTCGTTTTTGGCGCTGCTCGTTTTCTTTATCGCCACGGCGGTGTATCGCGCGCTGCGCGTGCGCACGTGGGAAATGGCGTTGTTTGCCCTCTCCGCCGTCGTCGTGTTGATCGGCTCGGCGCCGTTCATGCAAATCATCTCGCCATGGTTTTCCGCTGCCCGTGAATGGATCGTCAATGTGCCCGCCCTAGCCGGCGCGCGCGGCATTCTACTCGGCGCCGCGCTCGGCATTATTGCGACCGGTTTGCGTTTGCTCACCGGCATTGATCGTCCGTATTCAGAGTAAAATGTGGCGGGTGACGGGTGACGGGGATATTATCCCCGTCACCCGTCACTCGTCACCCGTCACATGCTTTATTGTCCGCAATGCGGCACGCCGAACAAGTCGAACAGTAAATTTTGCAAGAATTGCGCGGCGCTGCTTCAACCCTCCACCGATATCCGCTGCCCCATCTGTGGCACGTCGAATCCGCAGGACGCGGCGACGTGCAAGAGCTGTGGCACGCGTCTTTCGACGTCGGCGGCGGGCATGGGTGCATCAGATAAACTCTCTCCAGCGGACGCGCCCGAAACGATCACACCTTTTAATCCGCCGGAATTGTCACAGGACGCGGACGCGCCCGGCGAAAAACCTTCCGGCACTTTTGGCGCGCGCCCCGCGTTCTCGCGTTCCAATTCCGAATGGCTGCGCCGCATCGGCAAAACTCCGCGCGCCGAACCAGCGGCTGCCACACCGACGGAAACGCCTCCGCCTGCACCTGCTCCAGCTGAACCTGCATCATCTATCGCTGCGCCCAAAACGGACACGCCCGATTGGCTGCGCGAATTGCAAGCCGAAGCCGACAGACAGCAAGCCGCGCAAAAAGCATCCGTACCGGAACAACCCGCGCCACCGAAACCGCAGTTGAGTGAAATCAAACTGACGGGCGACGATTACGATTACAGCGACATTGGCGGACAAGTGACCGACGAGATGAAAGCGCAGCTCGAAGCCGAAGCGGGCAAGGTCGAGTCGGTCGAAGATGAGGTCGCGCTCGCGCGACGTTTGCTCGGTTTGGACGTTGGCGCAGAAACGGCTGCGGCGGCAAAACCGGAAACGTCCGCGCCCGCGCGCGTAGAAACGACGCCGCCCACCGAACCGCTCGCGCAAATCGCCACACCGCCCGCGCCGGAAATTGAAACGCGCGTCGCGCCAACGCCCACCGAACCGATTGAGCCCATCGCCACACCGCCCGCGCCCGAACCGGTCGCGCAAATCGTCACACCGCCCGCGAAACCGCAGTTGAGTGAAATCAAACTGACGGGCGACGATTACGATTACAGCGACATTGGCGGACAAGTGACCGACGAGATGAAAGCGCAGCTCGAAGCCGAAGCGAGCAAGGTCGAGTCGGTCGAAGATGAGGTCGCGCTTGCGCGGCGGTTGCTCGGATTAGAAGTGGAGCAAGTTCCTGCCGCGTCAAAACCAAAAACGGAAGCGCCCGAACCTGTCATTGCGCAAAAACCAAAAGCGCTTCAGGAACCCAGCGCGCCTGTGGCGCCCATCGCGGAAACCCCGGTGGAAACGGTTGCCGCGCAGCCGGTTCAAGAAAAGGAACAAGCAGGTTCGCCCGAATGGCTTGCCGCGCTTGCCGCGGCATCTTCCGCCGCCGTCGCCGCGAATGTTTTGCGCGATGCCGCCGAAACCAAACCCGAACCGGAACCAATCGAAACTGCACCGCGCGAAGCCATCGAAACCGCGCCCGTTGCGGCTGAAGCGGCGGTGGAATCCGAGCCGCAAGTTACGGAAACGGTTCCCGTCGCGGCAGTTGAAGCGCCAGCTCAACCCACTATCGTGCGAGAACGAACCTCCGAACCACCCGCGCCGGTGATTCCCCCCTTGGCGAGCGGCACGCTGCCCGAATGGCTGCGCGTGATCGTGCCGCCGGATGAAGTCATTGCCAAAGATCAAGTCGCCGCCGAAGATGAGCCGCCGGCGTGGGTCAAGGAACTCGCGCCGAGCGTCGCAACTCTTGGGCCGGCCGCGCTCGTGTCACATTTGCCCGATTTGAACGAGACCGAACGCGGTGATTTGCCCGATTGGCTGCGTGAACCCGTTGCGCCCGCTACACCGGAACCCGAACCCGCTGCGGCAAGCACTGAACCCCCCGAAATAGTACGAGAACCGCAATACGAAGGTCCGGTGGAACTACCCGCGTGGATGAGAGCGGGCGCGCCCATTACGCGCGATGCATTTGAAGTGGTCGAAACGACGGGACCACTAGCGGGTGTGAGCGGCGTTTTGCCTCTGGCGGTCGCGTTGATGGAGCCGCACACGCTGGCCACGCCAACCCCCGCGCGCAGCGAGGGCGGCCGTATCTTTCAAACCATTCTTGCCGAACCACTCGCGCCTGCCGCTCGCGCCGAACGCGCCGCGCGAGCCAAAAATATCTTTACGCTCACGCATTTACTGTACCTGCTCATCGCCTTGGCTGCGTTGATCCCCTTTTTGCCGTTGGGATTGGATGAGCTGGGATTAGTGGGCAAAGAGGTGGTCAACTCGCCGAGCGCGGTCTTTTATGACCAACTCACAGCTGTGCCTGCCAACAGTACTGTGTTGATGGCGTTCGAGTACACTCCGGGCGCGAGTCCTGAACTTGATCCGGCGGCGCGCGTGATTCTCGAAAATCTGATCGCGCGCCAAGCGAACGTCATCGCGCTCAGTTCCAATCCGAGCGGCGCGGCGATTGCCCAAGCCCTGCTCGGACGCGCGCAAGAGACGCACCCCGAATTCACGTTCGTCAATCTCGGCTACATTCCGGGGAACGCGCAGGGTTTGAAAAGCTTGGCAAAGGATTGGCGGCGCGCCAGCGATGTGGACGTGAACGGAGTGCCGTGGAGCCAAACGCCCTTGTCCAAAACCATTCACGGCATGGACGATTTCGCGCTGCACGTGCTTTTGCTCGGCGACAATCCGGCATTGGATACGTGGATGATGCAAGTGCAGCCCGCAGTACAAGCTCCAATGGTTGCGGCTACGACGGCGGCGATTGACCCACAAGCGCGCGTCTATGTGAATGCCAAGCAATTGAACGCGTCACTGCGGGGTCTCACCGGCGCGGCGGAATTGGAATTGTGGTCAGCAAATCCGGGCCAAGCCGTCAAAACCGTGAATGCGCTTTCGTTCGTGAGTCTCGTGCTCGCCGGCATCATTATTGCCGCGAATGTGGTGTGGTTGATGAGGCGGGGCAAAGCTTGATATGGACGCTCTATTCGACTCGATCTGTTCTCCCGGCGGGGCGTGCGATGTGCTCGGCGTGTGGCTTGCCGCGCTGTTGACCATCCTCGTCTTGACGTATCTGATTCACGATTCGTTTCTCTTTCGTCTGGCGTCCAGTTTGTTGGTCGGCACGGCGATTGGTTTTGCCAGCGCGGTCGTCGTCCATCGTGTGCTTTGGGATCTGGTTGTCGCGCCGTTGTGGGCGGATTTGCCCAACTGGTTTTCCAATACCTGGGCGCTCTTGATCTTTCTTGTCTTTTTCTGCTTTCCCCTTTGGCTCCGGCTCGCGCCCAATTCACGCGCGACGACATGGAGTAATTTAGGGCTGGCATATTTGTTTGGCATTGGCGCGGCGCTGGCGATTGGCGGCGCGTTGTCCGGCATCCTTGCACCGCAGCTCGTTGCGACCATGTCCGTTTCCGTATCGCCACAAGCTAACGGTTGGGACTGGCTCAATGGCATCTTGATCGTCGTCGGCACGCTCGGCGCGTTTCTTACGTTTCGTTTTATTCAGCCCGGCAATCGTCCGTGGCAGCGCGTGTATGATGTCATCACGCGCACTTGGGGCACGGTCGGACGCGGCTTTATCATGGTTGCGTTCGGCGCGCTGCTCGCCGGGCTAATCTTCGCGCGCGTGTCGGCGTTGGTCGGACAACTTTATTTCTTGATTCACGATTTGCCTGCCACACTCTTCAAGTAAAAAAGACTGAGGGCTGCGCAATGAACCTCAGTCCGCAGCACTCGATTCTCAGTCCTCATTCCTGGCGCTCATGGCTGAACTACCCACTTCGATTCTGTTTGCCGACGTCGGCGCGGTGGCGACCAAGGTCGGGCTGATTGATCTCGTCGCCGGACACTATCGCGTCATCGGCGCGACGCGCAGCATGAGCACGGCGAGCGCGCCGTACGAAGACATCATGCTCGGCGTCCGCCAGGGGATCATGCAGCTCGAAGCGTTGACCGGGCGGCGTTTGCTCGACGCACAAAACGCGCTGCTTCGACCGGCGCGGTTGGATGGCGATGGCGTCGACGCGTTCACCGCCGTAACGAGCGCGGCGCTGCCATTGCACACGGTCGTGATCGGTTTGTCGCGCGATTATTCGGTCACGGGCGCACAGCGCGCGGTCAACAGCACGTACGCCGTCGTGGATCATACGATTGCGGTGGACGAAGAATCGGGACGTTGGGGCACGACGGCGCAAGACGGACGCGCGGGCGGACCGAGCGCCTCGGTCGAAAAACTGGCCGCGCTCAAACCGGATGTCGTCGTGATGGTCGGCGGCATTGACGGCGGCGCGGTCGCGCCGTTGCGCGAAATGGCGAACATTGTTGCGGCGGTCGGCGCGGCGATGGACGAATCGCAGCGCCCGCGCGTGATTTTTGCGGGGAACCGCGAAGCGCGCGGTGATGTGGCGGAACGCATTGGCGGCTTGATGGACGTGCGCATGGTGGACAATGTGCTGCCCAAGCTCGGGCGGTTCAATCCCGGACCCTTGCAAACGGAAATCGAAACGCTCTACCGCCAACTTCAGGTGGAAAAAATTCCGGGCTTTGCCAAATTGGCGGCGTGGTCAGAAAGCGGCGTTATGACTAGCACGGATGCCTACACCCGCGTCGCGGATTATTTGGCGCGGCGGTATCAACTGCGCGTGTTGGCGCTCGACCTGGGCGCAGCGGCAACGACCTTGATTCGCGCGGATGGAACGCGCCTCAAACGCGCCATTCTGGAAGAGCTGAGCATCGGGTACGGCTTGGAACAATTGCTCGATCAAGTTGGCATCCAAAAAATCATGCGCTGGCTGCCTGCGCCATTCGAGGCGAACGAGGTGCACGCGCAATTGTTGAATCAAGCGCTTCATCCCACGGCGACGCCGACGCGCTGGCAGGATTTGACCGCGTTGAATGCGGCGGGACGCGAACTCTTGATGCACGTGACACAGGTATGGCGCGACGATCCGGCATTGACGTTGATGGACAGCGATTTGGTGCTGTTGAGCGGTGCGCCGATTGCGCGCGGGAGCAAACCGACCGCGCTCTTGTTGATGCTGCTCGACGCGCTGGATGTGCGCGGGATTTTTTCCATCGCCGCCGACAGCGTCGGGCTTGCCCCGGCGATGGGCGCGGTGGCAATCGTGAATCCCGAAGCGGCGGCGCAAGCACTCGAAAGCGATTGTCTCGTCACATGGGGCACGGCGTTCGTGCCCGAGATTAGCGCGCGTTCCGGCGAACCGGTGGTGTTGAACGTGCAGGTGCTGCCCGCGCGCGGTGGACGGCTTGAGGCGGATGTGAAATTTGGCTCGCTGGAATTGATTCCGCTCGGCGAAGGCGAAAAAGCCAATGTGGAAATTCGCGGCGGGCGCGGTGTGAGTTGGGGTAAATCTGCTGGAATCTCTGGCGGCGTCAAAGGCAACGAGTTCAAACGCGAGGTGCAAGGCGGAGCGGTCGGTTTGTTGGTCGACGCGCGCGGTAGACCCGTGCCCCTGCCCGACCATACCGAGCGTCAGCGTGACAAAGTGCAAGAGTGGATGTGGGAGGCGGGCGCGTGATCGAATTTCTCCCTCAAATCCCCGAAACGCGTGTGGCGAGTGCGACGCGCATTCGGCGCGAACGCTTGCTGCCGATTCCGGGCCAAGTGTCGGGCGCGATTGGAATTCGCATCGGCGCGCAAGATGTGATTGCCCGCGCCTATCCACCCAAGATGCGGCGCGCCGTGTCGTTGACGCGCGTGATCGGCGTGACGGAAGCGGATGTGCCCAAACGCCTGGTGAAACAGGTCGGCGATCAGGTCGAAGCGCGCGAGATCATTATTGCGAAACCGATCAATTTTGGCGTGCAGCGGCTCGTCTATCGCGCGCCCGAAGCGGGGCAAATCACGGCGATTCAAGGCAGCTGGATGATTTTGGATTTGTACGGCCAGCCGTACGATGTGTGCGCGTTGTATCGCGGCACGATCGTGGGGGTGCTGCCGCGACAGGGCGGGTTGGTCGAGGCGCAAGGCGCATTGATTCAGGGCGTGTGGGGTTCGTCGGCGCCAGGCGGTCCCGCCAAAGAAGCGGTGGGTGTGATAAAATGGATTTCGAAAGCGGCAGACGCCGTGCTCGACGCGAATGCTTTGGAAGCCGACGCGCGCGGCGCCATTCTGGTCGCAGGTGGAATTACCGATGCGGCGTTGCAGCGCGCCGGCGAACTGCAAGCGTCGGGCATTCTCGTCGGTTCGCTCGCGCCGGAGCAGCGACAGCAGGCGCTGGCGTTAAACCTCCCGGTCGTCGTGACCGAAGGTTTTGGAGAAATGCCCATGAGCGCGTCAGTGTTTGAATTGCTGACCGCGCTGAACGGGCAAGAAGCGGCGCTGAATGGGCGGTATGACCCGCGCAATCCGCGTGTGACCCGCCCGGAACTTTTTGTGCCGTTGGCGGCAAGCCGTATGCTGCAATCCGATCAGGGCGCCGAAACCCCAAGCCCTAAAGTCGCGCCGCGCGCGCGGGTACGGGGTCTCTGCGCCCCCTATCTTGGGCGCGTTGGCGTTCTGCCCGATGAATTTGTTTTGAAATGGATTGCCACCGAAGCGGGCACGTATCTACCCGCGGTCCAAGTCGAGTGGCAAGACCCACCGGGGGAACACGATACAGTGCCCTGGACGAATTTGGAACTGATTGGTTAAGGGACACGTCACAAGTTGCAAGTTGCAAGTCTCAAGTTTCAAGTTGCAGGTCGCAGTTGGTGAAAGTGCAACTTGCGACCTGTGACTTGTGACCTGTAACTTGTGACCTGTAACTTGTGACCTGCGACTCATGGAGGTTTTATGGCAGAAGTTGCACCATCCGCAGGTGGCGGCGGCGGGCGAAGATTCTTGCTGATTATCGGCGGTCTAGCCGCCCTGTTGATACTTGGCTTTGTGGTTCTCGGGGCGCTCTTTGTGTTGCCGGGGCTTTTTGGCGGCGGCGACCAAACCGCAGCGCTGCCGACCGCAACGGCGACGCGCATTGTCATCCCGCCGACGTTTACCCGTACGCCCTTGCCGACACAAACCGTTGTCGTCGTCGCACAAGCCACTACCGCTCCGACAGACACCGCCACACCCGAGCCGAGTCCCGAAACCGCGACGCCGATTCCGATTACAGCGACGCCGATTCCAATTACGGCGACACCTTCGGCAGATACCAGTTTACCCGATACCGGTGGGGGTGAAGACTTGCTGGTGTTGTTCGGCGGCGGGTTGCTGCTCTTGGGCGTCATCGTCGTCGTGCGCCGGATGCGTTCGGCATAAACACGCGATTCTGCGGATCATCGAAACGAACCTTTTGGAAGGTGGCAAGAACTTGCTGCCGCGATACTTTACGCCCTGAAAAAAAACGCGGGCGCCAAGGCGAGACCTGATAGAATTATTTTCTATCAGGTTTTTTTATCGGCGCGCGCGGTCCCCCAGACCCCAATGTTGGCGAATGAGTTGCACTCATTCGCCCAAGTGGTGTCGGAGTTCAACTCCGAAAACCGGCGGGAACACGAGTACAACTCGTGTTCCAACTGACTCGTGAGGGTCTTGCATTCGCCCCCCTTCTCAAGACCAAGCGAGTGCAATATAATGACAGAAAATCCTCCTTCTCCGAGTTCACCATGACACTCCAATATGACGACTTTGATCTAGCCATCCAGAAACAAGATTCCGGTTACCGGGCGCGCGTTCTAAATTCGCCGGGCGGACAGGGCAGTACGAATTTCACACTGCCGTTCAGCGAAATGGAAATCGAAAATCTTTTGCTCAAAATGGGGCACGTGCGCGGCACGCGGCGCGGGCGTGATTCCTCGCAAATGGAGGCGGCAAAAAAATTTGGCGGGGCGTTATTTCGCGCCGTGTTTGCGGATGACGTCGGGCGTTGTTGGCAATCGAGTACCAGCACGGCGGCAAGCAAGGAAAATGGTTTGCGTCTGCGTTTGCGTTTGAGCGACGCCGCCGAACTCGCCAATTTGCCGTGGGAATTTTTATACGACCCCTCACTCGACCGTTTTTTCAATCATTCCGTCGAAACGCCGTTGGTGCGTTTTCTCGATCTGCCTTCGCCGCCGCGTCCGTTCAAGACCACACTGCCGCTCAAGCTTTTGGTGATGATTTCGTTGCCGGAAGATGAGGAAGCGTTGGCAGCGGAACAAGAATGGAGAAATCTCAAACAGGCGGTGGAGGAATTGGAAGGGCGCGGTTTGATTGTCGTCGAACGGATTGACGATGCCACGTTGGCTGCCTTGCAGACGCGCTTGCGGCGCGGGGTGTATCACATTTTTCATTATGTGGGGCACGGCGCGTTTGACGTGGAACGCAACGAAAGTGTCTTGCTGTTCGAGGGCGCGCAAGGACGCGCGAAAAAAATTGGGGGACAAATGTTGGGCACGCTGCTGCGCGATCACAAATCCCTGCGCCTCGTCGTGCTGAACGCGTGTGAAGGTGGACGAGCGGCGCTGGACGACCCGTTCAGCGGCGTCGCACAAAATCTGATTCGGCAAGGAATTCCCGCCGTCGTCGCGATGCAGTTCGCGATTAGCGATGATGCCGCGCTCAAATTGTCGAGTGAGTTTTACAAAGCGCTCGCCGATAATTATCCGATTGATGCGGCAGTGTCCGAAGCGCGCAAGGCGATTTATTTGGACGGGAACGAAGTGGAATGGGCGACGCCCGTGCTCTATTCCCGCGCGCCAGACGGCGTGATTTTTGATTTGAAAGGTGCGCCAGCTGCGCCAGAGACCAAACCTGCACAAATCACTGACCAACCGAAAAAAACAATTCCTGCGGCGCAGACCGAAACGCTTGCCTTTGACGTGTTGATGCAGCGCGCGGAACGTTTGGGCACTCAAGGCGAGCGCATTCTCGCCGACACACCGGTCGAGCAAGAGGCGTGGCTGCCAAAATTCCAAGAAGCATTTGACTATTTGGAGCGCGCGCAGAAATTGCAGCCGGACAATCCGCGCGTGTTGTACGCACTGGCGCAAGTGCGTGCGCGTCTCGTTCCGCCTGACCTCGCGACGGCGCGCACATTGGCGCGCCGCGTAGAGGATTTGCTCGACGGCGCGACGGACGCACAAGAAAAACGGCTGCTCGCGGACGCTTATTTTTTGCACGCCACGCTGGGCGAGCCGCCGAATGGAAATCTATTGACCCGCGCCGGAAATTTGTATTTGGGCTTGAACGATTTAGAGATGACCGGGCTGATCCGAAAAATCATGAAACGTCTCGAGAATCCCAATTACTTGATATTTACAGATTTGTACGGCAAGCCGGATGTGCGGTTTCGTTCCGCAGAGGTTCAAGCGCAAGCTGCGGCGCCCGTCGCCATAGAACCAAAATCCGGAGACTTGTCCGCAGTCCTTTTCAATCCCGTCGGCAGATGGAATTTTCAGGTACAAGACGAGACCGAAAGCCGTATGGTTGTCGAGCTGTTCCCAAACGGCACGTTCCAAATGGCGCAGCAAGTTGGGTTATATCAAGTGCCCATCAATGGCGCCTGGTCGTTCAATGCGCTCACGCAAAACTTGACTCTGTCAGGCGTCGTCAACACTTTCCAATCGCTTGCGCTCAACCTGACCATCACACCTCTCGCAAGCGGCGCATTCACCGCGACCGGCGCGGATGGCGTTTCGTACATATTGACGCGCGCATAGCAGGTCGCAGGTCTCAAGTCGCAGGTCTTACGTCACAAATCGCAGGTCTCACATTTCACCCTTGATTGCATTCAGGGCAGGCAGTTTCATCCTTCACGTTGTTCGGAACAGGCAGTTTGACGTTTCAGGTATCACGTTTCACGTTTCGTATTGTGCATTGTGCATTCTGCATTGATCGGAGCTCTCCCATGCCCATCTCTCCAAATGAAATCAACCCCAATTGGCGCGATTTTCCGCCCACCGCTCAAGTCGGCGAGGTGCATTTCAACATTCCGCGCGATGCGCGGCGCATCCTCTGGATTGTCGTCCCGCTGGAAAATGAAATGTTTGCCGTGTTCAAATACGGTGACTTGATTCAAGCGGTCAAAGATTTCACGCAAGCCGATGAACCGCGCGCGGCGATGCTGAATCTCGTCCTCCAAGACCTGCCCGGTTTTTTGTCGCGCTATGCGCGTCCGGCGGTAGACCGAGAGACCGGCGACATTTACACCATCCGCGAAACATGGAATGCATTGAGCGATCCACCGTTGGTCGTCTTGTCAAACGGCGCAATCATTGGCGTTTTGAAATCCGGGCGGCGCGGCGGCGACGAGGACGCGGACTGGTTCGGCAATCTCGGCATGGCGCAGGCGAACGGCGGCGATGAGCCGAAAAATGGGGGGGGTGAAATTCCCGTAACGGGGGAGGAGGACGACAAGCCCAAGTCAGGCGGCAAACTCGAAGCCAAAGATGCCAAGCCCACCGCGCCCGCGCGCAAAATCAATGTGCGCTTTGAGCCGCCCGAACAAAAAGATTCGCCGCTGCAAAAGGACGAGACCTACACGCTGGTGTTTAGCGTGGATTTGGAAAAACTTGCCCAAGCGATCGCTGCCGCCGATTTGGACGAGACGCGCTTTTTCCCGCCCAACGTGGAACAAGTGGATATTTTCGTGCAGCTCCTCAGCGACGATTTTGAAATCCTCACCCAGCCGCAAAAATTGATTGTGCCGCGCGCGGGCAAATCAAAAAATCGCGCGCGCTTTGACATCGTTCCCCAAAAGAACGGCGTCGGCGAAATCACTGCCGTGTTCTCGAAAGACGGGAACGCGGTGCAAGCCATGACGCTACAATTGAATGTCGGCGTGCCGGGGCAACCCGCTTTCGCGGGCAGCGAAACGTTGGGACGCCCCATAGATTCGGCGGGCGCGGCGCAAGCGCGCGGTTTGACGT
This sequence comes from Chloroflexota bacterium, assembly GCA_016209205.1. Lineage (GTDB taxonomy): Bacteria > Chloroflexota > Anaerolineae > UBA4142 > SHND01 > SHND01. Next base: position 36,454 of record JACQWQ010000051.1, read on the forward strand.
TGTGGATTGATTACAAGGGCGAAGGGTTCCAAGTCAATGTGCTCGACCCCGAAGGCACAACCTCGTTTCTCATCCCGCTGCAATTGCACGAACTCCAGCAAGCCATCAACGATGCGCGTGCGGTGTTGAATGAAATCGTGGATTGGCGCGTGAATGACGAACCCGTGTATCAGACCGGCATTGACATACCCGCGGTGGTCAATCAGGCCACGCTGCCGAAACTTGCCGAAGCCGGTTACCTGTTGTTCCAAACCATCTTTATGCACTTTGGCTTGGACGACACCGGGCGCGCGTTTGCGGCGCGGCTGCGCGCGTTGGCAACCCAAGAGACGCTCAAGATCCAAATCATTTCCAAACAAATGCTGCTGCCGTGGGGCATTTTGTATCTCGCGGAAATTTTCGACCCCGACAATATCAAGCCCGAACTTTTTCTCGGACTCGGGCACATTATCGAGCACGCGCCAATGCAGCCCAAGATGGATTTTGCCCACCACATCGCCAGCCAGCCGCAGCTCACCGTGAGTTTGAATCTCAATCCAGAGATTGACGCGCAAATGAATTTCCCGCTAATCAAGAATCAAAAAAAATACTGGGACACTCTCAAACAGCAAAAACCAATCCAGCTGGTCACGCGGACGAACGGCAGTGATGTGCTGAATGCCTTTGCGAATGCGAAAACGCCTGATCAAATCACTTATTTCTATTGTCACGCCGTCTCGCGCGCGCTGGGCGAAGTGGACCCCAAGACGCATAAAAAATACACGCCCGATGATTCGATGCTGCAATTTGGCGCGAACCAAGCCGTCACCTTCAAAGATTTTCGGCTGCGCGCGCCGAACAGCATTCGTCTCGACGCGGCGCCGTTGATTTTCCTCAATGCGTGCGAATCCGCCGAACTTTCGCCGGTGCTCTACAACGGTTTCATGCCGTACTTTGTGGACAAGGGCGCGCGCGGCATGATTGGCGCCGAATGTCCCGTGCCCGCGTTTTTCGCGGCGGATTGGGCGCAGAAATTTTTCGACCGCTTTTTACGCGGGCAGCCGCTCGGCGAAATTTTCCTCGAAATGCGCCGCGATTATTTCTACAACCACCGTAACATTTTGGGCTTGCTGTACGCGGTGTACTGCAACGCGGATACGCGCGTGGAACCCGCGCTCGCATAGAGACCTTCGATGGTTTTTCCGATGCACGGCATCGGGCGCGGACGCGACACGATGCGCGGAAGGTGAAAAAACCTCGAAGGTCTCGCACACGCGCGTTATTCGACATCAGCGCAAGACCTTCGATGGTTTTTCCGATGCACGACATCGGACGCGGACGCGACACGATGCGCGGAGGATGAGTAAACCTCGAAGGTCTCGGCGCACGCGCGTTATGCGACATCCTCGCAAGACCTTCGATGGTTTTTCCGATGCACGGCATCGGACGCGGACGCGACACGATGCGCGGAGGGTGAAAAACCTCGAAGGTCTTGTACCTCAAGGCGCGTTTTTTCTTTCACGGCTGCACTTCGTACGCGCCGATGTCGCATTTGGGTTTGCCGTTGCCGTCGCCGTCGGCGGGGCGCGGTTTGCCGCGTTGATCTTGGCGCAAGGACTTGTTTTGGTTCTCGGTGCATTTCGCAACGGGAATGTAATCAATCGCAACACTGCCGCTTTGTAACGCCTCGGTGGGCGTGGGACCGCCGTTATTGGCTATTCCGCCGATGCCCGACGAAATGCCGAGAATCGTCGTGGCGTCGGCATTGAGCGTACAGCCGCTCGCGCCGAAAATGAGATTATAGCCCTGCGAGTTCAAGACGCCTTCGCAATCGTCAGATACGACACCAACGCGGTTCAGATCGAGCAGCGAATTTTTGAGATGGACCATGCCGCCGCCTGTATTCAAGATGCCGCCCGCGCTCGCACCGCTCGGCGCGCCGTTCTCGGCAATCGTGACATTGAACAGGTTGAGTGTGCCGCCCGCATTGTAAATCGCGCCGCCTTCGACGTACGCCGTGTTCGCGGCAAGCGTGCTGTTGAGCAGCGTGATCGTTCCACCGCTGTTGCGAATCGCGCCGCCTTCATTCGACTCGTCGTGAAAGAACGTGCTGGCGTTGATGAAAACAGGTCCCTCGTTGTACAGACCACCGCCGTAGCCCGCGTTAAAGTTCGCCGAGTTGCTCGTGACAAAGCTTTTGATGAGTTTGAGCGTGCCCTGATTCCCGATCCCGCCGCCCGCGAGTCCGCTATAGTTGCCTGTACCAACGGTAGTTCTTTTAAGTGTGAGCGTGCCGGCATTCAGAATGCCGCCGCCGGTGAACGTGGCAACGTTGCCGGTGACAACGCCGTTGTTCAAAGTGAGTTTGGCGCCGCTGGCGACGAGAACGCCGCCGCCGGATGTGGGCGCGACGCCGTTGGTAATCGTGATCCCCGAAATTTTGGTTTTGCCGCTGACGAGGTGAAGAACGCGATCCAGTGAATTGGCATCTATCGTCGTCTTGGCTGCGCCCGCGCCTTTCAGCACAAGGTTCGCCGTAATGTCAAGATCGCCGCTGGCGTCGTTGTCTTCATTTTGTCCCGCGATGCTCAGGATGTACTTGCCCGCGGGCGCCACAATCGTATTGCCGCCCAGCGCGTTGTTTTCCATGATCGCCGCCCGCAGTGTGCATTTTTTCGACGGCGTACTTGTACAGTTGCCGTCGCCGGGATTGGCATCCACCTCGTCGAGCACGCTGTTCACCGTGAACGTTGCGCTTGACGGTGCGCGCGGTGGCGCCGCATTCGCTTGAGTGAATGTGCACGCGAGCAGCAGCGCCGCGCCCAAACTGAAAGCGATCGTCCATTTGCCTTGCATACATTCCTCCAACGACTATCAGACTTCCCGAAATAAGATTTTCGACAGGATTTACAGGAGGAACAGGATTTTTTCAACTTACTTTTGCTGCGATGGAATTCATCGCCATAATCCTGTAAATCCTGTTAATCCTGTCTATCACGGCTGCACTTCGTACGCGCCGATGTCGCATTTCGCTTTGCCGTTGCCGTCGCCGTCGGCGGGGCGCGGTTTGCCGCGTTGATCCACCGTGAGCGCGCCATTGCCACCGCCCCACGTGCAATAGTTGACGGGAATGGCGTCAAGCGCTTCGCTCGTGGATTGCAGAGCCATCGTCGGCGTCGGTCCGCCGTTGTTTGCCAAATTTTGTAAATCGGCGTGGATGCCGGTTTGTGTGCTCGGATCGGATGAGAGGTTGCAGCCGTTCGGATTGTAGATGAGGTTATAACTCTGCGATGTAAATGTGCCCTCACAATCATCGGGCAAGTTAAAATCGAGGATCGTATTTTTCAAGTTCGCGTTTTCGAATTGCGCCACATAGATGCCGCCCGCTGTACCGCCGACACCTGCCGTGTTGCTCGCGAAGGTCGCATTGTAAAAAGCGAAATCTTCGATGATGCTGCTGTCGTACACGCCGCCGCCTTCGCCCGTACCACCCGAGCCGAGATTGGCGTGATTGTAAGCGATGGTGCTGTTTAATACGTAGCCACCGGTGTAGGTGTAAATGCCGCCGCCCTCGCACGCCTTGTTATTATCCACCGTGCTTGCGACGATAAAGACATCCAATCGAACATCCGCGAGATCGGCGGCGAAAATGCCGCCGCCCTGATCCGCACAATTGTAACTGATGCGCGACTGCGAAATGTACGCGCCATAGCCGACAAAGATGCCGCCGCCTTGCTGCGCCTGGTTGGCGCAATAGTTGTACCAGACCGAAGAACCCTTGACGATCACATTTCCGCCGCCATATATTCCACTGCCATTGCCCGCCTGATTGCTGGTAATGATGCTGTTTTGAAGCTTCAGTTTCCCACCCGGTTCCACTTTGATGCCGCCGCCATTTTCAGCGGTCGCGCCATTCTGAATGGTTACGCGCGAAATTTTTGTCTTGTGAAAAAGATCAAACACACGATCGTTTTTGGCGCCGTCAATGATGGTCTTGGCTCTGCCCGCGCCTCGAAGCGTCAAGCGCGCCAGCACGTCGAGGTCGCCGCGCGCCCCATTGTTTTCGGAAGGTTCCGCAGGATCGCCGAGCGTGAGGATGTACGTGCCCGCGGGCAAACGGATAAGGTTGCCGCCGCGCAGCGCGTTGTTTTCCATAATCGCCGCGCGCAGCGTACATTTCCGCGAGGGTGTGCTGCGACATTTCCCATCACCCGGCGCGGCGTCAATTTCGTCAAGCGTACTATTCACCGCAAAGGTCATGCCGCTTGTGGCGCGCGCTCGGGCAGTGCGTGCACTCATCGTCAAAGCCGACACACTCAACATGACAAGAAATATCGCCGTGAGAATTTTCATTGGCTGCTCCTCTGAAAATAACCCGTAGTAACGAATTGATTCGTTTGGGGCTTGACGGAACGATTGAGGCGATGAAGTGCAATCGCACGTCACTACGCCGCGCCGATTTTCATTGACTGCTGGTGCGACGCAAGGCGCATGACGAACTCCCTTGAAAATATCAGCTGCCAGCGGATAAAAAACGGATGAACGGATACGGACGCGCCCATCCGCTGGCAACTCCTCCCCGCGCCATTTTCATTCCACTGCGGGCGCGTCGCAAGGTGAATGGACAACTCCCTTGGAAGGAGCGGGAACGCATTCAATACGGAAATGCCTGCATGAACGCGTCCAACGCCGCTTGCCCGCTTTTCGCGCTCGCGGAAAAATAGTATCCGCCGCGCGTCCAGGCAAAGAACGCGCCGTACTCGTTATTCACCAACAAATAACTCGGCTCGGTGCCGATGGAACCGAACCGCGGATCAGTAGGAAATTCTGGTGTCGTCTCACTTGCGGCGGTTTCCAGACCAAGCTGCGCGTTTGCCGCGCTGCTGGTTACGTCGAACTCGACAAAAATTTCTGCGCCGCCGGAGCGATAGGTCGCATATACCCCGTTGCCGTCAACCTCGATAGAAGTTGGCTGCACGCCCCGCTGCTCGGATTTTTCAAGCAGCACACGCGAGTACGAACCGACCTGTTTGGGTAACAGCTGCTCGAGGTCAAGACCATCGGGCATCGGGCGTTTTTCAATTCCGTAAGGCGCTGTTCCATTCAGCATGGTGATTGCTCCTCTCGTCGGTTTTTCGCTCGCCGTGGACGCGCTCTGCGCCGCGGGCGTTGCCGCCGACTCGCCGCGCAAGAAAAAGACGCTCGTCTCTTTGCTTTTCTCATCCTGCACGGTAATGATCAGCAGACCGATCTGCTTGTCGCCCTGCTCTTTGTTGAACACGCAAAAGACACCTCCTTGCGCAATAGCTTGCTGTCCGCTCACACACCCCGATGCGTCGCTCGCCCAATTGTACGGCGCAGCCGCCATGCGCGATGTGGTGTAAAAATTTTTGATGTCGTCTGGCGTCTTGGTAGTGTTGAACATGAGCCAATCCCATTCGGGGGCGTCCTCACCCAGGCCCTTCATCATCAGGTTAACGCCCGTCCTCATGAATAACTTGATCGAGGACGGTAGTTCTGCCTCAATGGGCTTGCCCAATCCGTCCATCGCGGGCACATCGCTCCACAACGCACCGACGGCTTTGAAATTATCGCCGCCCGTAAGCGTATTCACCGCGCCGCACGATATCGCGAGAAAAGCCAAGGCGAGCCACAATGGCAGCGCCAGAAATTTGCAAGGGCTGATTTCTTTATGGATATTCATAGGCGCCTCGGTCGCAGCGCGCTTTGCCGTTGCCGTCGCCGTCGGTGGGACGCGGCGCGTTGCGTTGGTCGTTTGGCAGCACGTTTCCGTTGGAATCTTTGCAGCCCTTTGGATTGCCCGTGTCAATCGCGGGACTGCTCGCGAGCAGCGCTTCGGTGGGCGTGAACCCGCCGTTGTTTTGAAGTGCGCCAAGATTGGCGTGGACATTGGTCTGTACGCTGGGGTCTGGGCCGTAATTGCAATTGACCGGCGCGTAAATCAGGTTGTAGAACTTGACGTTGAGAATTCCGCTGAGTGGTCCGTAACAGTCCGCCGCCGCATAAATTTGCAGATTGGGATTGACGAGAACGAGATTGCGGTCGAGAATCGAATTGTAAGCATTCGCGCCGCCGGCGTTGTACAATCCACCGGTCTGCGCGTTCAGTCCCGATATATTGTCCGCCAAGGTGACGTTGTATAAATTGAGCTGCGCCTGGTAGTTGTAAATCCCCGCGCCATCTGACGCATTACTGCTGGTCGAGTCATAATGATTGTTCGCGACGGTGCTGTTGACCATTGTCACGCTGCCGCCGCCGGCATTATACAAACCGGCGCCGTGATCGGCGCGGTTGTTGTCGAGGGTGCTTTGCAGGATGACCACCGAGCTGCCAACATTGAGCACCGCGCCGCCAATGCGATTGGGCACGACTCCGACGACATGATTTTCCGTCAGGCGCGTGCGGACAAGCTTGAGGATGCCCGAGTTGCCTATTCCGCCTCCGCCATTGGTTGCGCTGTTGTACGGACCAAGTGTGCTCTGGACGATGGTCAACTTGCCCAAGTTTTCAATCGCGCCGCCCTCGACCGTCGAGTGGTTGTTGGTCAGAATACTATTGCGCAGTTTAGCTTTTGCTCCCGATTGAATCGCGATGCCGCCGCCATAATCATTCACCAGATATCCGCCCCGGATGGTCACACCGGAAATGACCGCGCTGCCTGCGCGCACATCCAAGACGCGGTCCACTCCTTGCGCGTCAACGATGGTGGTCGGCGCGTGCGAACCTTGCAAGTTGACACTGTGCAGAATGTCGAGGTCGCCAGTCGCGCTTGCATCTTCGTTCACGCCGTTGATGGCGAGTAGATAGGCGCCTGCGGGCAGCACAATCGTATTGCCCCCGCCGAGCGCATTGTTTTCCATAATAGCTGCGCGCAGTGTACATTTTTTCGACGGCGTACTGGCGCATTTCCCATTGCCGGGATTGGCATCCGCTTCATCGGCGCTGCTGTTTACGGTAAAGGTCAAGACCGTGGGCGCGTGTGGCGCGCGTGTGGGAAACTGCGGCGCGTGCGGGGCAGCGAACGCGCTGTACGACGCGGGCGCGAGAAAAACGAGTACCAAGAAGCTGCTGACGAATCGAATGAGATTCATGGTTTGCACCTCCGTTATTGTCCCAAGCGAGCCGCAATCTTTTGCCCGAGCTGCGGCAACCACTTTTGCATCGCCGTGTTGATCTGGTCGAGCATCTCACTGCTCTCGGGGAACGTCACGATGGAAAAGCGGACGTACTTGGCGCCCTTGTTCAAAATGTACGCTTCGCCAGAATCGTATGCGGTCACGCCGCCCAGGTCGAGCGTTTTGCCTGTGCTTATCAACTTGGCTTGATTGAATTGCGCCTCGGTGAGATAGACCACGCTGACGATGGCAGCTGTTTTGAGCGAATCGCTGCGCCCGCGAAAACGGCACATGTTTCCGCCGAACGCAGAAGGCGCAGATTCGGGTCCGGTCATGTCGAACTCGGTCATGACCGCTTTCACCTCGTCGAGCGTCAACAACGCGCACGGGTCGCCTTTTTCCTCAACTTTGCTGACACTGCTGGGCATCGGCGCGCCCACTGCGCCGTTGCGCGCCACCGCACGCGCGAGCGCTTCGTACACTTCGGCATACGTCATCGTGCTGCCGTCGGCTTTGGTCAGTTGGGCTATTTTGTTATCGGGATCAATCTTGGTGGCGGTGCCGCCGACAAGCAGAGTCACACTATAGTTGTCTTTTGGGAATTCGATCAGATTCATCCAATCCTGACCGATGCCCGAATCTTTCGCGATGCCTTTGGCGCCGCCTTCGAGTTCCACAGTTTTCGCCCCAGTGAGATAGGGAAAGAGACCACTGCCCGCGCCGACCTCGACCCTGATCTTGCCCTCGCCCGCTGTGATGGTACAACCCGTCGATCCTTCACTTCCGCCGCTCAAATCCTGGCTGTCGGCTAAACCACCGCCATAGCCCGAAATCTTTTTGACATCGGCGGTGGTGAGCAGTGCGCACGCCTGCGGCACATTTGCCTTATTGGAAGGTGCAGTGTTCGACGCTGAATCTGCAGACGAGTTTACGTTTGATTGCGCGCCGCTGGTCGGCTGTGTTGCCGCATTGGGCGCGCCCGAATTCTGTGGCGCGCGATTCCCGCCGCACGCGCTCAGCAGAATGAATACGAGGCACAGGATTGTCGCACGCGCAATTACTTTTTTCATCCCTCTTGCTCCTTGACTGGCTCGGCAAGAGAACGCGGCTTCGAGTTCGGGGCAGAATCATCGGAGAGAATTTCGATTCGTTCCGTCACGACGACGAGGGGTTCGTGTAAAATGCGTGGCAGCCATGTAATCGTCCATGTTTCCGTCGTCACAACCGTCAGGCGAGAGTGTGGAGCATTGGGGCGTTTACGTCGCGTTTTCCGCGCGAGCTGGCTTTTCCGTTCCGTCACATTTGTGATATAACACAATCACCCTACGCAAAGGTGACATTGTGTGACCAGCTGCTTGTGATATTTTTCCTCAGGCGAGGCAAAAGAATCGCGGGCGGCATTCCGCGCCGTAGAATGCTTTGCGTCTACCCCTCCTAACTCGGACAAGCCGAACCCAAACAGGAAACCGCGAATCTACGCGAATCTACGCGAATCGGGATACGAAAAAATTCGTGTGGATTCGTCGCGCGGAGTTCGCGCAATGATTCGCGGTGGAAAAATCTTTGCTTTCTGTGTAAAGATTTCAGTGGATGGGACAGTCCCTATCGCAATCGTGAATGACCGTTTCGTAATCCGCTCCGGAGGTACGTCATGCGTGCTTTTAGTTCTGCGCAAAACTCCGAGCGCCGACTCGATCCCGCCGTCATCGTCACCTTCGGCGAATTGTTAAAATACCTGCGCCGCCGCGCGCGCTTGACCCAAGACGAATTGGGACGCGCCGTCGGCTATAGCCGCGAACAAATCAA
>JACQWQ010000110.1 GCA_016209205.1 Chloroflexota bacterium
AATTTTTGTCCGTGGTGGTTACATTTACCGCCCCAGTGCACCGTTCCGCACACCACGCGTCGGGTTCCAAAAACGGACTCTGCTCCGAACGGCGCAGGACGTCAGTGTGCCGCGTATGCGCGACGTGTTCGACAACACACGCACCACGACAACGTCGTGACGGCTGGCAATTGGCAGACAAGTTCTCACATGCACAAATCGCGTCTCCCAATGGCAGCTCTGTTTTTCCTCTTGGGCGTACTCGCGCTCGCCGCGTGCGGCGAGACACGACCTTCTGCGACGACGCTTCCGCCTGCTTTGCCCTCGGGTGCTGTGCCCGCAACCACCGCCGCGCAGGCGCAATCCGGTTGCGTGAACGGCGGCAGTGTCACCGTGCCCGAGGGTGCTAAACTCGCCGCGCGGGTAAATGGCAAATCCATCGCGTTAGAGGTCTATGAACGCCAAGCCGCACAATCCGAAGCGGCGTTGATTCAACAGGGCATAGACCCGAACAGCGCAGAAGGCAAAGAAGCCATCAAAGGATTGCGCGCCCAGGTGCTCGCACAGTTGATTGACGACGCGTTGGTCGAGCAAGAGGCGCTGGCGCAAAATATCAATCCGTCGGAGCAGGAAATCAACAACCGCGTGCAGCTGGTCATCAACGACGCGGGCGGCAAGGCGAAATTCGACGAATATCTCACCAAAAACCAGTTGACGCTCGCCGACTTGTGTCAACAAATCCGCGCGAATGTTTTTGGCGAAGCGATGATGGAACGGCTCACGCGCGATATGCCGACGCAGGTGGAACAGGTACATGTCGCGCACATTCTCTTTGCGAAAAAAGAGGACGCGGACGCGGCCCTGGTGAAATTAAAAGCGGGCGCGGATTTTGGCGCGCTGGCAAAACAAGTTTCGCAAGACGAAGCGACACGCGACAATGGCGGCGATTTGGGTTGGTTCCCGCGCGAGGTGATGCCGCGCGAATTTGAACAGGCGGCGTTTGCGCTCAAGCCCGGCGAAATCAGCGGGGTCGTCAGCACACAGTTGGGCTTGCACATTCTCAAATTGTTGGAACGCGATGCCAAACGCGCGCTCACTCCCGATTTGATTCAAAGCCAACGCCTCGCCGCGTTCAATACGTGGCTCGACGGGGTGCGCAGTAAAGCCAAAATCGAAAGGTTCGTGTCCGAATAAAAGCGCGTATCTTTTTCGCGTGTGCTATAATCACCCCGCTCTCACCCGTCACCCGTCACATTTTCAGAGGAGTAATATCGTTCGTGAAAAAAGTACTACCCTTTATTTTACTCGGCGCGGCCGGGTTGCTGTTGTGTGTGGGCGTGGGCGCGCTGGCGCTGAACTTTTTCGGCATGCGCGGTCCGTCCATAGATACGTCGAAATGGCTCACTCCACAACAGCAAGTGGAGACCCAAAAAATCGTCCCGGGCGTTGCGCTGGCAATTCTCGCCGGGACGAGTGATTCGGCTTCGGTGGATGATTCGCTCGCCGCCGGTGATTTCGAAGGCGCGTTCGCGCAAATCGCGTACGGCAGTGAATTTTCGGACGCGAATCGCGTCGGCACGTTGTTGCTGTTGGGAAACCGTTACGCGGCGGCGAAACAAACCGCCAAAGCCGCGTGGCTGTACGAGTACGCTGTCTTTTTGGCAAAGGTCAGTCCGCTGCCTTCCGATTTGAATCGCGCGCAGACGCTGTTGGAAGCGGCGCAGGGACTCGAGGCGCTGAACATGGAATCGAACGCGCGCGCCGCGCTCGATCAGGCATTCTTGATTGCCCAACACAGTTTCGCTATGCCGCGCGATACGCGCGCGGATGTTTTGGAACAGGTCGCGCGCGCGTACGAAAAATTTGGCGCACCCAAGTTGGCGCAAGACGCGCGGCGGTTGGCGCGCGACACGATTACGCTGCCCGACGAAAACGCGATCAATATCTCGCGGCGCCCGTTTCGCATTCAACCGACCGAGCCACCGGCGAATCCCGAAATTGTCGCCAAACTCAAAGAGCGCATCGCCGCGGCGCGTGAATTGGTGGATGCGTTAAATCTCAATCCGCCCAAGACCGCCGCGGACATGCCCGAAGAGTTGGTGCGCGCGCTCGGCGATAAATTGTACGAAGAAGACGCGCTGCGCCTGGACTATTACACCTCGCAGTACGACCAAGCCGCCGACGCGTCCGAACAACTCGGCGTGCTGCGCGACAAATTGAATTGGCTCGCCATCAAGAATCGCATCGCGCGCAAAGGATATGGTATGAGTCTGGTGCCAGAGTGGGAAGATCAGGCGCAGGACATTACGCAAGAAATGAACGATACCTACGCGGACTATTTCGCCATCACACAGCAGCAAGCCGAAGGGCTGGACAAGGCAGACGAGGCGAATCGCAGCGCCGAAGACATTTTGCGCGGCGCGCTGGTCGCGGGACGCTGGGGGTTGTATCCGCAGTACGACGAAGCGGATTTGCGCGCCCAGCTGGATGGGGTGTCGCAGGCGCTGCGCGACGAACAAGTCGCGTCGCTGCGCCTCGACAGTTTTACGCGCGGCAATCAAATCGTGTATCTGCTCGTGCCCGATGAATTGTACGGTATGGGCGAACGCGCGCTGCCAAGATAGTCCGGTCGTCGGCAGGGAGGACCATCGTGGACTTTGAACCGGATCGCGACCGTTTCTTTCAATACGCCACGTTTGTGATGCTCGGCTTGACCGGCGTCGTGTGCGCGTGCTATGCGCTCATCTTTTTCAATCCGCGTGTCAATCCGATTGCGGCGCTGCGTCCCGAAACGCCAACGCCAAACATCAGTATTGTGGAACTGCCGCCGACGTGGACGCCGACGGCGACGCATACCCCGACGAATACGCCGACCGCGACGGCAACTTTTACTGCGACGCCGCCCTTTACCAATACACCGACCGAAACCTTGACGCCGACCTTTATTCCGACGCCGACGATCTTTTACATCGTCGTCACCGGCGTGCCGCCGACGCGCCGCCCGCTTCCCCCAACGCGTGTGCCCACGATTCCGCCGCTGCCGCCGACGCCGCAATATGCGTTTCGCCTGGGCCGTCCGGCCGAGACCGCCGCCAATTGCGGGACGTGGTACCTCTCAGGGACCGTATACAGCGATGCGGCGGGGTCGAGTCGCTTGAATGGAATTCTAGTGCGCGTGTGGGCGAGCGGCATCGAGCAAGGCACGGATACGACCGGCGTACACAGCAATCGCACCGGATATTGGGAATGGATTTTTGGGCGCGGGACGGCGACGACGGGTGAGGTTGCGATTGTCAATGCGGACGGCAGTTTGCGCTCGCCGAAAATTCCATTCACGCTCACGGCGGACTGTAACGGCGAGGGCGCGATTCAACAGAACATCATAGATTTTGTGGGGGGGCAATAAATCCTATCTCGAATCATGCGGCAGTTTCATCCACGGATGGAACTGCCGTTTTTTTATTTGTCCATTTTTTGTGCGGCGCGTGCGAATGTGGTTTTGGTACTATTGACCCTCAGCGTGACGGATGTTAGAGTAACAGCAAGACAGATTCCGGCATACCGAGGGGGAAACATTTTCTTGGAAACCATTTTTACAGAGGGGGCAACCGCCGGGAGTGAGAACATGCTTATGCCCATGACCGAAGCTGCGATTCATCCTACCGTCCACGGCGCAGCCGAAATTGATCTCGAACTCTTTACTTTTGTCGAACGCTATGCGACGACGCTTTTTCGTTGGGACCTAATTTTGTTTTTCGGCAAACATCCCGACACGGAATGGACCCCTGCCGAAGTTGCACAAAAGGTCCAGCGCAATGTCCTTGTGTCAACCAAAGAGTTGGACGATTTGACGTACTTGCGCTTATTGGTGCGCCGTTATACCCCGGAACGGACTACGTATCGGCTCAGCCGCCGCGCCGCCATGCGCCGCGCTGCCGTGCGGCTCGCCGATCTGGATGGTAAGCCACGCTATCCGAATGTCGCCTAGAGCGGATTCCACATTCGTATGTGGGTTGTAGGGGCAATCCCTCGTGGTTGCCCAACCGGAATGGGCGAGGACAAGCCGTCGCCCCTACGCGGATACCACCAATCAACTCGGAATCTGCTCTAGCTACCGCGTTGGGTTTCTCTGGTCGAGTCACACCGCAAGGTGTGGCTTTTTTTGTGTGTCGGAAACTGTCGTGCGGAACATTTGTTTTGGCGTTGCGCAAGGAATGGTATAATCGCGGCGGAGGATTTATGGAAATTGATTGGTTCGGGCTTTCTTGTTTTCGGATTCGCGCCCGTGAGGCGACGGTCATTTGTGATCCGTACGAGAAAAGCGTCGGTTTGAAATTCCCGCGCCCGCGCGCCGACATTGTGACCATCAGCCACAATCACGCGGGCCATGATTATGCGGATGGCGTGCCGGGCAACCCGAAAGTGATCCATGGCCCCGGCGAATATGAAATCAGCAATGTATTTGTCACGGGTGTGCAAACGTTTCACGACAAGCGCAGCGGCAAAGACCGCGGCAAGAATACCGTCTATGCCATCAGCATCGAAGGGCTGAATGTGTGTCATCTGGGCGACATCGGTCACGTGCCGACGCAGGCGCAAGCCGATGCAATCGGCGCAGTAGATATTTTGCTCGCGCCGGTGGGGGGGGGGAATGCGTTAAACGCTTCCGATGCCGCCGAAGTGGTCTCCCTGTTCGAGCCAATGCTTGTGATTCCGATGCACTATCGTGTGCCCGACTTGACGCTGAAACTGGATGCCGTTGACAAATTCATCAAAGAGATGGGCATCAAAGCGCCGCAAAAAATCGCAAGTCTCGTCGTCAAGCGCGACGGGCTGCCCAAAGAAACCCAAGTCGTGCTGCTGGAAATGAAACAAAAGGAATAGGCGCGGCAAGCGACGCTGCCGCGCTGCGAGTTCGACAACAGCGCTGCCGCAACCTTCCGGCATTGCAGCAAACCGGTAAAGCAAAAGGTGAAACCCCAAAACGGTTTCACCTTTTTTGTTTTCCTGGGAGTACGGCGCATTATTCCATATTGGAATATGACAAATTGGAATATAGGGTTGCTGCTGCACTATGCGGAAAATAATCTATTCAATAGACCATCGCTTGCTCGTCGAACGCTTGAAAAAGGCGCGACGCGACGCGGGGTTGGATCAAACAACAGCGGCGCGATTGCTGGGCAAGAGCCAATCGTACATTTCCAAGATCGAAGCGGGACAGCGACGGATAGACATTATTCAACTCAAACAATTCGCCAAAATCTACAAAAAGGATTTGGATTTTTTCCTGAAATGAGACAGTCCAAAATTCAAGAATTATTGCTCAGCCGACATGGTGATCGCATTGATCCGATAGGAGTGTTGGAACAGTATCCATGGCTGGCTCAAAGAAACCTCGATTGCGTCCTCAGCCCGGACAATGGCGGGCTGCTGTGTGGGCTTTTCATGTCCCATTATTTTGGATGGAACGTCAAGGGCTTTTATGACGGCAAAGTTCTTGGGTTGGAAGAAGGGCTGCGTGCAGAGGAGTGCATTTTTCTCGACATGGAGGTATTTCGCAATCCGATACGTAGTGTGGGGCAGCACATGTTGCTCTATAATCGGAATCAAATACCTGCGAATTGGAATCACTTTTCAAACTGTCTTTCACCCAACAACTTGCGCAACTATGATGGAACACACGATTTTCGTCTCAACTATCCCTTTGGCACGATTCACATCTTGATTGGCATTCTGTGGCTTGCAGCAAAACTCGTCGTTCCCCAGTCGGCTATTACGCCTTTGCTTTTTACGGACGGCACTTGGATGAATCTGTTGGGGTATACGGAAATTCTTTGAATTGGATCAACTATCTGCGCGCAGATGATCCGCGTAATCCGCTGCATCAAGTTTTTATGAATGACCATTATTCGCGCCACGAGCTAATGGTGGCAATGGATCATTTTCTGAGGCGTCGCGACGAATTGAGCATTCCGCGTGAACGCGGGGATCGGATTGCAATCACTTTGCGCGGAGGTGACCAGTTGCCACATAACCTCGAAAAACGCGGAGAGGGACTTGCTTTCCGCGCGGAACCCAAAGCGAGAGGAGAATCCTTTATTCGGATTCTTGCTGAATTGACGGGATGGGAATACAAAAGCGAACGGTGGACTTGGGAGAACTGGCGGCTTTATCAGTTCACGAAAGGATCGTTGGGGGGAGATACTGGAAGACTAAACAATGGGACATTTCGAACATTGATGTCAAAGCAGCCGCTTTCCTTTGCGATGACGGCAAGCAACACGATTGAGTATATTCTGGAAGAGCCGGACCAGATTGTATGACCAACAACGGGACTTTGGTCCGGCGAATTCGCTCCTCAGCAATCCGACAATATTCTTCAGAAATCTCAAAACCGAGATAATGGCGCTAGAGAAGTTTTGCGGCTGCCGCAGTTGAGCCACTCCCCATAAACGGGTCAAGAACAATACCTCCCGGTGGACAGAAACACTGAATAAAATCATACGGGATTTGATCTGGAAAGGGCGCAGGGTGTTGGCGCTTGAGTGGATTTTTGTCGCCAGCCATCAAATAGTCCCAGATTGTACCACGACATTTTGTGGCGTTGATCGCTTTCGTAATCGAAGGACCCGTTTTGCCATTCGTACGGCGATTGGCAAAGCCGGTCATCACTTTTCCCGCATGTTTTGATGGAACGTTCAGTGGTTCTTTATTGAAATACTGTGGTTTACGCCCCTTTAGAAAAATGGGCATATACTCGTGGTCAACTACTGCAACACCTCCCGTTTTCAAGAGCCGATAGATTTCTTTGCCGGTGGCATGCAAATCAACCTCAAATCCATGATAGTCGCGCAAACCATCATAAGGCGGGGAAGTGACAACCAGATCTATGGACTCGGAGGGCAGCAAGCTCATGCCCTCGACGCAATCACCACAAACGACAGTATCCAGCGCGAGAGTTGGGTTAAGCATATTTTTACCTTGAATCAAAATGCGACAAAGATTATACGCAATTCTGTACCGAACTTCAAACGAAAGGAAGTGTCCCCTCACAGTGGAGTTTCAAAAATTTACGTTGGACAATGGTATTCGCGTGTTGGTGAACGAACTGCCGCATACGCGTTCGGTGACGTTGACGTTGTACATGGCGACCGGCGCGCGGTATGAAGCGGAACGCGTCAGCGGGATTTCCCATTTCATCGAGCACATGTTGTTCAAAGGCACAGCCAAGCGCCCGACCGCGCAAGACATTGCATTGGCGATCGAGGGCATCGGCGGCTTTTTCAACGCATCCACCAGCCAAGAGCTGACCAACTATTGGGTCAAAGTCGCGTATCAACATTTCGCCATCGGACTGGATGTGTTGAGCGACATGCTGAGCGCGCCGCGCTTGGAGCCGCACGAAATCGAAAAAGAACGCCGCGTGATTATTGAAGAATTGCGCCAAACGTTTGACACGCCCGACGAGTTGGTATTTTTTGATCTCGACGCGTTGATGTGGCTGCCGCACCCGCTCGGACGCGACGTCGCGGGCACTCCCGAAACGGTGCACGCGCTGACGCGGCAAGACCTGTTGGATTATCTCGCGCAGCATTATCACGCCAACAATTTGGTCGTCAGTGTCGCGGGCTTTGTGCAAGCAAGCGAAATCGTGCCGCAAATCAGCGCGGCGTTGAACATCCTACCCCCGCGTCCCGTCGGGATGTATACGCGTTTTGAACCGGCGCAAAGGAGCGCGCGCTGGCACGTGCGCTACAAAAAAACCGAGCAGGCGCACGTAGCCGTTTCGACATGGGCGTTCGAGCGCAATCACCCTGACCGTTTTACCGCGAGTGTGCTCAACACCATTTTGGGTGACGGGATGAGCTCGCGTTTGTTTCAAGAAATTCGCGAAAAGCGCGGGCTGGCTTATTCGGTTTCATCCTATTTCAGCACCCTGGGCGATTGCGGTTATTTTGGCTGCTATGCTGCGGTCGAGCCGAAAAACGCCGCGGCGACGCTCGCGGCGATGTTGAACGAATGGGCGCGGCTGGCCGCCGAAGGCGTGCCCGAAGCGGAACTGCTCAAAGCCAAAGAGCTAATCAAAGGCGGCTTGCTCCTTTCGATGGAAGACACCCATTCCATCGGCGGGTGGTTCGGGCGGCAAGAAGCGCTGCGCCAAAACATCTTGACGGTGGATCAAGTGACTGCGCACATTGACGCAGTGACCGCCGCGGATGTGCAGCGCGTTGCCCGCGCGTTGTTTCGCAAAGAATGGCTCAACCTCGCCGTCGTCGGCCCGTTCAAAGCGGACGGCAAATTCGTCCAAGCCCTAGAAATGTAATCCCCGCACCCGCGCCATTCGTCATTCATTTGTAACGCGCCGCCGGTCTGATTTGGGTTAGACTGTAAGCCCGCTACCTACTTGCCACTTTGGCCTTGAGGTGGAACGAATGGCGCAAAGAAAAAAAGACTTGTCTATGCGCGCGGCGCGTTTTTCCGACGGCGCGGCGCCGGCGGCGAGCTTGACGGATGCCCTGCGCGCACTGGCGAACGGTCTCTTTGGCAAAAAGAAACGTTCGCCGACCTCTCCCCAAGAAATCGCAGACTATTATTTGACGCTGCGCGAACGCGAGGTGGCGTACCTTGCCGCGCTCGGCTTTAGCGACACGGAAATTGCCGACGCGCTGGGTATGACGTTTCAAACCGCCCGCGCCCATCTACGCAGTGTGCTCACCAAAATGGATCTGCAGGACCCGCGCGATCTCTGTGCGTACTTTTTAGATTCCAACACCGATTCCTGATAGGCAAAGGGCCAAGACGTTCGAGGTTTCAGCGCGGCACTTTCGCCAAAATCTCGAAGGTCTTGCAAGATTCGTCGCGCGAGCCACCACCGCTTGGCCCGTCACTGCGCTGCCTGCTTTTACCGCATCGCGTTTCAACCTACTACCTTGGTCATAGGACTAACAAGCTATCTACATGCACCGCCAAGTTTGTTACAATTTTGTTGGCGTTGTGCGTGATAAGCGCACGCGTCATTTGTTTAGCGCCAAAGGAGTTGGCACTGCGCCACTCGGTTCACCCAAGGCGGGGGCAAGTGACATGCACGAATTTTTTCTATCTGCTGTCACCTGTCGTTCGTCACAGCTCAAGAGAACCAAGTATGAGATTCGTGCATTCCTCTGCAAAATTTCAAGTGAAAATCTTGCGCGCGGGCTTACTCGTGATGGGGGTGAGTCTCGTTCTGGCAATTGCGGCTGGGCTAGGCGTCGAACGCCTTGACGCGCTTACCCAAGCCAGCGAGCAGCTCGCGCGGCATCCGGGGTACGGACAGCTTGTGCTGAACGGCTCGACCCACGCAGTCCCCGCCGAGTTGTCCAGGGCTTGGATGGAACGCGCCCAAACGTTGGCGCTTGACTTGGGCGCGAACGGCGGCCTGGTCGCGGCGGCAATGCGGCTGGTCGTCTCGGCGGTATTGGCCGCCATGATGGTGCGCGTGCGCGCAAGCCAACATGCGCTCCACCAAGAGTTGGAGCAAAAATTTCAGGCGCGGACGGCAGAACTAGAGACAGAACGAAATCTCATGCGGACCTTGATTGACAACATGCCCGATATGATTTACGCCAAAGACCGCGATTCGAAATTCATTCTGGCGAATGTGGCGACCGCGCAATCTATGGGTGTGGCGGCGCCTGCCGATTTGCTGGGCAAAAGCGATTTTGATTTTCATCCCCGCGCGCTGGCGGAAGAATTTCGCGCGGACGAAGTGTCATTGATGACGCAAGGAGTACCCCTGGTCAACAAGCAGGAATTCGTTATTATGCCCGGCGGGCAAACGGTTTATCTTTCCTCCACCAAAGTGCCCTTGCGCAATGCCGCGGGCCAGGTCATCGGATTGGTCGGGATCGATCGTGATGTTTCAACCGCGCGCGCGCGGGAAGAGCAATACCGGCGCATTGTCGAAAACGCGCACGAAGGGATTGTGACGACGAACGCCGACCACACAATCGTGTTTCACAACGCCCGCGCGGCGGAAATTTTGGGCTATGCGTCGGACGAATTGCTCGGGCAAACGCCGCTGCTGATCGCCGCCCCGCAGGATAGGGAAACGGCGCAGACGCGCTTGCAGCAGCGCCGCGAGGGCCTGCGCGGCGAAGGCGATTATCCCTTTATCCGCAAAGGGGGTAAGGAAGGATGGATGCACGTCATCGCGACACCCATCCGCGATGATTTCGAAAATTATGCGGGCACGCTGTACATGTTTACCGACATTACGGAACACAAGCAAGCGGAAGATGCGCTGAGCGCGAGCGAATCGTTGTATCGCTCGCTGGTTGAAGCGATGCCCCAGTGTATTACACGCAAAGATCGGGCGGGGCGGTTTATTTTTGGCAACTCGAGCTTTTTCCAAGACATGCATCGGACCCCAGAACAGATTTTGGGCAAGCGCGACTTTGATTTATTTCCCCCCGATCTGACGGAAAAATATCGGCGCGATGATTTGCGCGTGCTGCAAACTGGCGAGACGCTCGACGTGATGGAGGAGCATCTGCGGGGGGACGGCAAGCGGATTCTGGTGCGGGTCATCAAATCGCCCACGTATGGAGCTGACGGGGCGATTAACGGATTGCAAGTCATGTATTGGGACATTACCGCGTCGCAACAGCAGCAAGAACAGCTGCGCCAGCTCTCGCGCGCGGTGGAGGCGAGCTCCAGTTCCATCGTCATTACGAACGTCGAAGGCGTGATCGAATACGCGAATCCCGCGTTTACCGCCGTCACCGGCTATAGCTTGGCAGAAATCACCGGCGAGAACGCGCGGCTGCTCAAGTCCGGGCATACCTCGCCCGAAGAATATGCTACTCTCTGGAAGACGATCAAATCCGGAAACGTCTGGCGCGGCGAATTTCTGAACCGCAAAAAGAACGGTGAGCTCCATTGGGAGTATGTTTCCATCTCTCCGGTTCCAAACGAGCTGGGCGTCATCACGCATTTTGTGGCGGTGAAAGAAGATATTACGGCGCGCAAGCAAGCGGAAGAACGTCTGCGCCGCCAGAATGAATATCTCGACGCGCTGCACGAAACGACCTTGGGCTTGATTGGCCGTTTGCAACTCAACGAATTGTTGCAGGCGCTCACACTGCGCGCGGCGACGTTGGTCGGTACGGCGCACGGCTATAGCTACGTCAACGAGCACGGGCGCGCGGAAATGGAGATGAACGTCGGGATTGGCATTTTTGAAAAAATGATCGGCACGAAAGCGTATCTCGGCACGGGCTTGACGGGCCTCGTCTGGCAAACCGGGGAGCCGTTGATCCTCGACGCTTATCAAACTTGGGAGGGGCATCTCGCCAAGCCGGGATACGAGGAGTTACACAGTATTGTCGCCATTCCCCTAAAATCCGGCGCGCAGGTGGTCGGCGTGTTTGGCGTCGCGTACACGGACGCGCAGCGCCATTTTGACGAAACGGATGTGGCGATCCTCACGCGGTTTGCCCATCTGGCTTCGATAGCGTTGGACAATGCGCGGTTGTACGAGACCCAGCGCGTGGCGCGCGAGCAAGCCGAAAAACTGCTCGCCGCGACGCTTGCCCTCGGCGCAACCCTCGACCTGCAGCAAGTTTTCGAGCTCATTCTCAAAGAGCTCCAGCAAATCGTTCCCTTTGACAGCGCGTCGGTGCAGGAGCTCAAAGGCGATTATCTGGAAGTGATTGGCGGCGTCGGTTTTGAAAATCTGCCCGACGTCCTCGGCGTGCGCTTTGATGTCGTCAAAGGACACAATCCCAATGTCAAGGTCATTGCCAACCGACGCCCGCTGATTTTGAATAATATTTCGGCGCAAGGTTACAGCAATTTTCAGAATGGTACTTACCAGGTGACCGAAATCAATTCTTGGCTCGGCGTGCCCTTGCTCTTTGGGGATCGCATCATCGGGATGATCACGCTGGACAAAAAAGAGCCGGGCTTTTATACGCCGGAGCATGCGCGCCTCGCGTTAGCATTTGCCGCCCAAGCCGCCGTCGCCATTGAAAATGCGCGCCTTTACGCCGCATCGCAAGCCGAGTTGCGTGAGCGCAAACGTGCGGAAGAAGCGCTCCAGCGTCGCGCCGACGAATTCGCCGCGCTGTACGAGATCAGCAAAGAGCTTGCCACGCCAACGGAGGTCGCCGGTTTGTTGGAAACGATCGTCACGCGGGCGCGCGAACTGCTGCACGCGCCGGTGGGCGGCATGCAGTTCTATGAGCCCGAACGCGGTGATTTGGAACTGGTGGTCGCCCAAGGTTCCAGCGCGCAGCGCGGGACACGCCAACAGATGGGTGAGGGCGTGGTGGGACGTGTGGCACAAACCCGTCAGCCGCTCATCTCGGACGATTATCAATCAAGCCCCAAGCGTCTTGCCGAGTATGCCGCTTTGAATTTCCGCGCGATGCTGCACGTGCCCATGGTTTACAGCGGTGAACTGATTGGCGTACTCAATCTCGCCGAGGTGGGTGAGTCCACGCGCAAATTTACAGAAGCCGATTTACGTTTGCTCTCGCTCTTTGCCGCGCAGGCGGCGAGCGCCGTGCACAATGTGCGTCTCTTTGAAAAAATGCAAACCGCGCTCGTCGTGCGCGAACAGTCGGAAGCTGCGCTGCGCCGCCAGACCACCCGTCTACGCGCTGCCGCCGAATTGGGACGCGCCGTGACCGCGATTTTGGAAATTGACCAGGTGCTGCCCCAAGTCGCCGCCTTGATTGGCGAATACTTTGGGTATTATCACGTTGGGCTGTTCTTGATTGACGAGACCGGGCAGTGGGCCGTCCTGCACGGCGATAACCGCGCGCTGCCGCGCCCGCTACTTGATTCGGACCTGCGCTTGCCCGTCGGTGCGCCGACGAGTATCATTGGTTATGTGACGGGCAGCGGGCAGCTGCACATTGCCGACGACGTGACAACCGATCCGTATTATTATTACGACGACACTTTGCCGGACGTGCGTTCCGAGGCCGTCTTTCCGCTCATTGCCAGCGGCAAGCTGATTGGCGCGCTAGACGTGGCGAGTGCCAAGACCAGCGCGTTCACTGCGGACGACGTTTCGATCCTGTCGTTGATTGCAGACCAAACAGCCGTTGCCATTCAGAATGCGCGCTTGTACGCCGCAGCCCAGCAAGCCCTCCAAGAAACGCAAAACGCGCTCAAGCAGGTGGAAGCGGCGCAACAGCGCTTGAACCTGCAGTACGAAATCGCGCGCATTCTGGCAGATGCGGTGACGTTGGATCAAGCGACGCCGCGTTTACTGGAAATCATCTGTCGCACGCTGGATTGGCAGAGCGGCGAAATTTGGCAATGCGACGATGCCGCCGGTGTATTCCAATGCGTTGACATTTGGCACGACGGCTCGGATGGCTTTGCGGAATTTGAAAACAAAACCCGAGGCGTCGTCTTTGGACCCCATGAAGGAATGATGCACAGCATTTTTGTTGCCGGAGCGCCAATTTCAATCGTCGAGGTTGCGCGGGATCCACATTTCAAAATGAAAGACGAAGCGGCGCGTGCCGGCATTCACAGCGCGTTTGGCTGCCCGTTGTGGAGCGGCGCCAAGATTATCGGGATCGCGTGCTTTTTCAGCAATATGACCCGGGTGGTGACCGCGGACGAAGAAAACATCGTGACTACGATCGCGCGGCAAATCGGTCAATTCATCGAACGGAAACAAGCCGAAGCGGCGCTCGCCCGGGAACGCACCATGCTGCGCACGATCATTGATGCCATACCGGACTATGTGTATGCCAAGGATCGCGCGTCGCGCTTTACGCTGGCGAACGAGGCCGTGGCGCGTCATTTTGGCAACACCGACACCGCCGAAATGATTGGCAAAAGCGATTTTGATTTGGCAACGCCGGAACTGGCGCAGCAATACTTGGCGTATGAACAAGTTTTGTTCGAGACCGGGCAGCCGCGCATTAACTACGAGGAAACGTTCTTTGACGAGTCCGAGCATCGCCGCCGTTGGGTTTTGACCACCAAAGTTCCGCTGCGTGATGTCAGCGGAAACGTGATTGGATTGGTCGGGGTAAATCATGACATCACCGACATCAAGCAAGCGCAAGCGGCGTTGGCGGAGAGCGAAGCCAAGTATCGCCGCATCGTCGAAACGGCGCAAGAAGGCATGATGACGACAGATGCGGAAAACAAGGTCGTTTACATCAATCCGCGCGGCGCGCAAATCTTTGGCTACCCACCCGAAGAGTTGTTGGGACGCAACCCCGTTCAATATCTTCGACCGGACTTTCTTGCCGCCGCAGAGGCGCGCGTGCAAGCGCGGCGGCAGGGCCTCCAAACCGAAAGCGACCTTGTGATTATTCGTAAAGATGGAGTCGAAGCATGGCTCCATTCCCTGGGAACCCCCATCCGTGACGAGGCCGACCAATATGCCGGCACCCTGTACATGTTCACAGACATTACCGCGCGTCGGGCGGCGGAAAAAGCCATCGCGTACGAGCGCGACTTGCTGCAAGCATTGATGGACAATATCCCCGACTTGATCTTTTTCAAAGACCGCGCCTCGCGGATCGTGCGCAGCAACCTCGCGCACTTGCGGAACCTCGGCGCTGGCGACATGCTTCAAGTCTTGGGCAAGACCGATTATGACTTTCACGCCGGAGAGGCGGCAGACCGCTCCATGGCGGATGAACAAAAAATCATCGAAACCGGGATGCCGCTGTTGAATCAACTGGAATCAGACCCTGCCCCTGACGGCAGTGCGCGGTGGTTCTCGACGACCAAGGTGCCGTGGCGCGATCCCGATGGCAAGATTCTGGGCACACTTGGCATTTCCCATGATGTGACGCATCGCATTCTCACCCAGCAGCATCTCGAAGCCGAGATTGTAGAACGTCAGAGCGCGATGGAGCTGCTGCGCGAACGCGAAGAGCTTTTGTCACGTGTCCTGGACACGGTGGAAGACGGAATCTATATCGTGGACAAACAGGGCAAGATGACCTTTTCCAATCGCGCGACGAAACGCATTATTGGGGCGACGCACGAGGAAATTGCCGCGTCCGTCTATAATGACGCGCACTGGCAAATTACCACACTGGACGGCGAACCGTTCCCTAAAGCGGAGCAGCCGTACTCACGCGTCATGGCTACGGGTGAACCGGTCTATAATGTGGAGCAGTCCATTCGACGCCCGGACGGTACACGCGTCACCGTTTCCATCAACGCGGCGCCGCTGCACGGCGCGCAGGGTCAGGTCATTGGCGAAGTTGCCGCGATGTCGGACATCACGGAACGCAAGCGCGCGGAACAAGAGCTGCACCGGCAAAAAGAATTGCTGCAAACGGTCTTTGATCACATTCCGGTAATGATTGGCGTGTTCGATGCCAACGGAGAGTACACGCTGGTGAATCACGAGTGGGAACAAACGCTCGGCTATGCGTTGGCAGAAATGAATCAAAGCAATGTCATGGCGGCAATGTATCCCGAACCAGAGAGTTTGGAGCGCGCGCGCCAATTCATGTTCGAGCCGACGCCGGGCTGGCGCGATTTTCGTACGGTCGTCCACGACGCCCGCGCGCTCGATACCTCGTGGGCGTACACGCGGCTTTCGGATGGGCGAACGATTGCTTTTGGGCAAGATATAACCAAACGCAAAGAGGTGGAACGGCTCAAGAATGAATTTATTTCGACGGTGAGCCATGAACTGCGGACGCCGCTCACCGCGATTCGCGGTTCGCTCGGCTTGATTGCCGGGGGCGTGGCCGGCGCGCTGCCCGAGCGCGCCCGCAGTATGGTTGACATTGCGTATAAAAACAGTGAACGGCTCGTGCGCCTGATTAATGATATTCTCGACATCGAGAAAATCGAATCGGGCAAAATGGTGTTTCAGATCCAGCCGTTGGAATTGATGCCGCTGGTCGAACAAGCCATCGAAGCCAACCGCGCGTATGCGGAACAATATCACGTTTCGTTCGTCGTCAGCTCGGGTGTGCTGGGCGCTTTGATTCACGCCGATGCCGACCGTATCACGCAGGTCTTGACCAATCTCTTGTCGAACGCCGCTAAATTTTCGCCGCCCGGTGGCCAGGTCGAAATCAGCGTGCAGCGGAACGCCAATGGCATTCGAGTCGGGGTACGGGATCATGGCCCCGGCATTCCGCTCGAATTTCAGAGCCGCATCTTTCAAAAATTCGCGCAAGCCGATTCGTCCGATGCGCGCCAAAAGGGCGGGACCGGCTTGGGCCTCTCGATTGTCAAAGCGATCGTCGAAAAGCATGGCGGCACGATCGGTTTTGATACCACACCCGGCGTCGGCACGCTCTTTTACTTTGAACTGCCCGAATGGCACGCGCCCGCGCCGCCGGAACCGGCGCCCGCTTCGGTCAAGCCGCGCATCTTGATTTGTGAAGATGATCGGGATGTCGCACTCTTGTTGAGCATGATGCTCAAGCAAGGCGGCTTTGAGACGGATGTGGCGTATAATGCCGCGCAAGCCCAAGCCCTGTTGCAACAATTCAAGTATACGGCGTTGACGCTGGATTTGATGCTGCCAGACAAGGACGGCATCACGCTGATCCGCGAACTGCGCGCGGCAGAAGCGACGCGCGGGCTGCCGATTGTGGTGGTTTCCGCCAAAGCCGAACAAGGGCGCAAGCTGCTGAATGGGGATGCGATCTGGGTCGCGGATTGGCTTCAAAAACCGATTGACCAGGCGCATCTGGTACGCGCGGTCGTTCATGCGGCAGAGCGTACGGATCATGGTACGCCGCGCATTCTGCACGTCGAAGACGATGAGGATGTCGCGCAGGTCATCGAAGCCATTTTGCACGACACGGCCGAGGTCTCGGCGGCGCGCAGTTTAGCGCAAGCGCGTGCGCTGCTGCTGACGCATACGTACGATCTGGTCATTCTGGATCCTTCGCTGCCGGATGGCTCGGGCGCAGAACTGCTGCCCCTCTTGCGGCGCAAGACCGGACAGATTCCGGTGGTCCTCTTTTCCGCGCACGATAACGAGCCGGAAATGATGCGCCAAGTCAGCGCGGCGCTGGTCAAATCGCGGACGAGCAATGAAGAACTGCTCGCGACGATTGCGGAATTGATTCGCGCTTCCAAGCCGGAATTAAAGGGAGCACCTACATGATACGACCCTTGCAGCGAATCTTGCTCGTCGAGGACGACCCGGATATTCAAGCGGTTGGACAGCTGGCGTTAGAGGCGGTCGGGGGTTTTACCGTGCAACTGTGCAGCTCGGGCAACGCGGCGCTGGAACAGGCGCCGACCTTTGCGCCGGATTTGATTTTGTTGGACGTGATGATGCCGGGGATGGATGGCATGACGACGTTTACGGCGCTGCGACAGAACCCTCTCACCGCGACGGTCCCCGTCATCTTTATGACGGCCAAAGTACAGGTTCACGAGGTCGCGCATTATAAAGAGCTGGGCGCACTCGGCGTAATTTCCAAACCATTCGATCCGATGACCTTGTCCAACTTGATTCTTGAAATCTGGCAGGCACAATAGGGGATAGGGCAATGTCAAATACTAATACGCGTATTTTGGTCGTGGATGATGATGCCACCGCGCTCAAGCTGGTGGATTTGTTGTTGAGGCATGAGGGGTATCAGGTCCTCTGCGCCGAGACCGGCGAGCAAGCCTTGACGCTCGCGCGGCGCGAGCCGCCCGATCTGGCAATTCTCGACGTGATGCTGCCGGGCATGGACGGCTACGCGGTGTGCCGGCGCTTGCGCCAACTTGCAGCAACCGCGCTCATGCCGATTTTGATGCTGACGGCGCAATGCGAAACGCGTGACAAGCTGGCGGGTTTCGATGCTGGGGCAGACGACTATTTGACCAAACCATTCGAGCCGCCCGAATTGACGCTGCGAGTGCGGGCCCTGCTGGCGCGGACGCAGACGCCGGACATGAAAAAAAAGTCCATACCGCGCGGAAAATTGTGGGCGGTTTTTGGGGCAAAGGGAGGCGTCGGCAAAACGACGTTGGCGGTGAATCTCGCCGTCGCGCTGGCAAAACAGCCGAACACGCGCGTGGCTTTGGTGGACGCCGACTTGTCCTTTGGCGATGTTGCCGCGCATTTGAATTTGTTCCCTTCGCGCACGATTATGGATTTGACGCCGCGCCTTTATGATCTGGACGCGGATTTGCTGGCCAAAGTCTTGATTCGTCACGAATCGGGTGTCCATGTGCTGCTCGGTCCGTACCGTCCCGAAGACGCGGAACGCATTACGCCCGAAGCGTTTCAAATGATCTTGAACGCGTTGACGGAAATGTTTGATTATGTCATTGCCGATTGCCCGTCGAACTATGACGAACGCACCTTGACGTTGTTGGAGCACACGGATCAAATCCTCATGGTTCTCACACCGGAGATTGGTCCGGTGAAAAATACGAGTACGTTTATCGAACTGGCTGCCGCGCTGGACATTCCGAGCGAAAGAATCCAAATTATTCTGAATCGCGCGAATTCGGAAGTGGGGATTGCTGCGCCGGAGATTGAACGCGCGCTGCAAAAACAAATTCCGCTGCGCTTGATGAGCGGCGGCAGATCGGTGGTCTTGAGTGTGAATCGTGGGGTGCCACTGTTGATGGAGCAGCCGCAGCATCCCTTTTCGCTGCAAATCACGCGCATTGCCGAACTGGTGCGGGCGCCCGTGCTCGCCGGAGCGGCGCGTTCGTTTTGATCGCGCCCTGTGACGCCGATTCATTACCTTGTCTTGATTCGTGCTTGTCGAATGCAAATAGGAATCATCCACTACGCCAACCTGAATTATGAATCAAGCCGATTTTGAATCCGCACTCCAAGCCCTGCGTGACGACTATCGCAACAACTTGCCGGTGAGGATGGACGAATTGACATCGGCGTGGCGGCTCGTGCGCGATGGCGCGTGGGATGCCGAACCGTTCACGGCGTTTGCGCGCTTGGCGCACAGTCTCGCCGGTTCGGGCGCGACGTACGGTTTCGGCGACGTCAGCCGGGCGGCGCGCGCGTTGGAACAGTATTGCAAAGCGTGTCCGGCAGAGGAACGCATCTCGTCTGACGAACAATGCGAAATCGAAAAATTGTTGGGACAGCTCGAGCAAGCGATTGCTCTGCCGCTCGACCCGCTTGCCGGGCACTTGGCGCCGGAAGCTGTGCCCCCACTGCCCGGCGGCGCAGAGCCGCTGTCCAATAAAGTTTTGCTGTACGAGCCGAACTTGGAGGTGGCGGACGACATCGAGACGCAATTGGGTTTTTTTGGTTACGTCATCGAACGCATCGCCCATCTCAACGCGCTGCCTTCCGATGTGGGACGCGCGGCGGCGTTGATTTTGGATTGGGATGCGGCGCAAGCAGACCCGGAAACGGACCCGGCGGTGGTGCTGCAATTGAATCAAGCCGAACCCGCGCTGCCGATTTTGTTTCTTTCCGCACACGACGATCTGAGGGCGCGCCTGAATGCGGTACGGCACGGCGCAACCGCGTATCTGGTCAAGCCCATTTCGGCAAACGGCTTGCTCGAAACGTTAGATGCGCAAATGGGCTATCGCAGCAGCGAGCCGTTTCGGATTTTGATCGTCGAAGATGACGCGGCGCTGGCCGCATGGTCCGCGCAGGTGTTGGAACAAGGGGGCATGGTAACGCGGGTTGTTACCGAGCCGCTGCAAGTTATGGGGACGCTCATTGATTTTCGTCCGGACTTGGTTTTGTCGGATATGCACATGCCGCACGTCAATGGTTTGGAATTGGCGTCCATCCTGCGTCAGCAAGAAGCCTACGTCGGGATTCCGATTGTTTTTCTCTCGAACGAGACCGATCTGAACAAACAGCTCCATGCGATGTTGGTGGGCGGCGACGACTTTTTGATGAAACCGATACCGCCGCATCATTTGGTGGCGAGCGTGACCAGTCGCGTGCAGCGCGCGCGCATCTTGCGCAGTCTCGCCGAACGCGACAGTCTCACCGGCTTGCTGAATCACACGCGCTTTAAAGAACAGGTGGTGATTGAATTGGCGCGTGCTTCACGCGCCGGCAGAGGACTGGCGTTCGTGATGTTGGACATTGACCATTTCAAAGTGGTCAACGATACGTACGGTCATCCCGCCGGAGACCGCGTGATCAAAAGTTTGGCGCGGCTGCTGAAACAGCGCTTGCGCAAATCGGACACGCTGGGGCGTTACGGCGGTGAAGAGTTCGGCGTCCTCTTGCCCGAGACGAGCGGCGACGCGGCGTTACGGCGGCTGGACGAAATCCGCGTGGCATTTTCGCAGATTCGCCAATATGCGGGGGGACGGGAATTCGAGGTGACGTTCAGCGGTGGAGTTGCAACCATGCCGCCGTTCAATGAAGCCACCGCCTTGAGCGAAACGGCGGATCGCGCGCTCTATCAGGCAAAACGCGGCGGGCGCGATCAAATCGTGTACGCCCGAGATTAAACAGTGCCACGCACGTCCGGACGTGCGTGGCATTGTATTTACGCTTCCTCGCGCGTTCGCCGCTTGCAAAGATTCGCAGATGTGCGCGGAACGCGAGCAGGAGCGACCCCTTACGCTTCCTCGCGTGGCAGCAAAGGCGTCAAGCGCTCCACCAAGGGCTTTATTTTTTCGGGAATGCTCCCTTCAAACACCTGAATCGTATTGCTGCGCTGTCCGAGGCGCGCTGCAAGCTCGTACGCAAACGCGTCGGGGTTTTGCGCGCCGCTTGACTCGGCGCGCCAAAAGTTGGTCTGGTCGAGCAATTTGCGCAAAGACAGCACTTGGCCGTCATTCAACACGCGGGGCAGACGTTTGTACTCTTTTTGCGATGCGCCGCGTTCGTCGTACGCCGCGCGCCCGTCGGGATACAGCACGACCACGCGCGTCGAAAATTGCAAGCCGCCACTTTTGCGCAGGGCGAGAAACGCGCCGCGCGGCAAACGCAGCGGTTCGGGTTCACGCGCAGGCGTCGGGCTTGGTGGTTCAGCGGCGGCGGGTTCCGTTTGTACCGGCTTGGCGGCGTCCGCGTCCGCCGACAACGCGCCCACACTTGAGGATTCGAGCAGCGGCGCGTCGTCCATCGCGCCTGGCTCCACCGCCGGGGTTTCCGGTGCAGACGTTTCGTTCGCGTCTACTTTCGCGTCTGCTTTCGCGGGTTTCGCGTTCTCTTTCGCGGGTTTCGTGTTATCGTTCATTGTATTTTCACCGATTGAATGATGCGCTCCATTTGCGCGCTTGCCGCGGCGAATTCGTTTTCGGGCGCGGCAAGCGTGAGATAGTACGAACGCGCCGACGTCAAAATAATGTAATCACGCACGACCACCACGACCGGCAGTGACACGCGGCGCGGTGTGTCAATCGGCTGCACGACGTACGTATAACGCAGTTCTTGCGCGGGCGCGCCGCCCACGGTCGTTTCATTGTTGGCGATAAAGTGATAGGCGGTCAACGCGCTGCGTTGTTCGACGCGGCGATCCACCAGCGTTTGCATGGTCGGCGGCGCGGACGGATCGAGATCGCGCGCTTCGACCGTCAGCGTTGTTTTGAAGGCGGAATCCGTCGTGGGATTTTCGACCTTGAGCAAAACTTCTTGCAGCGATTCCGCGTTCGTCCACGTTTTCGGATAGGTGATTTGGAACGGCGAACCGGATTCCTGATACACCTGCGTGCGATTGACGACGACTTGGTACAACACCAAACCCAACGCCAGCGCGATCAAGACGACGACGGCGGCACCGACATCTTTGTTCCACGTACGAAAGGTGTGGATGGAAGGTGTGGTTGCGGACATGAATCATTTTCGTGTCATTTCGAGTGGAGCGAGAAATCTCTTTTTGCCACACCGAGATTTCGCCGACGAACTCCGTCGGACGTTCCACTCGAAATGACAGCTAGACTTGGCTCTTTCCCGGACGCATTGTAAACGCGTGCGCGCGCTGCATCAAGTACACCAACGCGCCAAAGGTGAGCAGCGCGATGACCAGCCCCAACGCCAACGAACGCCATGGTTCCACTTCCAATCCGTTCGCGCTCACTTCGTTGATCAACCAACTGAATAAACCGTTTAGCACCGCCGAAACGACGACGCCCAAGGGAACCCACCACACCGGCTTGTGCTCGAACCTGGCTTGCGCCATGAAATAACCGAGCACGCCGCCGAACGACGCTTGCGCGAGCGCGGTGGTCACGACGCTGATGATGCCGGGCGCGAGCGCGACGCCCTCATTGTCAATAATGTAATGCAGGTTCAACATTGTCGCGACGCCCAAACCCGCAACCGTGCCATAAATGATGCCGTCCATGCGTTCGTCATATTCGGGCGTCGCATAGACCCAGATGCGAATGGCAAAGTACATGATGGCGGCGAAGATAAAACCGTTGATGAGTATGGACGCGCCGAGCGAACTCCAATCGTCGTAGGACGCCCAACTTGACACATTGAACCAATCGTTGATGACGCGCAAGCCCACAAAGTCGGTGAGGACAATCGCGGTAAACAGCACCGAGCCGATGCGCCCTTTCGGTTCCGGTTCGAGGCGATCCTGCCGGTAAAAATAATACAACCACAACGCGGTTGGCACAATCGCGAGAATCACGCCAATGCCGATCAACGCGGTGCGATCCAAATCATGCACGTCGCGTACGAGAAACGCGAGGATGCCGCTCGCGAGGCCCATCGCCGCAATCATGAGGACTGCCGAGCGCCAAAAGCCGGGATGTGGTTTATTCACTTGCGCAAAATGACGCGCGCAATAGACGCGCCCGCCGAGCATATTGTACGGCGGCGCAACGGGTTCGTGGCAGATGCAGCAGTGTGGTTGGTTTGGGTCAGCCATAGCAAGGTGACGGCGACGCATCATCACGCTGATGTGTTGCACACTCGCGTGATGATGCGTCGGGGTGACGGGTGACGGGTGACGGGGAGAAAAAGCCCCGTCACCCGTCACCCGTCACTTTTCAACGACTCTTGCGCAGCGTCGCATTCACGATAAATGGATTCTCTGCATTCGTCGGGATGTTAATGCCGTCGTCGGCGACGATGGGACGAAAGCCGCTGGCGATGATGATGACGCTGTACGCGCGTCCGACGGGCAGCGCGACATCGGTTTGATACAAGCCGTCGCCGTCGCTGACCGCCATCGCGAATACTTCGCCGCGCGTGATCTGATCGTCCGCCGCGGCGTCGCTCGCGCTCAACCCCGGTTTCATGATAAACACTTGCGCGCCTTGCACGCCGCGCTGGGTGTCCGCGTTGACGATCGTGCCTTGCAAGTAAACGCTGTTGGCGGCCGCTTGCGGCGCGGACGGCGCGTTCCCCGTCGTGCACACATTCAACACTACGTCGTCCACGAACATCGAACTGATATTGCCGCGCGGATTTTCCGAAGTAAAGGCGAGACGAATTTTCTTGCCCGCGAATTGCGTCAGGTCGGCGCGACGCGCCTGCCAGCGATCGTCCGCTTGCGACGACACCAGTTTTTCGACCGCGCCCAAAATTTTGCCCTTGGTGTCGGCAACCACCGCGCCGAATTTGGCATCGCTCGCCAAGAGTCCCCCAAAGCCGCTCGTCTCCTCGTGCAAAAAGCGAAAATATTCCAACTGCACGCGCGTCGCGTTCGCAGGAATGGAGATGTCCTGATAAATGTAATTGACCGCTTCTTGATCTTGGCCGCCGAGCCACGCGCTGCGTTTGCCGGTGTGCGGCAGTTCGGTGTCAATCAATTCGGTGCGCTCGCCGGAAATGTCGCCCCATCCTTCGTCCGTCTCGAAGGTGCCGTTGACGACGAGGTTCGTGCAGCCCTGCGGTACGTTTTGCGGCGGGGGGGGGGGCGCGTTGGTGGTGGAACCGGGCGAGGTGGGCGGCGGCGCGGGCACATTGTTCGCGCCGCTGACCTGAATGCCGACGCCGTCGAGTCCGGCTTGGATAGCTTGTACGTCGTTGCCGTACAGGTCGCGATAAGACTGGATCAGCGCGAGCGCATTGTCTTGAAATTGCGACGAGGGCGTGAGATATTGCGTCAGCGCGCGGTAAAAAACTTGTTCCGCTTTTTCAGGACCAATCGCTTTGGCTATCAAGTAGGCGGCTTTGTTTGGGATGCCGCTGTTGATGTGCACGCCGCCGTTGTCGTTTTTGCGATTGATGGGCAAGTTCGCGAATTCACTCACGTGCGCGGGTTGTCCGACGCCGCCCAAGGGCTTGCGCGGGTTGAATGCGCCTTTCATGTTCGGGTCTTCTAACGAGCGCAGGAACGGGCGCGGAAACGGCGGCGACTTGATGACTTGTTCGGCAATCGTCCAATTGCCGCGGTCAATCATTGCGCCGAAAATGTCCGCGTACGATTCGTTGAGCGCCCCCGATTGCCCTTTGTATTCCAGTCCCGCCGTCGCGCCGATGACGCCGTGCGTGAATTCGTGCCCGATCACGTCCAGCCCGTACGGCAGCGGTTTGAAAATTTTTCCGCCGTCGCCGTAAATCATTTGCTGATACTCGCCGATCCACGCGGCGTTGTCGGCGTCTTCCACATCGCTGCCATAATGGACGGTCGAAACCATCTTGGCGCCTTGCCCGTCAATGCTATCGCGCCGGAACGTGTTCAAGTAGTAATCATACACTTTGCCCGCGCCGTCGTGCGCCGCTTGCGCGATCTTGTCGCGCGTGGAGCGTTCGCCTTCGCTAATGATGAGGCGTCCGGGAATATCCGTGTCGTTGTTGGCGGTGTACGTTTCGCGGATCTTGTCGTTGGCGACGTTGTTGAACCGATGCGTCACCACCGGCTTATGCGCATTCACAAAATAGCGCCATTCGCCGAGCGGATGTTCCGTCATGATGACGACGTACCACGTCAGCGTCGCGTGACTCGGATTCGCATCGTCAATGTAAATTTCGAGCGCGGTCTTGTCTAAAATTTTTGTGGTGACGCGAGCGCGTTCGTTCGCCTGCAATTGTCCGTTGAGCAAATCGTCGCGCGCGATTTTTTCCGCGTCGCTTTTGCTCACCAACGGTTCGGTCATGACATTGAGGTTCGGAATGAATTGCCCGTTGACCGCGACGATATTTTCTTGCGCGTCAATGTGCACGATCAACTGCTGCGCGTGAACGGGGATATTTCTAAAAGTTTGATCGAGCCGCACGTGCGCGTAATTCAACTGCTTGTCCGCTTCGATGCGGCGCAATGTGAACGAATCGCCCGCGCCGATTTTGAACAGCGCCGCGTTTTCGGCGAGAAAGCCGCGCGCAATCAATTCGGGTTTGCCGCGTTCGTCTGGTTTTACGTTGTACGGGATGCGTGTTGCCGCGTCCGCGCCGGAGACGAAGTTGGGAATGCCCGTCGCGTCGTTCCACGCGGCGTTCAATTTTCCGGCAGCGCGATAGTTCAATGCCAACCACGCGGCGCGCGGACCCGTTTCGCGTTTGTTGGCGGCGACGCTGGAGACGAGCAAGAGGGGGATGGCGATGAGTGCGACGGCGATGGCGACAAATGAGAATGGAGCTAGGCGTATGCTTTTCATCAAGCCCTCATGAATTCGCAGAAACAGTTTTCGGGGCGGCATGTATTTTACACGAAAACGACCATAGTTTGGAAAACTATGGCAAAAGAAAGGAAGAAGGAACAACCCAAAGAATGGAGGCGACGATCTTTTCTTTGTCGCATTTTTTCCCTTCTTTTGCCGTCGTTTTCCAAACTACGGTGAGCAGAAATCCAAATGCGTTTGCCCTAACGGACAAGCCGAAACCAAACAGGAAACCGCGAATCTACACGAATCTACGCGAATTTTTTCGCATCCCGATTCGCGCAGATTCGTCGCGCGAAGTTCGCGCAAAGATTCGCGGTTAGAAAATCTTTGCTTTTTGGGCAAACATTTCAGGAGATAGGTGTCATAATCATCACATCGTGTGCACTGGAGCGCTCAACACATCGTGTGCGCGCTAACTGCGAATAGTACTCAGCACATCATGTGCAGTTTTCAACTTTTCGGTTTGAATTAGGCGATTTCAGTCTTATCGCTTGGAAAATCGCACACGATGTCGTGAGTACGACTCCGGTTAGAAAGAGGCTCAAAAACCGCACACGATGTGCTGACTATTGACAGATAGGTGCTACAGCGGCAACGCGCGGCGCGGGAATTTTTCAAGGCGCACGCGCTTGACGCGGTACAG
Source organism: Chloroflexota bacterium (assembly GCA_016209205.1). GTDB lineage: Bacteria > Chloroflexota > Anaerolineae > UBA4142 > SHND01 > SHND01. The sequence goes on from JACQWQ010000110.1 coordinate 26,072, forward strand.
TCCATCGGCTACAATCTCATACAGAACTAATGTTCTAAAATAAAACGGATGAACGATGCCTCGACCGCGCCCAAAAAGCAAGAACCGGCAGCACCGGTTCTCGATTCTCAAAACTTTTTCATCGCGCAAACGCAAAACCGCGCCCGAAGATTTCGTCGGAAAATTCTTGTTCAGCGTTGCGGCGGCGATTATGACCACGCTCCTCACACTCGCCTTTGCCGGGCAGGTGAATTGGGAGAGCGTGGTGATCGCGTTTTTGGTCGCGCTGTTGGTGTTGGTGGTGTATCAACAACACAAGTAACATCTCAATAAAACGTCGTCCGTCTCACCGGCTGAAACAATCTTTTCTCATGCGCGCACACTGCGTCCACCGCGCAGCGCGCGCAGTCCGGTTCGGTCATTTCGGGACAGCGGCGGCGCGCCCCAAAGAAAAACCAGTCCACCGCGCCCATGCTCTTGCCGCTCAACTTTTGCACTTGAACAATTGCCTCGTACGCCGCGCTCCGCACTGCCCATTCCTCATCGGGCGAAACAATTTCGCGCCGCGCCAATTTTTTACGCAGCGCGGCATCGTCCACACGAACCAGCCCCGTGCGCAAACACGAACGCTGTAAATGATAATCAATGATCGGCGGTACCACTTCGTCGGGATTGACGCGCAAAAATTTTTCGGGGCGCTGCTGCAAAATGATGGCGAGCAGCGTCGCTTTTTTGCGTAACGGGTCCTCTTTGTATCCGCCAATGTGGTCGAGCATTTGCAAAAAGGTTTGCAGTGGCGTTTCCGACGCGTTCGCGCGTTCAACAATGTTGCGCGTCGTCCAACCCAATGCTTGCATGTCGCGCCCGTATGTGCGCGCGAGTTCGAAGTGTTCCGCGAGCGCGGGCATGTTCGCCGCGCCATTGTCATCGCGATACCAGTCCGTAAAAACGTCAAACTGCCTGCCCTGAATGCAAGGAAGGGTCAACGCCGCATGGCGCGCAGGTGTCAACGCATCCGTGTCCGTATTGAGCAAGCGCAAATACACCGCAAACAAATAATCGCTGCCTTTTAGTGCACGCCCGTTCAACGACGCAATGTACGGCTCGACATATCGCGCGCCGTCGTCTGACCAAAAACCAAATTGCTGTAACGTCGCGGCAAAGAAAAAATCGAGCGCGGCAGGATGATTTACGGGCGGAAAATTTTCACCGGCAAAGTCGAATCCATTCACGTCGGGCAGCGCCGCGATCAGCGACGCGATGCGTTCCACTTGCGCGACGTCCACGTGCACGCGCGCATCGGTGGGCGGCGCGGGCGGCGGTCGCAGCAGCGCGGTCGGACCGAGCAGCGTTATCATTTCCGACGCGGCGGCGACGCCATAACGCGCCGCTTGTACGGGATGCGCGCCGTTCGCCAAATGCGCCAGTGTGGTACCGCAAAACGTATCGCCCGCGCCCGTCGGGTCAAATTCTTTTGCGGGCATCGTCGGCACGCGCGTACAGAAATCGCCTTGAATCACATCCGCGCCTTCGACGTTGCGCGTCACAAACAATAATTTGCCCACGTCCACGCGCGGCGCGTGTTCAAATTCCCACAGCCCGCGCGCTTCGTTTTCATTACAAAAGAAAATGTCCACGTCCCTTTGCGTTTGGCGCACAATGTCGCGGAAATTAGAAACGGCGCGCCAATACGTTCCGACTGCCGTGCGATAGCCGCGCGTTTTGAAATGGCGAATGAACGCGAGTTGGCGCGCGGGGTCGGCGAGCGGACCACAGTACACAATGTCCGCCTCGAAATTCATATCAGGCAAATTTTCCGGCGTGAGCAGTGCTTCCGCGCCCCAGCGCGCGCCGACCAATTCCGCTTTGCCGTTGCCGTAGTGCGCGATTTCAAACGAGGGGAGTTGTTCGGGCGGAACGATAGGACCAATCCAATTCACACGCTCGGCGAGCGGCGCGAGTTCGGGCGGCATCGGGTCGGGACGCGGCGCGAACATTGTCACACGTGCGCCCGCGCGAGCAGCGGCGAGAGCCGTATACATGCCCGCGCCGCCGCTGGATTTTCTGGTTTCGTTTTGCAGGTGCAGCACGTCGAGCGACGCGCCGCCGATGATAAGGAGTGATCCTATGTTATTGAGTTGCGTCATTTCACGAAATTGTTGACACAGTATCTGTTGTGCAGTTCAATCTTTTGAAAGGATGTATGCCATGAAAACAAAAGTTATTACCGTTATTTTTATCGTTTATCTAACGCTCCTCTTAGGGTGTTCTTCTGGCATTAAACTCCAGAATTATCGAATCACTATTATTAAGACAGGGTACATGTCTAGTGAAATAACACCCAACGGGATTGTCGTCTTGGTTGCCGCAAGAGTAGCGATGGACTTTGATGGGTGGCGCGCCTGTTGTTGCAGAGCAGATTGTCGAGTTATCTAATCTGCAACCCATTAAATAACCAACACCCTCTCTCTGGTTTTGTTTCACTCTGTTTCCGGCGTCGTCGGAATTTTATTGAGCCACGCGGCGTACGCGCCGCAGACTCCATTCACGTGGCTTTCACGATTTGATGGGGAATAGCAAGCGTTCTTGGCGGCTGGACTCGAGGAATTTCATTTCTTTGCCGAATAGCTGTTCGAGACGCGCGGATAGATTGAGGAACTCTACCGTAATTACATCGTGCGTTTTCGGGTCATAGCGCACAAAGACCTCATCTCCGATTTCTTCGGCAACGGCTTTTTGCGCGCGCTTTGTAAATGTGAGATACAAAATATCTTGTTCAGCATCATATTGTGCTTTCAACTCTCGATGAGATTCTTTTTTTGCCACAGTATCCTCCCTCCTGCATACAGCCCACGCGCCAAATAGGTTGTGCTCACATCGCCGCGCAGCCCCTCTTTTTCCTCTACATATTTTACCACGACCACGAGGGCTTTACCTTTATATTCTCCGCGTCCAGCGTCGAACTTGTAAAACAATCGTGTATCAGACCGCCGAGTACTTTCGAATACGACATCGGGGTCTTGAATGAGTGCGCGAATTGCATCGAGGTACTCTGCGACTTCAGGATGACCAATCGGCGCACCCGAAAGAATCTTGTTGTTCTATTCTTGCGCGCCCAACACGACCGGCGTGCCGCCGTAATCTTCAACCTCGAAGATTTTGTGCCTTGCTGCCATGGTCAATCTCTTTTCTTCAGCGCTTGCCACACCCGCTCCGGCGTCATGGGAATTTCGTTCAGCCACACCCCGCACGCGTCGTGCACCGCGTTCGCCACCGCAGGCGCGACGCCGTCCATCGGAATTTCCGCGACCGCTTTTAATCCGAACGGATGCGACGGTTCGTACGTTTGCACAAAAATCGTTTGCAGCTCGGGCATTTCGTTCGCCGCAAAAATCTTATAGTCCCCCAGTGCCCTAATCACCGACTGCCCCAGCTCATCATAAAGCATCTCTTCGCACACCGCATACCCCAGCGCCTGCGTCATGCCGCCTTCGATTTGCCCCGACGCCGTCGCAGGATTCACAATCACGCCGCTGTCTACCGCCATCACCAATTTTTCCACCGTGACCTGTCCCGTTTCCGTGTCCACCAACACTTGCGCGAACTGTGCGGCGAAGGGCGGGGGGGATTTGGGCGAGACATACGACGCGACCGCCATGATTTGGTGCTGATCGCGATGATGCAGTGATTCGAGCGCGACCTCCGCGAGCGTAACAAAGCGCCCATCCGGCGCAAAGACTTTTTTGTCACGCAAAACCAACTCGTTACTGTTCACTGATAACTGATTACTGATAACTGATAACTGATTACTGATTACTGGTAACTGATTACTGTTCACTGATAACTGATCACTGAGCATTCGCGCCGCGACCTTTTTGATTTGTTCCGCGACTTGTTCCGCCGCTTTCACCACCGCGCCGCCGGAAATGTATGTGGTGGACGACGCGTACGCGCCTTTGTCGAACGGCGTGAAATCCGTGTCGCTCGAATACACGAGAATGTCGTCAACGGGCACGCCGAGAATTTCCGCGGCGAGCTGCGCGAGCACCGTGTCCGAACCCGTGCCCAAATCCGTCGCGCCAACCAAAAGATTGAACGAACCATCGTCGTTGATTTTGATGGACGCGCCGCCCATGTCGAGATACGGAATCGCCGTGCCTTGCATCACACACGCGATGCCCTGTCCACGGCGAAGGTGCGGGGGCAAGTGACGGGTGACGGGTGACGGGGTTCCCTGGTTCCCTGGTTCCCTGTCTACCTGATGACTGAATGCTTTCCAACCAATTGCTCTTGCTCCCTCACTCACACATTCCGCCAACCCGCACGTCTCTATCACTTCGGGATGCGGTTCGCGTCCTTCGCTCCACGCTTTCGAGGTCGGCAGTTCATCGCCCGCTTTGACCGCGTTTTTAAAACGAAATTCAAGCGGGTCGAGTCCGAGTTGGCGCGCGATTTTTTCGATATGGACTTCGAGGGGAAAGAATCCTTGCGGCACGCCGTAGCCGCGATACGCGCCGGAGGGGGGGGTGTTGGTATAGACGATGTGCGCGTGGAATTTAATGTTGGGCGCGTTGTATAGTCCCATGCACTTTTGCCCGGTGTTGCCTGTGACGGTGAGCGCGTGACAGCCGTACGCGCCCGTGTCGCTCAATGCGTACATTTCGTTCGCCACCATCGTGCCGTCGCGCCGCACGCCCGTTTTCATGCGCACGCGCATCGGGTGACGCGAGCGCGCATTTACGAATTCTTCGGGGCGCGTGTACTCGTAACGCACCGGGCGACCCGTCGCAATCGTCAAATGCGCGGCGACATCTTCGATCAACACTTCTTGTTTGCCGCCAAAGCCCCCGCCGATGCGCGGCTTGATGACGCGAATCCGTTTCGGCGGCAATTGCAAAACCGGCGCGAGAATGCGACGCGCGTGAAACGGCACTTGGGTTGACGTGCGAATCACGAGACGGTCATCCTCATCCCAATACGTTACGACGACGTGCGGCTCGATGCTCGCTTGCTGCACTTTGGGGACAACGTATTCGTCCTCGAAAACGTAATCCGCATGCGCGAAACCCTCTGCCACATTCCCCAATTCAAATTCCACTTCTGCCGCGATATTTTTCGCGGGATTGCTCGCCGCGAAATTTACGTATTCGGGTTCGTCGTGAATGCGAATCGCGTCGGGTTTCAGCGCGTCGCGCGAATCAATGATCGCGGGCAATTCTTCGTACTCGACCTCGATGAGTTCTAACGCGCGCTCGGCAATTTCTTCGGTCTCTGCCGCGACGAATGCCACGCGGTCGCCGACGAAACGCACTTTTGTATCCAATGAAAACATATCGAGCGGACCGGGAATCGGGTCGGACTGTCCCGCAGTGGAATACACCACGCGCGGAATATCTTGATGCGTCAACACCGCGTGCACGCCGGGGAGCGCGTGCGCTTTGGATGCATCAATGCGTTTGATGTGTGCGTGCGCGACGGGTGAGAACAATACTTTGGCGTACAACATGCCGCGCAGCTCAATATCATCAGTAAACGCGGGTTTGCCCTGTACCAATTTTTGCGCGTCCACTTTTCTCTCCGGTTTGCCGACGACGGAGGTTTGTGGGACTGTAGGCGCGATGAGCATTCGCGGTAGCGTCGTGATAGAGGGATGGAGAGACGGAGAGCTGGAGCGATCGGGTGTTGGCGGTTCGTAAGGACGCGGCATAAACGCTGCTGGCGGCACGGGAATGGCATCTTCGCTCTCGCTCTCTTTTTCTCCCTTACTCACTCTTAAAATCGCTTGCAC
>JACQWQ010000111.1 GCA_016209205.1 Chloroflexota bacterium
CACGGCGGTTTGGCGCGATGGATGAAGCCGAAGCCACCGCGCGGGCGCACATTTTCCTCGACCAAAAAACGGATTGGATCAAAGAAGGCACGGTGGACACGCGCAAACAGTGGCACAATTTAAAATATTTTACCTGGGTGGAACAGCAGGAAAAGAGCGTTGATGAACTCAACGCGCAATTGGATCCAGAATGGTGGTTGCGCGAACAAGCGCGCGTAAGTGAAATTGATATGAAACTCGCCGCCGCGCGCGGTTAGTCCCAGTTTCAAAAAATTTTTACGCCGTAAAAATTTTTTGAAACGCCCTGTCCATGCTCATCACGAACGGCACAATTGTCACACTCGGACGCGAAAATAGAATCATTCCGAATGGCGCAATCTTGATGCAGGGTGACAAGATTGTTGCGCTTGGCGATTCTAATCACCTAATCACCCAGTTTCCCAATGAAGATAAATTAGACGCGCGCGGCAAGCTCGTCATGCCCGGCAACATTTGCGCGCACACCCATTTTTACGGCGCGTTCGCGCGGGGCATGTCTCTGCCGCCCGGTCCGCCGCCGAAAAATTTTCCCGAGATTTTGCAAAAACTGTGGTGGCGCATTGACCGCGCGCTGACGTTGGAAGATTCGAAATACAGCGCGCTCGTGTGTCTCGTGGACGCGATTCGCCACGGCACGACGACGTTGATTGACCATCACGCGTCGCCCAACGCGATTGACGGTTCGCTCGATGCGGTGGCGGAAGCGGTGCATGAAGCGGGCTTGCGCGCGTGTTTGTGCTACGAGGTGACGGATCGAAATGGCGAAGCGGGCGCGCGGGCGGGGATTCGGGAGAATGTCCGGTTTTTGAAAGAAATAGGGAAACAGGGAAACAGGGAAACAGGTGGGTCGGTGCGCGCGACATTTGGCTTGCACGCGGCGTTTACGGTGTCGGATAAAACGTTGGAACGCTGTCACGCGGAATTGGATGGAATGAATGCGGGATTTCATGTGCATGTCGCCGAGGATATTTCGGATGAAGATGATTCGGTGCAAAATCATCGCGTGCGCGTGGTGGAACGTCTGAACGCGCGCGGCGTGTTGGGCGCGAAAACGATTGCGGCGCACTGCGTTCACGTGGACGTGGGTGAGATTGATTTGTTCAAACGCACGGACACAAAAGTTTCGCATCAACCGCGCTCCAACATGAACAACGCGGTGGGCGTCGCGGATGTGCTCGGCATGTTGCGCTATGGCGTCACGGTCGGTTTGGGCAACGACGGTTTTTCCAATAACATGTTTTCGGAAATGAAAACTGCGTATCTCTTACACAAGTCGCATCGTCGCGACCCGCGCGTGATGGGCGCGGACACCGTGTTGGAAATGGCGTACGCGAACAATGCCAAAATCTGTGCGAACTTTTGGGACGCGCCGGTGGGCGAATTGAGCGTGGGCGCCTACGCGGACATCATTCTGCTCGATTACGCGCCATTCACCAAACTGAACGCGGGGAATTTTCCGTGGCACGTGATTTTTGGCATAGATGGTTCGAATGTAACGCACACGATTTGCGGCGGGAAATTGTTGATGCAAGACCGCGAATTGGTGAGTTTGGATGAAGAGGCGATTGCGGCGAAAGCGATGGAATTGTCGCGGGGGGTGTGGCAACGAGTTCAGGAATTGGGTGATTCGGTGATTGGGTGATTCGGTGATTCGCGTAGTATACAAAGGAGGAGCAAATGTCAGTTCAACCGTTGGAGGAGATTGAGGTTTTCAAATTGTCCGAAGAGATTGCCGACGGCTGGTGGGAAATTGTGAGCGAATGGAGCCCCTTTGCCAAAGATACGGTGGGGAAGCAAATTGTGCGCGCGGCGGATTCCATTGGCGCGAATATTGCCGAAAGTTATGGGCGCTATCATTTCGGCGAAAAGATAAATCATTTGTATTACTCGCGCGGTTCATTGTACGAAGCGAAATTTTTCGCGCGACGCGCCCGCAAACGGAAATTAGTGAGTGAGGAAACATACAATCAAATGATTCGCGAACTCGGCGCTCTCGCCCCCATGCTCAACAGCTATATCAACAGCAAAAAAGCCCAAAGAAAAAATGTCTAACTCATCATCATCTCAATCACTGGAATCGCTCGCGATTCCAAATCACCCAATCACCCAATCACCCATTCTCGCCATCATCGGTGGCACAGGCAAACAAGGCAATGCGCTCGCGGCGCGTTTTGCGAAAGCGGGCGTGCCGGTCATCATCGGTTCGCGGGACGCGCAGCGCGGCGCGGACGCGGCGCACGCGTTGAATGCGCGCTTGAATTTGACAAACGTCAGCGGTACATCGAATCGCGATGCGGCGAAACAGGGCGATATTGTTTTGTTGTCCGTGCCGTACGATGGAATGCAGCCGATTCTCGAAGATTTGAAAGAGGCGGCGCAGGGGAAAATCGTCATCAATATCGCATCGTCGCTCGACCCTGAAAAAAAGACGCGTGCGAAAATTCCTGCCAGAGGTTCGATTACGGCAGAGGTGCAAGAGTTTTTTGGACAAGGGACGCGCGTGGTCGCCGCGTTTCAAAATATCTCGCCCGAAAAGTTGGAAAGCGAAGACGCCAAAATTGACTCGGATGTTTTGGTGTGCGGCGGCGACAAGGACGCGCGCGAACAAGTCATCGCGCTAATCAAACAAGCGGGCATTGACGCGTTCGACGCGGGTGTGTTGGCGAATGCGGTTGCGGTGGAAACGTTTACGGCGGTGTTGATCGCGATCAATGTAAAATACAAAAGCAAGGGCGCGGGAATTCGTCTGACGAGTGTGCCGCGCGGTGGCAGATAGCCGATGGCAAATGGCGGATGGCGGGTGGCAAATGGCAGATAGCCGATGGCAGATGGCAGATGACGGATGGCTCAACTCGTAATCACAACTTTACCGAATGTTCCGTTCGTAAAACGCGGCGATGATCTGGCGCGATTGGTATTGACCGGGCTGCATGGCGCGGCGATTGAATTACGCGATGGCGATGTGATTGTGGTTGCATCGAAAATCGTTTCCAAAGCGGAAGGGCGCGTGGCGCGCTTGTGCGACATCACGCCGGGCGCGTGTGCGTTGGACCTCGCGCACGTGACGGGCAAAGATGCACGCGAAATTGAATTGATGCTCCAAGAATCGTCGGAGGTCGTGCGCACGCGCAAGGATTTGATTGTCACGCGGCATCGCCTCGGGTTTGTCAGCGCGAACGCGGGGATTGACCACTCGAACGTGCAAGAGGGCGCGGACGATTTTGTTTTGCTGCTGCCGGTAGACCCAGATGCGAGCGCGCAAAAGATTCGGGAGCAGGTAGACAGGGAAACCGGGAAACAGGTCGCGGTGATTATTGCGGATTCGCACGGGCGTCCGCATCGGATGGGAACGATCGGGGTTGCCATCGGGTGCGCCGGATTACCGGCGCTGGAAGATTGGCGCGGGCGTCACGATTTGTTCGGGTACGAATTGAAGCATACCGACATTGGTTTGGCGGATATGCTCGCGTCGGCGGCAACGCTTTTGTTTGGACAGGCGCGCGAGGCAACGCCGATTGTGCATGTGCGCGGCGCGACGTGGCACGGCGAACCGAACGACGCGCGGACCTTGGTGCGACCGCGAGAGATGGATTTGTTTCCATAGTGCGATAGTGCGATAGTGCGATAGTGCAATCGTGCAATCGTGCAATCGTGCAATCGTGCAATCGTGCAATCGTGCAATCGTGCAATCGTGCAACCGTGCAATCGTGCAATCGTGCAATCGTGCAATCGTGCAATCGTGCAATCGTGCAATCGTAGGGGCTGTGCCTTGTGCCTGCCCAGATGATAGTGCGATAGGGTTGCACGTTACGTAGAGAACGTTCGCCGTAACGTTCAGTGTCCCATGAACAAAGCAGATTGCATTTTGGAAAACATTCGCGCGCGGCGTTCGATTCGGCGGTATCTGGATAGACCGGTGCCGCGTGAATTGATCGAAAAAATTCTCGACGCAGCGCGGTGGGCGCCGTCCGCGCACAATCGGCAGCCGTGGCGGTTTGCGGTGATCGAACGCGCGGAAACGAAACGTGCGCTCGCGGCGGCGATGGGGCGACGGTTACGCCAAGATTTGGAGCGCGATGGCGTTGCACCCAGCGTGATTGAAAACGACACCGCGCGTTCGTACGAACGCATTACACACGCGCCCGTCGTCATTGTCGTCTGTGTCACCCTGCGCGATATGGACGTGTACGCGGATACGCGCCGCAAAAAAGCGGAATACTTGATGGCGACACAATCGGTTGCAATGGCAACACAAAATCTTTTGCTTGCCGCGTACGCGTTGGGATTGGGCGGGTGTTGGATGTGCGCGCCGTTGTTTGCGCCGGACATTGTGCGCGATGTTTTGAACTTGGATGCGGACTGGGAACCGCAGGCGTTGATTACGTTGGGATTTCCGGCGGAGGAGAAAACCAGAGAGCGAGTGGCGCTTGATTTGCGGGTAAAATTTTTGGACGCGGATAAACGCGGATGAACGCGGAAAAAACAATACAAAAAGAACAAAACAAAGAGGAGGCAATTATGGAACTCAAGCACAGTCAGGTTACAGGCCAAGTCATAGATGCTTTTTTCCGAGTGTACAACAAGCTGGGGTACGGCTTTCAAGAGAAGGTGTATCAAAATTCGGTGCAGATTGAGTTGCGAAAACATGGAATACAGTTCGTGCCACAGGCGGAAATCAAAGTGTATTACGAAGGGGAGGAGGTTGGCGAATACTTTGCTGACTTGTTGGTGGAGAATTGTGTGATTGTGGAACTCAAAGCGGCGCGTGAGTTGGATGAGGACCACGAAGCGCAACTGTTAAATTATTTGAAAGCGACCAAATACGAGGTGGGTTTGTTGATGAATTTTGGTAAGCGTCCGCGCTTTGAGCGTAAAGCGTATGCTAATGAAAACAAGGGGTCGTTGGAATGGCTTTCTCCCGATGCCAAATGAATGGAGATTTTCGTTTGGACGGGATGACGCACAACCTTCAAAACGTGAAAAATGTTTTTTCCGCGTTTATCCGCGTTCATCCGCGTCCAATTAAATTATGAATGTCATAGCTTTGGCAGGCGGCGTCGGCGGCGCGAAATTGGCGGATGGCTTGCAGCGCATCGTCGGCGAGAATTTAGCGGTCGTCGTCAATACGGGCGATGATTTTGAATTACACGGGCTGCGCATTGCGCCCGATCTCGATACGGTGATGTACACGCTCGGCGGGGTTGCCAATCCCGAAACCGGGTGGGGCATCGCAGGTGATACATTCAATAATCTCGACATGATTTCGCGGTACGGCGGCGAAGATTGGTTTCGTCTCGGCGACCGCGATTTGGCGACGCATCTGTTGCGCACGCAAATGCTGCGCAGCGGTTACACGTTGACACAGGCGACGCAAAACCTCGCGCGCGCGCTCGGCGTACGTGCCAGCATTTTGCCGATGTGCAACGAACCCGTGATGACGATTGTCATCACGAACGCGGGCGAACTCGCGTTTCAAGAATACTTTGTGCATCGCCGCTGGCAGCCCGTTTTGAAAGCGTATCGCTTTCACGGCATTGACAAGGCGCGCGTCACGCCCGAAATTACGGCGGCATTTCAAAGCGCGCACGCAATCATTTTTTGCCCGTCGAATCCGTTCGTGAGCATCGAACCGATTTTGAACGTGCGCGGGATGCGCGACCTTGTGCAAAAAACGCGTGTGCTCAAAATCGCCGTTTCGCCGATCGTCGGCGGTGAAGCGCTGAAAGGTCCCGCAGGAAAAATGTTTGCGGAATTGGGGCGCGCGCCGTCCGCGTACGAAGTAGCGAAAATCTATCGCGGCGTGATTGACCGCTTTGTTCTCGACCGCGTGGACGAAGAACAGGCGCGGGCGATCAAAGATTTGGGCATGCGCGTGTGGATAACGGATACGATCATGCGCGACGAGTTGGAACGCGAACGGCTGGCGCGGGAAATTTGCGAGTGGGTGACCAAGTGAGGGAGAGATAGAGAGAGGGAGAGAGGCGAGAGGCGTAGAAGGTGTGAAACGTGAAACGTGAAACGACAAACGTGAAACGTGAAACGTGAAACGTGAAACGACAAACGTGAAACGTGAAACGTGAAACGTGAAACGACAAGCGATTTGTGATAGGCGATAAGCAATGAATTCTTTGATGGCAATCGTTCCGGTCAAACCGTTGGCGGAGGCGAAAACGCGGTTGGCGGGGGTGCTGGATGAAAATGAACGCGTCGCGCTGGCGAAAAAGTTGTTGGAGCGCACGCTGCTGAAATTGACGCGGGCGCGCGGGATTGCGCGCGTTGTCGTGATTTCGCGCGACGAAACCGTTTTGAAAATTGCGCGGCAGCATGGCGCGTGGAGCATTGTCGAGACACACGCGGATTTGAACCACGCATTGGAGCAGGCAACGCGCGTTTGCATTGCGAATGGCGCACGCAGTGTGTTGATTGTGCCGGTAGATTTGCCGCGCGTGCGCGTGCGCGATATTGAAAAAATCATCGCGTTGGGAAACGCTGCGCCGAGCATGGTGATCGCGCCCGCGCAGCGCGACGGCGGCACGAACGCGTTGTTAGTCAATCCGGCGGGCGCGCTGCCATATCAATTTGGCGAAGACAGTTTTGCAAAGCATTGCGCGGCGGCGCGCGGCGCGGGTTTGAAAATTTTGCGTTATGATTCGGACACCGTGGCGTTTGACTTGGATTTACCGGAAGATTGGAAATTGGAAATTGGAAGTTGGAAGTTGGAAGTTGGAAATTAGAAGTTGGAAGTTGGAAGTTGGAAATTAGAAGTTGGAAGTTGGAAGTTGGAAATTAGAAATTCGCAGATCGCAAATCGCTCTATCGCTCCATCACCCAATCTCTCTATCACTCAATCGCTCCATCACCCAATCTCTCTATCACTCAATCGCTCCATCACCCAATCTCTCTATCACTCAATCGCTCCATCACCCAATCTCTCTATCACTCAATCGCTCCATCACTCAATCTCTCTATCACCCAATCGCTCCATCACTCAATCTCTCTATCACTCAATCTCTCTATCACTCAATCTCTCTATCACTCAATCTCCAATCTCCAGTCTCTCCCATCAGGAGGTCACTATGTCACGCGTCGCAATGTATTTGCAGGACAAACACGAAATTCGGGAAGGGATGGTGTACGCACAGTACGCGGAACAGCGCGGGTTCGAAGCAGTCTGGCAGGCGGAATCGCGTTTGGTGCGCGACGCGATTGTGCCGATGGCGGCGTACGCGGCCGTGACGAATAAAATTCAAGTGGGCAGCGGCGTGATTAACAATTGGACGCGCAACATCGGTTTGCTTGCGGCGACTTTTTTGACACTGGACGATCTCGCGCCGAACCGGATCATTTGCGGCATTGGCGCGTGGTGGGACCCGCTCGCGAAAAATGTGGGCATCGAGCGCAGGAAACCGCTGCTGGCAATGCGCGAAACCATTTACGTGATGAAAAAATTATTGAACATGGAACGCGTGACGTTTCACGGCGAGTTTCATCACGTAGATGGCATCGAACTCGACGTGGTGCACGGTCGACGCGAGCCGCGCAACGTTCCCATTTACATTGGCGCGACGGGCGATGCGATGTTGGAAATGACGGGCGAAATCGCCGACGGTTGCGTGTTGAATTACTGCGTGCCGCCCGAATACAATTTGAAGGCGATGGATTTGTTGGAAAAGGGCGCGAAAAAAGCGGGGCGCAGCATTGACCAAATTGATCGTCCGCAGCTCGTGGTTTGCGCGGTGGATCACGATCACAAAAAAGCGGTGCAAGCGGCAAAAGAATTGTTGACGCAATACCTCGCGCAGCAGCCGCACATTGCTAAAGCGAGCGGCACGCCCGCCGAGACGGTCAAAAAGATTCAAAGTATTCTCGGCTGGCCCGCGACCATCGAACAAATTCACGAAGCGATGCAGTACGTCCCGGATGAACTCATCGAGCGAATTTCCGCGAGCGGCACGCCGGAGGAGGTTCGCAATAAAGTACAAGAGTACGAGCGCAATGGCTGCACCTGTCCGATTTTGTATCCGATGGCGGACGATGTGAAATTGATGATTGATACTTTTGCACAGCAATAATCAGTGATCAGTGAACAGTAATCAGTAATCAGATCAGCACTTGGCAGTAACCAGAACTGATTACTGATCACCGATCACTGATCACTGATTACTGTTCACTGACCACTGACCCATGCTCAATCTCCAAACTATTCACAAGCCCACAACCATCGTGGACGCGTTGATGCTTCTCACACAGTCCGGCGTCGTCGCGTTGGGGGGGGGGACGAATCTGATCGCGGAAAAACGTCGCGATGTGCGAGCGGTGGTGGATTTAAGCGCGCTGCAATTGACGTTCATCGAAACGCGCGGCGACGGCATTGCGATTGGCGCGACGACGACGCTAGCGCAAGTGGTGGAATCCGTCGCGCTGTGTGACGCAGCGAGCGGCGTGGTTACACAAGGCGCGCGGCAAACGCATGCAAATATTTTGCGCAATCAAGCGACGGTCGCAGGAACACTCATTGCCGAACCCGATGGAATTTTCGCGGTGGTGTTGTCCGCGCTGGACGCGCGGGTGACGCGCGCCTTTTTGGAAAACGACGCGGTCGCGCAGCAAGAAATCGCGCTCGCCGATTTTTTCGCACAGCGCGAAATGTTTTTGCACAACGCGTTGGTGACGCACATTACGCTGCCTGCGGAATCACTCAAGCGTCACGCGGCAATCGAAACCGTCGCGCGTACGCCGAGTGACAAGGCGATAGTGTCGGTGTGCGCGGCGCTGGAAATGGAGAACGGGATTGTGCGTGCGGGCGCGGTTGCATTGGGCGGCGTGGCGGACACGGCATGGCGCGCGCGGGATGCCGAACGCGAAATTTTGCATCAAGGTTTGACCGACGATGTGCTTGATCGCGCGGCGATGGCGGCGACAAGCGCGTTACATCCGAGCAATGACCCTTCGGTTTCACTCAGGGCAAGTTTTCGCGGCAGCGCAGAATATCGCACCATAATGGCGCGCGTGCTGACCGCGCGCGCATTGCGCGGGATTCGCGGTTAATGTCGAGTCGTATCAAAAATCTCCTCGCCCATCCGCGCACCCCGATAGTCGTCGCGCTGACGATTGCTGTAATCGTCGGCGCGCTCGTGCTTGTTTTCGCGCCGCGCAAAATCCGTCCGCACCTGTTTTGGTACGATGTTCCGATCCTCGTTCCGTTTGTCGCGTTCGTTTTGGAGCGCGCGCGCCCGTTCGAAAGGGGATGCGCCATCCATCGTTTTCGATGCCGTTTTTGTTGGGCTGGCGCTCACGCGCGCGGTTTTGCCAATTCCTTGGTATTCGGGACACGCGCTTTTTTTGACGTACGCATGTCTGACCAGTACGACTTTATTCGTGCGACTCGCTGCCCTCGCCGTCTTGCTTGAGGTCGCGTGGTTCAAGATCGTCGTATGGGATTTTGATCTGACGCTCTTTGGCGGAATTGCGCTGGGCGTGTGCGGCGCATGGTGGCTTTGGCAACGCGCCAATGTGATTCACCCGAATGAACAAAAGGTAGACGAGCTCCAAACTTACATTTCGGATATAATCATGGCGCACGCGGAATGAGCCGCAGGAGGTAAAGATGGCAATGTTGTATCCTTTTGTGGGAATGGATCCGTATTTGGAAGCGCCTGCTATTTGGCCCGATTTTCACGAACGGGTGAGCGTAGAGTTGAGTGGTGAATTGAACGAGAGTTTGCCGCCGCCCTACTATGCAATCGTAGAAAAGCGCACGGAATTGGGGATCATTTTTGAAGCTGGCGCGACGCGGCACATTGTACCCGACACACTTGTCGTTCGTCCGCCCATTTCACCTGTGAGCGCGTTAGAGGGCGGGGTGATGGTCGCAGATCAACCGCGTATCGAAATCGCGCAAGGGGTTCAACTCCGCGCGCAGACCGAGCCCTTTTTTCATCCCTTTGTTGAAATTCGCGATGCGGCACATGGACACAAGCTCGTAACGCTGATCGAAATTGTCAGTCCGTCTAACAAGCGTGCGGGCCCTGACCGCCGCGCGTATGAAGCCAAACAACGTGAAGTGTTGGAAAGCGACGCGCACATGATTGAACTTGACCTGTTGCGCGCAGGCAGACGGCTGTTGCCGTATCCTGAACTGGATGAAGCGGTTTATCGCTTTGCGTGCGATTATCTCGTCGTGCTGAATCGCAGCAATTTGCGCCAAGATACGTGGATAGACTATACGCTTTATCCGATCGATGTACGCGAGATCTTGCCCGTAATCCCCGTGCCACTTGGACAAGGTGATTCCGATGTCGCGCTCGACTTGCAGACGGTGGCGCAGCGCGCGTATCGTCGCGGACCCTACCTGCGAGCGATTGATTACACGCAACCCCCACCGGAACCCGCATTCTCGCCAGAGAAAGTAGAATGGATTAACGCGCGTTTACGCGCGGTCAAGTTACGCGTGTGATGCCCTCTCCCCTTCGTTTTGGCATTCTCGGCGCGGCGCGCATTGCGCCCAACGCGCTCATTAAACCCGCGCGCGCGGTTTCCGACGCGCAAGTGGTCGCCGTCGCGGCGCGTGATGTGAACAAGGCGCGCACGTTCGCGCAAACGCACCACATTCCGCGCGTGTTGGATTCGTACGACGCGTTGGTGAATGATCCCGACATTGACGCCATTTACAATCCGCTGCCGAATGCGCTGCATTACGAATGGACCATCAAAGCATTGCGCGCGGGCAAACACGTCTTGTGCGAAAAACCGTTGGCGTCGAATGCACGCGAGGCGGAAGAGATGGCGCGTATCGCCGCAGAAACGGGGCTGGTGTTGATGGAGGCGTTCCATTATCGCTACCATCCGCTGATGCAGCGTGTACAAGAGATTGTGGCAAACGACGAAATCGGAATGGTGCGCGAGATGCAAGCAGATTTTTTTATCCCGTTATTTTTGCGCCCAAAGGACATTCGTTTCAATTACGCGCTGGCGGGCGGCGGCGCGATGGATACGGGCTGTTACTGCATCAATTTCCTGCGCGCCATCGCGGGAACGGAACCGGCGGTGACGCGTGCGGCGGCGCGTGAAATGCCCAAGCAAATTGATCGTGTCATGCACGCGGAATTTCGTTTTGAAAATGGTGTGACGGCGAAAATGGGCTGCTCGCTCGCGGGCTTGCCGCCCATAAGAATTTTTGCGCGCGTGTGCGGCGACGCGGGCGCGGTGGAAATTTTGAACCCCTTCATTCCGCACCGTTTTCATTCGTTGACGGTGCGAACCGCAAGCGGGAAACGCACAGAGTATTTTTCACGAAAAGAACACTTTTCGCATGAACCGACGTACAATTTCCAACTGCGCGCCTTTGTCGCGGCGACGCGCGGGGAGAATACAAATTTGACGGACGCGTGGGACGGCGTAAAAAACATGCGCGTCATTGATGCGGTGTACGCAAAATCCGGGTTAAAGGTCAGGGGCACATGAGCGTTCAAGAATTTTGGCAAGAGTATCGTGACGAACTGGGCGAGGATGCGCCGCCGGAGGACGCGTATCAGGCGTGGAGTTTTGGCGATACGCCGGAAATGGCGGACGAACTCGGCGCGTTAGTTGTACAGGGCGTCAAGACTGGCACAGCGTCATTGGCGTGGGAATACGCGCACGACGACGAACCGCTTCCGCGCGCGGGCGAGCACAGCATTATTTTGGATGGCAAAGGCGACCCGCTTTGCATTATCAAAACGGTGCGCGTTTATATAGAATGTTTTAACGACGTGGATACCGAGCAAGCCTTCGCGGAAGGGGAAGGGGACCGCTCGCTCGATTTTTGGCGCAAGGCGCATTGGGATTATTTTTCGCGTCGCTGCGAGATTTTGGGACGCACGCCGAGCGAAACCATGCCGGTCGTGTGCGAACGTTTTCGAGTGGTCAAGGTATGCCAGTCTAGCGCGTGATTTACTGTGTTCCCTACGCGCAGGGAAATCTGGAACATGCTCAAAATCCAGTGGCGACGCTGGCTTGAATGGACTGTTTTCAGCCTGATTCTGTGGTAATGGCTCAGTTTTTCCACCAACATTTTGAGCATGTTCGCAAATAGTGTAGCGTATAACGTGCGCTTTATTTTGCTGCTGCTTTTTCTGCCAATTTCCGAATTGCGGCGCTCAAGTTCGGGTCTATACGTTGCAATGTCTTGATATGGCGCGGTGCGAGATACACTTTTTTGCCGATTAGAGCGAATTCCTGATTCGTTTGTGGGATGGTAGGGGCAATCCCTTGTGGTTGCCCAACTGGAATGGGCGAGGACAAGCCGTCGCCCCTACGCTGACACCACCAATCAATTCGGAATCCGCTCTAGGGGCTCTGGCGAAGGTTTGCGTCCGGCACCGCGACGCGCGCTGCTGCGTGCGCCGACAATCACGTGCGCGCGTTTCGCAAAGCGGTTTGGTTTCGCTTTGCGAAAATCGAGCTCGTACAAAGGCAGGATATCATCATCCGCCGTCATGGCGACAGGGGTTGCCCCTTTAATATCTTTTCGCTTGCTCATATAATTTTCGTTCCCTTGGTTCTGCGCGCCGTGCGCTGATCAGACGAATTGCGCTGCCACGTTCGGTAAAAATGACCAACAGGGGCATTGTCAGACTCACTTGAATTCTAACACCCGTTTTCAAAATAACAATTTGCGCGGAATGAATTCGCGCAAATTGCGAGTATAATGGCGCAAGCATCAGGCACGGCGTCCATGTCGCGTTCCCTATGGCGCGCAACTTTTTGACCCGTCACCGGGAATCGCGTGCGATTCCATCACTCGTCACTTTGTACAGGAGCTGTTCATGCCGATTCAAATTGGAGGTAAGGTCAACATTAACGCCCCGCGCGATCAAGTGTGGGCCATGATTTTTGATGTCGAAACGATGAAAGGCGTGATCGGACGCATTCCGGGCATTACCCTGGAACGGCTCGAACAGGTTGACGATGTGACGTACGAGTTGACGGCGGTAGTGGGCGTCGCGGCGATTAAAGGCAAATACGACGGCAGGATTTTGGTGTTGGAACGAACGCCGCCTTCGTACGTCAAGATCAAAGGCGAAGGCAAGGGGGGGGGGAATTGGACGAGCGGCGAGGTGGCGCTGAATTTGAACGGGACCGAGAGCGTCACCGAAATGGCGTACAGCGGTCTGGGCAATCTGAACGGACCGCTGGCAAGTTTGGGACAGCGGTTGGTGGATACGGTCGGCAAACAATTCATTGATCAAGGAGCCCAAGTCTTGGCACAAGAAATCGAACAGCGCGTCGCGCCGGCAGCTGAGGTACACGTCGAAGCGCCCGCGCCGTATGGGTTTGTCTTTCAAGCCATCGTGCTGCTGGTGGTCATGGGTGCGATCATCGCAACGGTGGTGGCCTTGGCGTTGCAAGCTTTGTCCCGCTGATTTGGGATCCGCCGTATTGAGACTGAATCAAGATGATCACGAAAAAGAGCCTGCTGCCCACCGTCTAATCAACTCGCGCGCTTCTTCCACACTGGTTCGGGCAATTCGATTCTCAACGCGCTCATTTTCATGATCGCGTAATTCCTCCAAGCGCGCAATCACAGCGTTCATAGAGTCCATTGTGGCAACTCCTTACAAGTCTTGAAACAATTCTTCAAGTGAAATACCGAACGCGTTTGCGAGTTGTTCAATGTTTCGCAATGCCACATTCCGCAAGCCGCGCTCAATTCCACTAATGTACGTTCGATCTAAATCGGCGCGCTCGGCAAGCTCCTCTTGTGACCATCCGCGTTCCAGACGCAGTGCTCGAATGCGCGCCCCAAAACGTGAGGGAATTGGGATTTCGCGTCTCATGTGGCTATGTTATTTTTCTGTCGTAGATAAGTCTACGGATTATGAGTCACAATTCTAATTCTTTGCAGATTGGATTGCTGCCCATCGAAACGATTAGATTTTGCATGCGCTGTGGACATTCGCTGGAACTGCGGCAAGAATCCGAGCGTTTACGTCCCGTTTGCCCGCGCTGCGGGTGGGTCTATTATTTTGCGCCCCAGGTCGCGGCAGCGGCGATCCTCACGCGCGGAGAGGACGAAAAAATTTTGCTGGTGCAGCGCGGCGAAGACCCCGGCAGAGGATTGTGGGGCTTGCCCGGCGGCTTTGTCGAATTGGGCGAGACGGTGCCGGACGCGCTCGTCCGCGAAATTTTGGAAGAGACCGGATACGAAATTCAACTAGGCGCGCTGCTTGACGTGTGGTCTTTTTTTAATGATGTGAAAAAACTCGCGGGGGTTGCACTCATTTATGAAACGCGTGTGATGGGCGGAACATTGCAGATTGCGAGCGATTCCATTGCGGCAGAATGGGTGAGCGTCGAGCGTGCCTTGCAATTTCCACTCGCGTTTGAAACGCATCGCGAGGCGTTGATGCGATGGAAAAACCAATGGTCGAAGAAATGACACAAAAAATCGTGCAGCACAGCTGCACGATTTTTTGTGCGTCATCGAATTTGCACCGCACCGACGCCGCCCTCGACGGTCATTTCGATGCGATCCGGCGCGTTCGCGTAATCGTCGGATTGATAGACGCCGAGACCGCGATCGGGGAAGCGGGATTTGTCAATATCGAGCGACCCCAAGCCCATCGTACCGCGAATCGCTGCGGGCGCGTTTTGCGGCAGGCGCAGCTTGACGGACGCCGCACCGGCATGGACGACGACGCGCAGCGTCCCGTGCGGGGGAGGAAGCACAACATCAGTGGAACTCGCGCCGGTGTTGATTTCAAGAGTTGTCAGATGGATGCCTGACAAATCCATTTTGGTTTCCGCCGCGCCGCCTTCGTATTTCAACGTGGTGGGAATGGTGGGATGGAGCTGCAAATCCCAGCGCAAGCCGTGCACGCCGGGGAAGGCGAGATTCGACCATACGTCTGACGGCGTTTTCAATTCAAGAAACGCGGTCCCATTGTCTTGCTTGAGTTTTTTGTCCACACCGCCGCCGAACGTGCCCGTGAACAAAAGCGTTGGGTCACTGCCCGCGCGGACGTTCAATTGTCCCGCGCCGTGTTTGAGCGTAATTGCCGCGTGCGTTGCACCTTCCAGTGGCGCCGACGCGGACACCGCTTCGAGTTGACGCGAACCGCCGCGCCAGCCAACCATCAGCACAATCCCCCCAAGTACCAAAATCGCCGGAAAAATATAATTCCACGCGTTGCCGGGCAAAATATCGAGATTGATCAACAACAAGACGATGCCCAGCAGAATCAACACGACAGCCCAAAATAATCGCCACGACATAAGGACCTCCTTTGGCTCCAACGTCCGAGTATACAACGCACGGGTTACGGCGCGGTCAGAGAGATATGACGCATTGCGTTATCTTTCGGGCAGCCCGACGCGCGCCGACGCGCCGCGCTTTCCTCTCCACATGATAGCACAAATGGCACCCGCCAATTTTGACCACGTTTTGACTCGCGGGGGTTAGACTGCACAGAGCTGTTATCTCGAATCTCTCAATCTTTCCGGGTTCGATATGACAGCGATCCACTCGTGCCACGCGTGTCAGCAGACAATTCGGCGTTACGCAATGGCACAAGCGGCGTAGGTGGACATGGAAGCAAAAAGATGATTCTCAGAAATCTTTGGCGGCGCAAAACGCGCACGTTTTTGACACTGCTTGGCATCGCGGTCGGCGTGGCGGCGGTGCTCGCCTTTTCCGCGTTCGGCGAAGGCATGGCAACGGGTTTTGAAAAAACGTTCACGACGTCCGAAGCGGATCTGATTGTCGCACAAAAAGACTCGATGATGCTGCTGTTGAGCAATGTAGACGATACCGTTGGCAGCGATTTGAAAAAGATGTCGGGTGTGGATCAAGTGGCGGGTGTGGTGCTCGGTTTCGTTACCCTTCAGGATTCGCCGTACTTTGTCGTGATGGGTCATGACCCGCGTAATTTTGCGATTCAACATTATCGCCTCTTGGAAGGCGCCCCGCTGACGAGTAAAAAAGAAATCCTATTGGGCAAGACCACCGCGAAAAATTACGAGAAAAAAATCGGCGATTCGTTCCGCATTCTCAAGACCGATTATAACGTCGTAGGAATCTACGAAACGGGCGTGAGCATGGAAGACGGCGGCGCGGTGATTACGCTGGATGCGGCGCAGCGCGCTTTTGATAAAAAGAAACAGGTCAGCTATTACGCTTTGAAACTCCAAGATGTGCGGCGCAGCGACGAAATCAAAAACAAAATTGAAACGCGATGGGAAGACTTGACGGCGACGCGTTCGGGCGAGGCGACGACGCAAACCGAAAGTCTACAGTTGTATCGTTCGTTCGGATGGTTCTTGGGAATTTTTGCGGTGCTCGTCGGCGGCTTGGGCATGATGAATACGATGCTGATGAGCGTGCTCGAACGCACGCGCGAAATCGGCGTGCTGCGCGCGTTGGGTTGGCGGCGGCGGCGCATTGTATTCATGATTTTGGGCGAGTCGCTGGTCTTGGGGTTGATTGGCGGCGGGTTGGGCATCGCGCTGGGACTGGGGCTGCTCCAACTCACACAGCTCGTGCCCGCCGTCGAGACCTTGTTAAAAGGAATCCTTACCCCGGCGATGTTTGCGCAAGCGCTGTTGATTGCGGTGGTGCTCGGCGCGGTCGGTGGAATTTTGCCCGCGCTGCGCGCGGCGCAACTCGCGCCCGTCGAAGCGATGCGCGCCGAGGGCGGCGCGGCAATCCAAATGGGACGCCTCACGCGCACGCTCGCGCGTGTGACAGGCAATACGCCGCTGCGCAATTTGTTTCGCCGCCCGACGCGCACGTTCGTGACCCTCGCGGGGATTGGCGTCGGCATTGGTTTCCTCGTCGCGTTGTTGGCGGTGACGGAAGGGTTCACGGTCCTGTTCGCGCAGCTGGGCGGCGCGGGGCAAGCCGATTTGATTGCCGAACAGGCGGGTGTTTCCGATGCGTCGCTTTCGACGATTGACGAACGCACGGCGGAACGGGTGGCGCGGCATCCCGAAGTGAAAGCGGTTTCCAAACTCATGATGGGGTTTTCGTCCGCGCCGGGGCTGGCGTATTTTATTATCTTTGGGCTGGACCCGCGCGAAGAATACATCAAACATTTTCGCGTGCGCGAGGGGCGTTTGATTGCGGATGAAGGCGAAATCATGATCGGGCGTTTTGCGGCGAACGCGCTCGAAAAAAAGGTGGGGGATACGATTACGGTGAGCGGCACGCGTTACGTGTTGGTTGGTATTTACGAAAATGGTTCGTCCTTTGAAGACGGCGCAGGCGTCATTTCGCTGCGCGAGGCACAGGCGCAATTCGGCAAACCGCGTCAGGTTTCGTTTCTAAGTATTGCGGTGCGAGATCCGACACGGATAGATCAAGTCGCATCGCAGCTCGAACGCGAATTCCCTGAAATCATTGTCGGCAAGCCCACCGAGTTTACCGAGCGCATGCAAGATATGCAGACCATGTACGCGGTGTTGAATGCGTTGGTCGTGTTGACGCTGATCGTCGGCGGGATTGTGATGATGAATGTGATGTTGATGAGTGTGTTCGAGCGCACGCAAGAAATCGGCGTCCTGCGCGCGTTGGGTTGGCGCAGACGACGCATCTTGTGGAATGTGTTGGGCGAGGCGTTGGCGTTGAGTGTTTTGTCGTCCCTCGTCGGGATTGTCTTTGGGGTGGGCATCGGGTATTTGTTTACACTCGCGCCGGGGTTCGGACAATTTTTGCTGCCCGCCTATACGCCTGCGATGTTAATCCAGATTTTTCTAGTCGCACTGGTATTGGGTGCGATCGGCGGACTCTATCCCGCATGGCGCGCCGCGAACTTGCGACCCATTGAGGCATTGCGTTATGAATGATGCACAGCAGTGCGATAGTGCGATAGTGATAGTGCGATAGTGCAATCGTGCGATAGTGCGATAGTGCAATCGTGCGATTTGCGTTACGCGATGCGCGATACATGTGATGCGTGAAACGTAGTAACGAATTCATTCGTTTGGAGCGTAAGACGCCATTTGCGATACGCGATACGCGATTTGCTGATGAGGACTGAGCGATGAGTGAAAACCCAATTGTGGTCGAGACACGCGACCTGACCAAAGTGTACGGCGACGGCGATCAAGTGCGCGCGTTGGACGGTGTAAATTTGATTGTGCGCCGGAGCGAATTCGTTTCGATTGTCGGACCGTCCGGTTCGGGCAAATCTACCTTGTTGAACGTGCTCGGCGCGTTGGATCGTCCGACGCGCGGGGAGGTGCTGATTAACGGCACATCCTTGTCTCAAGTGCGCGACATTGATCATTTTCGCAGCCGCACGGTTGGGTTTGTGTTCCAAACGCACAACCTGATTCCAACGTTGACCGCGTTGGAAAATGTAATGGTGCCGATGTACGAAACCGTCCTGCACGCGCGGAAACGGCACAAACGCGCGCGGGAGTTACTCGAGCTGGTCGGGTTAGAAAAACGCGCGCAGCATTTGCCGAACATGTTGTCGGGCGGCGAACGTCAGCGCGTGGCGATCGCGCGCGCGTTGGCGAACGAACCCGCGCTGATTCTCGCCGACGAACCGACGGGCAACCTCGACACAAAAAACACCGCCGAGACGATGAAACTCTTGACGGAATTGAATCGCACGCGCCAGACGACGTTCATCATCGTGACGCACAATCACGAAGTCGCGCGCGTGACGCAGCGCGTCATTACACTGCGCGACGGCAAAATTCAAAGCGATGTCGCGCTAAAAAATGAAATCGAAAGTGATTTGTACGACTTGAAAGTGTCGGCTTTGGGGCAAGCGATTTTGCACGACAACGGCACGCCGCCCGAGTTTCGAGAGATTGCGCCGCAGCTGCGCGCGATTCTCAACAAGGTGTAGACATGTGGTACAATTCGATCATCGCTTGGTTACTGCGTTCGCCGCTGCATGGCATGTTGAGCGGCAGCATGATGCTGCTGACGTACACGGGACGCAAGAGCGGAAAAACTTTTATGACGCCGGTGGAATACCTGCGCGTCGGCAATGCGTTGTATGTCATCAGTCGCAGGGAGCGGACGTGGTGGCGCAGTTTGCAACCTGCAAACGCGCAAGGTGTGCCGGTGTTCTTGCGGCTGCAAGGGCAAGACGTTGAAGGAAATGCATGCGCAATGGTGGATGAGGCACAGGTCGCACAAGAATTATCTGCATATCTTGGCGCGCGTCCGGCGTACGCGAAATTTTGGCATATCGGCTTGGACGCCAATGGTCAACCCAAGCTGGACGATTTAGCAAACGCGGCGAAAAAGCTGGTGGTGGTGAAGATTGAACTGGGTGGCGAAAAAGC
The DNA here is from genome assembly GCA_016209205.1 of Chloroflexota bacterium. GTDB lineage: Bacteria > Chloroflexota > Anaerolineae > UBA4142 > SHND01 > SHND01. The sequence goes on from JACQWQ010000111.1 coordinate 19,324, forward strand.
GAAAGCACATGCTTGATTGCGCACATATAGCCACTATGCTACAATCCCGTTGATGCAAAAGGCACGTGAACAATTACAGCTTTTTTCGGTAGAATCTGAAAACAAGCCGCGCCAAAGTAAAATCAATCGGCTCGAAGAACAAGACCGCGCTTTTCACGATTGGTATCGGTTTGTTCTCTCGTTTCCTCCTCACCTTGTGCGTCAGCATCTCGATGAATTTGGTGTGGACGAGCAAAAACTTTTGCTTGACCCATTCTGCGGAACTGGCACTACGCTGGTCGAAGCCAAAAAGAATCACATCTCAAGTGTTGGATTGGAAGCCAATCCGTTTGCGCAGTTCGCCAGCGCCGTCAAAGTGAATTGGGAAATTGACCCGGACTTGTTGCTGGAACAAGCGCAGAGAATTGCAGAAACTGTACAAAGGAAATTGCAGCGCCGCGCCTCTGCGACCGACGGGCAAAGCGCGCTCCGCACACTGCCCAGTGAAGCGGCAAAGCTGCTCATTCGAAATTCTATCAGTCCGCTGCCTCTGCACAAAGCATTAATTCTCCGCGACGAAATTCAAAAATATGCCGCTGCGCCATTTTGTGCGCACGCGCGCTTGGCGCTTGCCAATGCGCTGGTCAATTCAATAAGCAATTTGCGCTTTGGGCCCGAGGTCGGGATTGGGAGTATCAAACACGATGTGCCTGTGGTACGTATTTGGCTTGACCAAGTAGACAAGATGGTTGGCGATTTGCGTCGTGTACAAGCCGAGAATTACCCTGCTGCAAAAATTCATCTCGCCGACGCGCGCGAGTTGTCCATGTACTTGGACCCGCGTTCGATTGATGCGGTGATTACTTCGCCGCCGTACCCGAACGAAAAAGATTACACGCGCACGACACGCTTGGAATCGGTTATTCTTGGATTTATCAACAACCGCGCAGAATTGCGCACTTTGAAGAAGCGACTTGTGCGCTCCAACACGCGCGCGGTTTTCAAGGCGGACGATGACGACGAATGGGTTCGCAATTATCCTGAGGTGGAACGTATTGCACAAGAAATCGAGGAACGACGCATTGCGTTAGGGAAAACATCGGGCTTTGAAAAATTGTATCACCGTGTGACGCGCTTGTATTTTGGCGGCATGGCGCGGCATTTAGCAGAGCTGCGTCCCTTTTTGCGCCCCGGCGCGCATCTGGCGTATGTGGTCGGTGATCAGGCATCGTATTTTCAGGTGCTCATTCGCACGGGCGAGTTGTTGGGGGACATTGCCGAATCCTTGGGCTATGAGCTCGCGCGTATTGATTTATTTCGCGAGCGCTTTTCGACGGCGACGCGCCAGTATTTGCGTGAAGAAACGGTGGTATTGCGCTGGAATGGGAACAAGAGAACCTCATTATCGTTCGGGCAAACGCATTTGGATTTCTGCCCTCCGTAGTTTGGAAAACAACGGCAAAAAAAGGAAAAAAAGCCCAACAAAGAAAGAGCGTGTTTCTGGCGCGAACAGCGTGTTTTTTCATTCTTTGGCTTTTTTCTTTCTTTTGCCGATGAATTCCATGACTCTGCTGGCGAATCTTATGTCTAGCCATCCAATGCTTGCAAAGCGTTGGCAAACGAAGGCAACTCCTTCTTTGTGTTCGTTCTTTCCTTCTTTTGCCGTCGTTTTCCAAACTACGGAAGGAGTTCGCCAGCAGAGTCATTCCATTCTTCGGTACAGGATGTGTTCGCTCCAACTTACTATAGAAGGTTGACGGACGCATAACCAGAGACCAAAACGAAGATGCCGCCGAATTTCGGCGGCATCCTTGTTTTACGCGGAATAGATTGCCCGTTTTCGCTTGCGCAGATACCACACCAACAACCCCGCGCCGATTGCCAGCAGCAGATATTCGTGCGGTTCCGGCACTGCCGTCACGTCGAACGGATTTTGCTGCGTGTTGCCGACCTCTTCGGTCTC
>JACQWQ010000014.1 GCA_016209205.1 Chloroflexota bacterium
CTGCGATGACCAGCACCCAAAAGCCGACGAACAACAGCGCGCCGATGCCCATAAATCCAAAACCCATCATCGTTGGTTCCTCCTGAAATTTGCCTTGGCGATGCGATTTGTCGGGAATATGATTGCCAACAGATTAAGGCGATGTGCGATGTAGGCGATGTGCGATGTATTTCATCGCCTACATCGCACCCATCGCCTACATCGCCTTGATCCTGTCTAATTCCGACACTGTCCATTATCGCGCAAGTTGTGAAAATGTGATGAACGGCGTATGCGCGTTTGATATTGTCCGTACAGCCCTATGGGAATACGTCCATGCAGCCCTACCCGACGCGATACGATTCCTGTATAGTTTAGCAAGGTCAGGATTTGCACGTAGGGGCGTACCCTTGTGGTCGCCCTACATGTACTGAACGGAGGATTTTGTATGGAAGTCACAATTAAAGAAGTATGGACGATCATTCACGGCATGGTTTTTGGCGCCGTCTTTCTCTTGGCGTTTGCCGGAGGTCTGGCGGGACTCTATAGTCTGCGTCCCGAATGGCTGACATCAGCCGGGCTAAAAGAGCGGATGCTGCGTCTCAAAGTTGGATTGTGGGCACTGGCGATTGCTGCATGGCTCACGGTTATCACCAAAGCCGCTCCGCTCCACTAATCCGTTTCATATTGGAGGAATGAAAATGGCTACTGCTGTTGATACAAAAATGATACAAAATCCTGAACTGCCGAACGGACCGATTGCCGCTGCTCTGCTTGCAGGTGGAATTGGCGCGGCGGGGTTTGGTCTCATCGTTACCCTCTCCGAACTCTCCGCCGGTATCGCCAGCGCGCTGAACTGGTTCCCGCCAGTCGGACCGCTGACGAGCAAAGTAGTACTCGGCGTGCTCATCTATCTGGGCGCGTGGGCGGTTCTACTCAAAGATATGATGCTGCACTGCGTAGGTTGCCAGTTCGATCCGATTCGTAAGGTGTAGTTTTTCCAGAATCGTGCTGACGTAATGGCGGACGGTGTTTTCACTCAAGTAAAGAATTTTTCCAATCTCGGCATTGGTCTTGCCGCGCGCCACTTCCACTAGCACTTTGAGTTCCTGTTTCGACAGCTCGCGAAACGCATCTTGTTCCGCTTTGCGTTCCCCTTCGCGTACGCGACTCAGTAGGCGCGCGGTGCTCGACGAATCGAGCAATGCCTCGCCGCGCCGCACGGCAGCAATCGCGCGCAGCAATTCCTCTGTGCCCACCTGTTTCAATACATACCCCATCGCACCGGCGGCAATCGCGCGTATCACCAAATCGTCGTCGGCAAAGGAGGTCAGCATGATGACTTGAGTTTCGGGAAAACGGCGCGTAATCTCTTCTGTGGCTTGGATGCCGCCTTCACCGGGCAGCCGAACATCCATCAAAACAATCTCGGGGCGCAGCTGCTCGACGGCGCGCACGGCATCCGCCGCCGTCTCGGCTTCGCCGACGACTTGCAGCTCCGGCTGATCCCCCAGCAACATCCTCAACCCCATGCGCACCACTTGATGATCGTCTACCAATAGAATTCGGGTCTTGGTCATCGCGTGTCCCTCCACGGAATTTCAAGCGTTACGGTGGTTCCCTGATTGCGCGCGCTGTCAATCTTGATTTCGCCGCCCAGCAAACGCGCCCGGTCTTGCATGTTGCGCAAGCCGTACCCCGCGACCGGTGGGTCTTGAAATCCCACTCCGTCATCTTGGACCATTACCACAAGTTTATCCTCCACGCGTTGCGCCTGAATTTTGACGTGCTGCGCGCGGGCATGTCGCACGGTATTCGAAAGCGCCTCTTGCACAATCGCGAGCACATCGTCAACCCGCGACGCGGTAAGTGGGTCTTGCTGTGGCAAATCCACTTCCAACGACACATCCAGGAGCGAGCGAAAGCGCGGGTCTTGGCTCAACTGCCGCAGCGCTTCGGCGAGGTCAAGCCCCGAGGGTGCTGCACGCAATTCACCCAGATTCCGCCAAGTCGCCAATCGCGTCGTTCAACACACCGGTCGCCTTGCTCAGGCGAATTGCAAGGGGACTGTCACCGGAGGTCATTTTGGCAGCCGAGTCAATCAACAACCCGGCGGTATAGACCTTTTGAATCACTCCGTCGTGCAATTCGCGGGCGATGCGGTCGCGTTCGTTTGCCAGAATTTGCTGCTGTTCCATGCTCTCGATGAAATGTTCCGTCTCCAAATCGAATATCTTGAGCGCGCGAATGATCGCAACCGCCATGACCAGACCGATGACGGCGCGGAAAATAAAGGGGGGCGCTCCGATGACTGCGTCGAAAGTATCGGCGTTCAACCAATTCCCCGGTGGAAAAGGCACCGGCGGCGGAATCAGACCTGCCAACAGGGCATAGAACACCAACGCCCATCCGGCGATCCGCAGCATATTGAGAACGTCCGGCGCATCCAAACCGGAAAAGCGGTGCATGGCTTGCTGCCGCAATCCGTACGCGGCAAGCAGCCCGCCGGGAAGGCAAATGAAATAACGCGCGATCGCGTTGGACTCGCGATGCCAGGTCGGCAGAGCGGGCGACAGTGGGAGCAAGAGAAAAAAGGAAAGCATTACCCAGCCAATCAGCAAGAGCGCAGGTAAAGTATGCAAGGTGCGCACTCTGCCAACGGGGTGCAGCAGCATGACCCCAAACTCGAATAGGCAAGCGAACGACCCCGCGAGAAATAGCAATTGAATCACGGTGAGCAACGCCAATCCCGGTTCGGACAAGTACGAGCGTTGTAATGGAATGAACAGATCGCCCCACTCGTTGAACGCGTGGAGAAAACCAAACGCGGCAAGCCAGGGAAGACTGCGCGCCAGTTCCAACTGCGAATAACGGCGGGACTGGAGCACAATTGCCAAACCCAATACAAAAAATGCCAGCCCATAAATGAACAGGATGGCATCGCGGTTCAGCTGAAATAACGTGCGCAGAAATTCCACGAGTGGAGCAATTATATCACTCGTTTCGGCGCAGGTGGCGAATTAACCAATTTCTTCTGCCACAATGCGAGCCACCTCTACCGTCGAACCGGCAGAGGTGGCATAGGCCACAAGGATTCGTTTCATTGCCAGAGTGATTTGAAATGGGGGTATGGGTCAATTCGGACTGGGCTTGACCGCATCGCTGACCTTGAGAAAACCGAGCATGCCCCACAAACCGCGCATCATCTTGTGCCCAAAATCGGGCTTGAGGAATTGATTGGGGCAAGTGCCGGGGATGACGGTAATGCCATTCTCGCGGCACACTTGCACGGCATTTTGCGAAACACTGGTCATGCTCGCGTTGAGCCCGGGCTTGGTGCCCATCATACAGTGCATCCACACGTGCTTGACACCTAAATCAACGCACTGCTGCACGATTTGATCGGTCACTTGGGGATTGGCGAGGATAAAGACCGCGCCGGGTTTTTCGGGAATGGCTTTGAGGTCGGGGTAGCACGGCTTGCCTTCGAACGTCGTCAAACGCGGATTGACCGCGCTGACGGTATAGCCCGCCTCTTGAAATTTGTGGAACGCGAGATTGCAGCCGGTCTCGCGCCGGTCGGAAACGCCGACCACCGCAATTTTTTTCTGCGCGAGAAAATCCTGCACGCGCGTGTCAATTTTGGACATAGGGAACTCCTTCTTGATTGCCCCCGATCATACAAAACCCCAGTCCAGCCCGCGTCTGCGCTTGGTCAAAATTGCGTTTCAATCAGTTCATTGAGCTCGCTATGCCTTGAAAATTTTCCGCAAAAATTACCGTCGCGCGGTGCGCCCACGTTCCCGCGCGCGTTTCAAATGGCTTTTTTGGCAGGAACGGTCGCGGTTGGCGGCGCTGTGATTCAAGGGAAAGTCGGTCTCCACCAATCAAAATATGTATCCCAATCAATATGCCCATAATAACCGAACCATGGCGGAGAACCGTCATCGGCCGAGCCGCTCAACGCGTTTGCGACCAATTGCAATTCACTCCCGTCATCGCGCATTAGCCAGAGGGACATTGTGTCATCTCCCTCGAGCCGTGCAAATAACAAATGTGTCGCGTTAGCGGACCAGAGCGGACGTTCGTCGCGGTACGCAGCATCATTGGTCAGTTGGCGTTTGCTGCCCCCGTCGCGCTTCATCACCCAAATTCTTCGTTTTGCCGCGCCCGCGTGCGCTTCATCGCCGCCGCCGACCGAGCCAATGTCCGGCGCGGCGCTGTACGCAAGGCGCGCATTGTCGGGCGACCACGCGGGCGAGAACGCCGCCGTTTGCGAATCGGTCAGTTGCGTCTTGATGCCCTTCGTCAAATCAATCACCGCAATTTGTTTGTTCGTCCATGTCTCGCGCCCACTGCCTTGTGTGACCGCCAGAAATTTCCGGTTTGGTGAGACCATCCGAAAATCATCGTGCAATAACATGGCATCGGCAAATTGGCGCGTAGCACTCTCACGCGTGGAGAACGCATAGAGCGGCACACCATCCGCAAGGATGGATCCGGACAAGTAAGGGTCGGAGAACAACAAAATCCTCTTATTGTCCAACCAATCCGCGACAAGCATTCCGCCTTCTTCTGGAAACTCGACACGGTAAAGTGTAGCAGCAGTTGGCGCATTCGGCTGAACAATCCAAAGGATCGCAACCCGCGCAAGTGGCTGTGTCAAAGAGTCGGGGCGCGGCAATTCCTCTTGAATAAAGCCGAGTGATTTCCCGTTCGGACTCCACGCGATGGGAATTGCCAAGACCGCTTGGTTGGCAATTTGCACAATGGGCTGCTCGCGCCAGCTCGGCGGACTCGCGATGCTCAGGTTCCCCTGACGCGTTGTAAACGCCAACGTATCGTCCTCGGGCGACCACACAAATTCGCCGCTCGCCGCACTGTTCGGAATGGACTGCGCATCCCCGCCCGACGCGGACATCACCCGAATTTCGTCATCCCGACCACGGAACGCAATCCATCTGCCCGAAGGCGACCAACGCGGACTGTGGTTGTGTCCGTCGCGAGTGCGCTGTTTGGCTTGTCCATTCGGCAATGCTTTCACCCACACATCGCCCCGCACCATGTACGCAATTACGCCGAGCGAATTCGCAGCAGCGGGGGCAGGCGTAATTTTCGCTGCAATTTCAGAAAACGTGCTCAGCGTGTCCAACTCTTTGACAATGCCGTAAGCGTCCTTGGAAGTTGGATTCAGTTCGAGGGCGCGTGCGATTTCACGGCGCGCTTGAGTGTAATACGGCTCTGGTGTGAGCGACCATGTGTGGTCTGTCAGAAAGCGCGCGTACGCCAGATGCGCGGCAAAATCATTCGGCGCAAGTGTGACCGCACGGCGAAACGCGGCGTCGGCGGACGCGCCAAAACGGTCGGCGATGGTCGAATCGTGGGGCCACCCCTTCTTGATGGGAATCGCTTTGCGATATTGCTGACCGAGTTGGATTTGCGCAGCCGCGTTATTGGGTTGCAGTTGTGCCTGCGCGCGTGCGTCGAGGATTGCTTGCCATAGGTCGGGGCGCAGAATCAGCAGCCGCACATTGTCCTTGGGCGTTGGTTCGAGATTTTCAAAATGCCAGCGCAGTTGATTGCCCTCGGCAACAAAGGGGGGCGTGGTCGAAGGATATTCGGCGCGAATATATGTATCTTTCGATTCGACCATGTCCAAATCCGCGGGATATGGAAATTGAAAAACAATATCGCCCTGTCCGATGGGACCGCGCCACCCCGCGCCCGTTTGCAGGATGTAATAAAAATCTATACTTCCATAAAAATCCGTGCCGAGCGTGCGATACTGCACGCGCAGGTTCACATCGCGTCCCGCCGGAAAATTCACTTGCCAGACTGCCCAAGGAGTGTCATCAAAAGTTTCTTGATGGTTTGCGACCGGCGCGCCGTTCACAAAGGTCTCGATGCTCTCGATGGCATTGCCAGCCACAATCGGCGAAAAACCGTGGGCAGTGGGAAAACTCTTGGGGAAGCGGACCTCCATCGTTTCATCCGCGCTGCCCAGATTGCGCATCGTGAAATCGGCGGTGACATTGGCAACAGGACCTGTGAACGTCTCGCCATAGCGTTGGAACGGTCGCATTTGAATATCCAGCACCACGCGCTCGCTTGCCATCTGAACCTGCGTGCCTTGTTCGGGAGAAATGTCACTCGCCGCCGCTTCCGGATTTGGCGCGACATCTGCCTCTGCGCGCGGCGCGCCAAATAGAATGAGCGCGGCGAGACACACCAGCAGCGCAAAACAAGTTTTGTGGATGATAATCAAGGTTTCTCCTTTTGAATCAACAAATCGTTTTGAAAATTATCTACGCGTTTTCTGCGCCCGTTCCCGCGCGCGTTTCAGTCGCGCGGTCATGTCCTCCGGCGCATTTGTGTCAGAGGACTCGACGCGCGTGGGCGTCACATTGGGCGCGGGTGGCGGCGTAACCGTCGGTGGTGGAACGGGAGTTGGAGCGGGCGTTGTCGGCGCAACCGAACGCTTGACGCGCACGCGTTCCCGCGCGCTAAACAATCCCTCCAACGCGCGCGGTCCCGATGCGATGCGACGCGCGGAGCGGGGCGCGCGTAATGTCGCACGCACACGCTCCAAATCCGAACGCGCAAGGCGCAAACGGCGCGCGGCAACGTCGAGCGGAAACAATAACGCGGCGGCGAGCAGCAGATATTCCCAAATCGGCTGCGTGCGCGAGGCGGGCTGCGCGAACGGCGTGAACGCCTGCGCGGGATCGTCGAGCGCGCGTCCATTTGTCGCACGCGCGAGCGTCGGCAAAACGCTCGCACCCGGATTGACAAACTTGTATTCGGGTGAGTACGGAACGACCAGCCCCGTCGTCGCGCTGGCGACGGGATTCCCTTGTGCATCGCGCTGCGTAATTTGCGCGAGATAAACGCCCGGCGTGGCCGCGTTGAGCGGGGCGCGATACGTGCCCGGCGCGTTCGGATTCAATTTCACTGTTTGCGTGCTGCCGTCGGGCGCGATAATTTGCGCTTGCGTTTCGTGCACGTCGCGCGGTTGTCCGTTTGAATCCGTAGAGACGACTTGCAAAGTAGTCTGCTCTCCATCCGACACAAACGCGGTTTGCAAACCCACGTCGTTCGGCTGCGGCAAAACCCAATTCGTCAATTGCGCGACAAAGGTGTTGAATCCGTTCCACGCGACCCAATCCGTCGCCCACTGCCCTTTCAAGTCCGAAGTCCATACCGCCGCGCGTCCCAAACCAAATTGCCACGTCGCGAGCAACGGATCGCCGCGCGCGGTGAGCAGCGAAACGCGCGCGGTCGCTTTGGGCGTCGTGCCGTTGTATCCGCGCAGCGCGGGCAAACGCGTCACGTCCAAACCTCGCTGCAAAATATCTGCCCGCCGCCGATTTTGCCAATCCTTCGAGGTACGGCGCAGACCCCGCGCCCGCCGCGACAATCGAAAGCGTGATGTTATCCTTTTTCATTTCGGCGACCAGTTCGTCGTACTGTCCCGAACGACTCCAACCATCGGTCAGCAAAACGACGTGCTTGAATTTTGCCGAAACGCCTTTGAGCGCGTCCACCGCTTCGCGCAAGCCCGCCATGATATTCGTACTGCCGTTCGCGCTCGCGCCGCCGATTTTTTCCTGCAAATCCTCCATGCTCGTCAACGGCTGTTCGCGAAACGCCCAATGCGCGTTCGCGTCGAACAAAACGACGCCCGCGTAATCGGCGCGTCCCAATACGCGCGCGGCTTGCATCACCGCGTTCTTGGCAATTTCCACCTTCGCCAATCCGCTTTCGACACGTTGATACGTGCCCGGCTGCGCATCAGGATTGTTGCAGTGACACTGCCCCATCGAGCCGGACTTGTCAATCACGAACGCGATGGCGAGATTTGGTTTTTTCTCCTGAGCGCGCACGTCCATGTCTACCGGCAATGCTTTTTCAATCGGCGTGCGCAAATAGCCGCCCGCGCCGAATGCGTCCGCACCGCCAATCATCACCAAGCCGCGTCCGAGATCGCGCACGTACGCGGGCAATTGACGCATCGCGTCAAAAGGCAGCGCTTGCGCGGGCACGTTCACCAAAAACACCGCGTCGTAATTCGCCAACGCCGCGAGGTCGCCCGGCACATCTGCGGGCGCGACGCGTTCCACCACAACTTTTGCGGACTGCAATGCCGCCGCAAGATTGTTGGCGTCCTCGACTGCGGACGCCACGACCAACACGTGCGGCGGACCTTGCACGACGGTGAACGCGGCGGCGGTGTTGTTTTGTTTTAATGTATCTTGCGCGGCTTCGAGTTCCGCCGTGTAGCGTTTGAATCCCGCGTCTTCCGCCTTGACTGAAAACGCGACGCGTGTTGTGCCTTGCTGCAAAGTCACTTGCTGCGTCGCCAACAATTTCCCGTCGCCAAACAAGCGCACCGTCGCGCTGCCCGGCGTCGTGTTGTTTCGCTGTGCAAAGGCGATGTAGTTCATCGCAGCAATCACCGCGACGATTTCAAATTGCTGTCCTTGCCGCACCGACGCGGGCGCGTCCAACGCGTCGAGCACCACTTCGCTTTGTCCTTGCGGCACGTTCAACGCGACAAAATCCACCTGCACGCCGCGCGCCGCCGCGAGGTCCATCAATTCCTCCGCGCGCCCGACATTTTGCAAACCGTCCGAAAGAATCACGATGCGCTTGTTCGTTTCGTCGGGCAGCAGCGCCAGCGCGAGCCGCAGCGCGGATGCGAGATTCGTACGCGCGGTGCGCGGAATCGAAGCAATCGGCGCGAGCGTGTTTTCTTCCGACGCCAAGCGTTCCACTAACGCGTTTTCGCCAAACACGACAATCGCGGCGCGGTCGCCCGCGCGCATCGTCGTCAACGCGTCGCGCATGAAATTTTCCGCGCGCGCGCGTTCACTCGACGACACGCTGTCCGAATGATCCACGACAAAGACGACGGTCGTGTTATTCACCGGCTGGATAAACTGCGCGCCCGCGAGTCCGAAAATCATTGCGAGCAAAATCAGTGCGCGCACTATGAGCGCGAACCAAAATTGCGCGCCGCGTCCGCGCACGCCGCGACCGATGAAGGGGAGCGCGACCAGTGGCAGGATGAGCAAGAGCGCGAGGAGCGCGGTGGAGTTTTGGAAGGAAAGCATAGGTCAAACGTGAAACGTGAAACGTCAAACGTCAAACGTCAAACGTGAAACGTCAAACGTCATGCGTCAAACGTCATGCGTCAAACGTGAAACGTCATGCGTCAAACGTCAAAAGTTGGCATCGGGACGTTTTTGAGCTCAGACCAAGAGAGTAAATCATCGGATTCGACAATTTCATGTTGAATTTCATATTGGGCTTTTGCTTCGTGCAATGATTTGCCGCGTTGTTGGGGAATCATAGTGAGACCGAGTTGAATGATACGTGTGAGCAATCTGCCGCGATGATTCAAGATTTCCTCGCCCAAAACGTGCCGTCCATCAAAATACCAACTGCGGCTTTCGCGCGCCGAACCAAGCGCGTATTCATAAAAGCGAGCGCGATCTTTGCTCGAACCGCGCGAATATCCTTCCGCCAGATTCGCGTGAATCGAACCGAGCGCTTCAAATAATTGTTCCGCGACACCGACTGTCCTTTTATCCTGATACAATTTCGTCACATCCTGCCACCCCAAACTCGAAGCAAACAGCGCCGCGCGATACATGGACATTTTCCAAAGCGAATCATTCTTGAGAAAATCAGGCACCGTCTTTTCCCACTCTTGATAATCCATTGTCCCTCCAATCACGTTTCACGTTTGACGCCTCACGCCTCGCGTTTGACCAACGCTGAACGAATGAATTCGTTACTACGTTTGACGCCTCACGTTTGACGCCTCACGTTTGACGCTTTCCGTATCACCTGCGTCACCTGCCCTCGATACGCGACCAACCACTCGACAATCAACAATCCCAACGCAATCCACGCCAACGGCATCCACCATTCATTGCGCGCACGCGGCAGTTCCACATTCGTTGCGCCTGTCGCGCCGCGGATCGTCAAATTCGCGCGCGGCGTAATGTCCGATTCGTCGGCGTTCAATGCGTTGACGGCGAAACGCGCGGACGGTTCCGTCTTGCCCGCGCGGTCTTGGACAAAAATTTCGTACACGCCCAACTGCGCGGTTCGGTCAAATGCCACGCGTCCTTGTTTGGGCGTTAGCGTGTGATTCGTCCCATCGGGCGCGCGGACGATGACGCTTGTGGTTTCCGGTTTCACTGTCAACGCGAGCGCGTGCCCTGGCTCGACGGTGGTCGCAATGCCCGACGCACCGCCGGGCGCGAGCGCGTCCAATACATTCGCAAGCAACAACGGAAACGCGACGCGCAGCGGCAAGTCGCTGTGGCGTACGTCGAACGCCAATATGCCGATGCGTCGTCCTGATGCATCATCACGCATGTTGCTCGGATTACGCGGGGTGCGTGATGATGCGTCACCATTCTCTTCGCCCACCACCAACAGCGGCGCGCCCGAAGTGCGGTCCACCCACACCGCGCGTCCCCATTTCGGCAACTCCAAACGCGTCGCGTCCTGAATTGCGACGTCGCGCAAATCCACATAGCGCGCCACGGGATCATCCGCGCTGACGACGATTGGCTGCGGCGCTTGAATTTGTCCGGTCACGGAAAAAAATTCGGTGGCGCGCGGTGGGGCGATGAAAAACAAATTGCCGCTCGATAGGGTCGCGGTGGGAATCACGGAATCGTAAATCGTGAGCGAGGACGCGAGTGATTGAGTGATGGAGAGAGGGAGAGTGGGAGAGAGAGAGAGTTCGTCGGGCTTGATGGTCGTGAGTTCGACGTTGGGTAACAGCGCGAGCGCGGTTTCCAAAAAACGATTGCCGGTGGTGACGACGCGCACTTGAATTTTCTCGCGCGACGGCGCAACCGCCCATGCGGAATCGTCGAGCGCGAGTTGGTCTGCGCCTTCGAGCTGCGCGCGGTATGCGGTGTCAGTCTTCAAATCGGGAAACGTGAACGACTGCGCTTGACTGGGCGCGAGATTCACATCGCGCGCGGCGACGAGCGCGCCCGTTTCGTCGCGCAGCACCAATCGCCGCGTGCTGGCTTGTTCGCCGTTGTTCACGACTTGCACGAAGGCGGTGAGGGTTTTGCCGCTCGCATCGCTCGACAAGGTGAACGCGCCGAGCGCCTGATTGTTGCGTCCGCTGCCGATGGGAATGAATTGCGTGCGCGCGGTCAAAGCAAAATTTTCGGGCAGCGTGACGTGTCCATCCGAAAGAATCACCACTTGCGCGTCGGGTTCGTTCGCCGCCATCGCGCCTGCGAGTGTGAGCGCGGATGCCAAATCGGTGTCGCTCAATCCCGCGCGCAATGCATCGAGCGCGCCAAACGCCGCGCCTTTGTCCGTCGTTCCCGAAACCGGCACGCGCACGGACGCGCCCGCGTCAATCACCGTCACGCGCGCGCCCGCCGCAACATTTTCAATCAACCGCCGCGCTTGTGTCACCGCGCTGCTCAAACGATTCGGTGAAACATCCGTCGCGCCCATGCTCGCCGACGTGTCCAAGACGAGAATAAGATGCGAACTCGCGACCTGCTCGCTCCATAAAAACGGGCGCGCCAGTGCGACGATGAGCACGAGGAGAAACAACAGTTGCAGCAGGAGCAATAGATTTGGTTTGAGTTTCTGCCACGGCGCGTTCGCGGCAGTATCGCGCACGAGTGTCCGCCACAAGTACGTCGAAGAGACGCGCTGTTCCGTCCGCCGCAGTTTGAGAAAATACAACGCGACGATGATGGGGAGGAGCGCGGCGAGGACAAAGGCGAGAGGGGTGAGGAAATTCATGAGTGAAAACAGTAAGCAGTGAAGAGTGAACAGTAATCAGTGATCAGTGATCAGTGATCAGTAATCAGTGATCAGAAACAAGTGAGTGAAACGTGAAACGTAAAACGTAGTAACGTGCGATGTAGGCGATGTGCGATGTATTCCATCGCCTACATCGCACATCGCCTTATTCGTTTGCTGCTTGAAAGGTCAAGTTTTTTCTTGTCGCTAATCATGTTTGCAGTTCATTTTGCAGGCGGTTCAAGAATTCTTTCGCGTATGCTTGCCCTTGCTTTGCCAAACGTTTGCCTGTGGGCGTTCGGAATGTCGCATGAAGGGAATGACGCTCAAAATAGTCTATCGTCTCCTCGTACGTTTGTCCCATGACTCCGCCCATTGTAAATGCCTTGGCAATACCGAACGCACCGAGTGTTTCAACCTTATTCGCGTCGTGTATTATTTCTTCTTCGACGGTTTCAGGAGATTCATAGTGACGCGCCAAGCTTTCAAAGAGCTCTGGAATTTCTGAGGAGTCCATCCTAATTGATCCAAAAAGACGGCGGTTTGTTCTCGAAACATGTCGTCATCCTGTAAGCGCGCCCCAAGCCCATGAAAGCAAGCGAGAAAGTAGAGACGGTCAAGACGAGGCGGACTGGGCATTCCTTCCGAGAGCACATTGAGACGAGCGATAATGCGCTCAATATGCTTAAAGTTGTGCGCAACATTTTTGCCTGCATAATGCGGACGAACAAAATCCTTGTACGGCTCGAGTTGGTCTTTCATCATTTTGGTTTTTCCTTAATCTCCACTCACTCCTTACTTCAGGATTTGATGTTTTCTCAAGAATGACAACACCAATTCTTCAAACGCCTGCGCGGTGGTGATGGGTAAATAGCTAATGTTGCGCGCGGCGCAGTAACGCGCCCATTCGCTTTGCCATTCGCGCACGCGGGTGCGATAGCGTTCGAGTAAATCGTAGTCGGCGGTGACTTCGACCGTCGCTGCGAATCCTGTGGATTCGATTTCACTGTCGAGCAATTTCAAATCGCCTTCGAGCGCGGGCTCCAATTCATCGGGCGACAAGAGATGCAGCATCGTGATTTCGTACTGCTGTTCGCTCAAACGCTGCACCGCGCGTTGCCAACCCTCGGCCATCAAATCGCTAATGAGGAAGAGCGGACCGGCGCGCCGCGCTTGCGCCGCGTATTGCGTGAGCGCGTTTTGGGGTGACGCGTTTCCGCCGGGCGCGATGCTTTCAAGCCACTGAAAAAATTTCAACGCCTGTGCTTTGCCGCGCAAGGGACGCATCCACACAACATCGCGCGTTTCCGTCGCGATTGCGCCAGCCGAAAGCCGATCCATGCCCACCAGCGCGATGTATCCCAACGCGGCGGCGAGTCGCTGCGCGTAATGCCATTTCGAGTGCGTCGCGCCCGCCGCGTTTTCGCCCCACTGCATACTCGCGCTCGCGTCGAGCACGACATGAATCGTTGCATCTTCTTCTTCGACAAACAAGCGTAAAAATAATTTTTCCATCCGCGCGTATGCGTTCCAATCCACCTGTCGGAAATCATCGCCCGGCGCGTATTCGCGATAATCCGCAAACTCGACACTGCCGCCGCGCCGCGGGCTGCGTCGTTCGCCTTTGAATGTGCCGACGCGCGCGCGCCGCGAGACCAAAACGAGTTGGTCGAGCGTGGCGAGAAAAGAGGGAGCGAGAAGAGGTTGAGTCATGGCTGGGTGTCGTCGGTGGAACCCGCCTAGTTCAACGACAACTGCTTGTCAGACGGCGCTTTTGACATCGCGACAATTTGTTCGAGCAGGCGGTTGGTCTCTTTTTGCGCCGCGACCAATTCGTCCAATGTGCGCTTGTTCTCGCGTTGCCATGTGACCATGTCTTGCAAAAGCCAGCGTGTCTCTTTTTGCAAATCCGTCAGGTCCATCTTGGAATTGATGCGGCGCACCTGGAGCGCATAGGAATACAACACGGCGATTGCGCCTCCGACCGCTAGCACCAGAATGATCAGAACCACGCCTTCCATATTTCACCCCTTTCTTTGAATCGAGACGTGTGACCCTTTATGCCAAGCCGAACGAATGAATTCGTTTCACGTTTGACGTTTCACGTTTCACGTTTGACGTTTCACGCTTCACGTTTCACGTTTCACGTTTCACGTTTGACGTTTCACGTTTCACGTTTCACGTATCAGGCGATGACGCAAAACGGGCGGCGCGACCGCGCGAAAATCGTCGAGCGCGACGTTGTAACGTCCGTCGAGCAGCGCGGTGATTTTGCCTGCGAGAATGAGCGCTTGCATCCCGCGCGGGCTGGAACCCCATTTCACGTAACGCTTTACCATGTCGGGCGCGTTCGCGTCGTCGGAATGGGTCGCGCGGATGAGACGCGCGGCGGCTTGGGTGATGTGCGGCGCAATCGGCACGCCGCGCGCGAGCTGTTGCATTTCGCAAATCGTCATGCCGTTCGCGATGGACTGCGGCCGCGCGGTGTCTTGTCCCGTCGTGCGGTCGGCGATGGTGACGAGTTCGTCCACGTTCGGAAACGTGACGTTGAGTTTGAAAAAGAAACGGTCCAACTGCGCTTCGGGCAGCGGGTACGTGCCTTCCATTTCGAGCGGGTTCTGTGTGGCGAGCACGAAAAACGGTTCGCTCATGCGGTGCGTCGTCTTGGCGACGGTGACGCTGTGCTCTTGCATCGCTTCGAGCAGCGCGCTTTGCGTTTTCGGCGTCGCGCGATTGATTTCATCGGCGAGGACGAGATTCGCAAACACGGGACCGGGCTCGAATTGAAAACGCCGCGCGCCGCTGGCGTCTTCGACCAAAATGTTCGTGCCGACAATATCGGCGGGCATCAAGTCGGGCGTAAATTGAATGCGCGAAAATTTACAGTCGAGCACTTGCGCCAACGTGCGTACCAACATCGTCTTGCCCAAACCCGGCACACCTTCGAGCAGCGCGTTGCCGCCCGCGAGCAGCGTAACGAGCGTTTGCCGTACAATGTCGCGCTGTCCGACGATGACACGGCTTACTTGCGTTTCGATATTCGCAGCGATCTCATTGAATTGTTCGGGGGTCATTGGCATTCCTTTTTTGCCCAGTCAGTGTCCGCGCCGAAAATTGCAGGATCGTCGTCGAGGGCTTGGGTAAAGTCATAGCCATAGAGATTTTGTAAGCGGGCATCGCGAAAATCAATCCGACACAGCGCGCTTTTGGGCTCCGCGACAATGCCAAACAGACCGTTTTCGATCTCGTCCTGAATGGTTTGACCGTTGGCAAATTGAGCGACCACCGTCTGCACGCGCGGATCGTTCACCATTCCATAAACCAGATTGCGATTGGGCGGCGTGTTTTGCGAACTGATATAGAGATATAACGGCTTGGTATTGTCCGCAGTCCCCCCTGCGCTGCCTCCTTCCGACGACTCCCATCCCAGCGCGCCTTTTGTGGCAATCCCATAGCCAAGCAAAAATTCACCGGCGGGCGGGTTCAACGCGCGAAGGACCACGAGCGCGCCATTTCCGGCAGGTTTGGTTGCATAGACACGCTGCTCGCCCGCGTTCGGCGGATTGGCGCGTGCCACCACTTGCTGCGGCGTCATGCTTTGCATACCGATCACGCCACATCCCACAAACAAAACGCTGAATGCGAAAATAAAACACAGTTGCAGGATTTTCATTGGCATTCCTTTTGTTTGCATGAAATGGATTGTTACGTTTGACGTTTGACGTTTGACGTTTGACGCTTCATCCTTCCGCCTTCATCCTTCATCCTTTCCGCTCACGGCTCCAACGCGCTAAAATACTGCTTCACGTAATCTTTCAAGCCCGCCGGAATGTACGCATTTTCCATCGCCTGTCCCGCAATCGCGCTGTATTGTTGATAGACTTGCGAGTACGGCACTAACGCGGAATTGTTTGCGCCGGGCAGCGGCGATTTGTTTTGCTGCGTCGTCGTTTGTCCATTGCCGGAATCTTGCCCGTTCACATTTTCTTGTTGTCCTTGTCCGACCTGAAACGGCGAATAGACCGTGTTGGCGTCGTCGGTGTTGAACGATTTATTTGGTTGTGTCGGATCGCCCGCCTTGCCCATCCCCGAACCGGGCGGCAGCGAGCTCGCATTTGTGCCCCCCCCCCCCCCAAGTTGGTTGCCTTGTCCTTGTCCTTGTCCCTGTCCTTGTCCTTGATTTCCCTGTCCTTGACTTGGACCTTGTCCCTGTCCTTGTCCTTGCCCCTGGTTTCCCTGATTTCCCTGTTGTCCTTGGTTTCCCTGTCCCTGATTTCCCTGCCCTTGATTGTTTGACGTTTGACGCCCTGACGTTTGACTCGCCTGACTCACCGCGCGCTGCGTCGCATCCGCTTGATTCAACGACTGCGCGAGAGCTTGCTGTAATGCTTGCTGCTGTGCAGCGTTTTGCAGCGCGTTCGATGCCTGATTCACCGCGTTTTGCAAAGCTTCGCCCGACGCGTTTTGGGACAATTGCTGCGCGAGTTCGGACAATGCACTCGCCAAATTCGGGTCGCTCGCGGCAACCTGCGACGCGGTTTGCTGCAATGCTTGCGCGAGCGCGGCGCGTTCTGCCGACGACAACGCGTTGGGGTCCGTCGGTTCGGAAGACGAACCAACGAGTTGTTCGAGCAATTTCGCCAGTTCGTCCGCGTCTTGCGGCGTATCGCTTTGTTTTGCCAGCGCCGCCATTTGCTGCGCCAACGCGTCGAGCGCGGCGGCTTGCGATGCTTGGTTCACATCCAAACTCGCGCGCAAGACATCTTGAAATTTTGCTACATCCGCGAGCGCCTTTTTTGCGTCGCCCGGATTCGCTTTTAACTGCGCGGCGAGCTCGCGCAATTTTTTCAACAACTGTTCCTTGTCTTGTGGATTCAGCTTTTGATTTTCCTGAATCGTCTTGGCGAGCTCTTCCAACTTTTTTGCCTGCTCTTGCGCGGTCTTGGCAATCCCGCGCCGTTCGGCGATCACCGCGTCCATCGGATTGGGAATCAACAGCAGCGCGGCGATGGCCAGCGCGGCAACCAGCGCGGCAGCAACGCGGCGACGCTCCACGCGCGGTGGGAACGCTTCGCGCGGCTCGATGCGCTGCGCGTGATAGAGCGCATCCTCCACTTGGCGCGCGACGAGATCGGGATGAATGCCCGCGTGGATGGACGCGTCGGGTTTGGTGAATTGCAGCGCGGTCGCCAGACGGTCGCGCAGCGCGAGTTCGTCGTCCGCGCGGCGCGCGACATGAAACGACGTGAGCCGGTGCAGCGCGCTGTAGCCGAGCCACGCGCCAAAATAAAGTACGACGATGCTCGCGGCAATGCGCGAATAATTTTCGAGCGGCACGAAACGCGCGACGACGAGCACCAACGCGGCGGCGGCAAGCGCCAGCCACGCGGTGCGCGTCAACAGTTCGATGCTCGTGCGCCAACGCAAACGCCGCGCGAGCGGTTTCAATTCGAGAACGAGTTGGTCGTACATGAATTTACCTTTCACTGCGCACTTGGCGGCGGCAGCGCGGCGGTGGGTTGTGGGATTGGCGGGAGCGGTTCCACGAGCAGAGGTACAACCTCGCGAATTCCACCTTGTCTGATCCACATGCGTCCGCCTTTAATATCGTCCCGTCCGCCGTTAATGAAGGACCAAATCCACCACGGCGTCAGACTGCTCAATGACCAATCAATACGGCGGTTCTTCTTGTTGTCCTCGAACAAAGGTCTGCCTTCGTGTACTATCACACTCGCTTCGGCAATCTGCGCCTCGTATTGTGTGCCCGCGACCTTGAGCACGAGTTGGTCTAAACTCTTGGGCATCGTTTGTTGGGAATTATTTTGAAACAAATCTTGCGATTCAAAGGTATACCACTTGGCCTCTGTCACACGAATGTGTGGCTTACTACCCGGACAGGTTTTACAACTCGGACAGGTTTGACAACGCGGCGGCAGTCCCAATTTCGCCTTGGCTTCGCCCGACGCGTAAAAGCCCTGCGACCATTCGCGCCGTGCGCCGCTCGCGTCGGTGTACTGTAATTTCACCATCAACGGGCAGGTGTCGCCTTGCTTGCCGCAAGCCGGGGCGCGGTGCTGGCCAAGGCGCATCGTCACGCGCACGCGTACCGTGCCGCCGTCGGGCAAGCCGAATTGTAACGGCTGGGAGATCGCGAATGCCTGCGCGGTATCCGCGTCCGAATTCCAAACGTGCAGCGCGTGTTTGCCATCTTTGTCCGTGGTAGAAATCGGCTGCGCCAGAGGGCTGCCACTTGGGGCGCTTGCCTTTTGAATGACTTGATCCACGCGCCAATTTTGTTCCCACGCGTCGGTGAATTTGCTGTTGAGGACAATGTTCTGCTGCGACGTGGTCGCCCAACGCCACGCCGCGCGGACACCGCCAAACCCGAACGCGGTGTACAAAAATAACGCGGCGACGATGGGTCCCACAAACAGCAAAACGAGCAGCACCCATGTCAACGGGCGAAAGCGAAAACGCTGTACGGGTTTGATGAGCTGCGTCGTGAGCGCGAACAAAAACACCGTGAGCCACCCGTAAATGCCGAGCGCGTAATACCACAGCGCCAACTGTTGAGTTTGCGAATTATCAAAGCGTCCGCCGGCCAAGCCCCACAAAAGCGGCGTCACGGAGGAACTGCCAAACACGTTATTGGGGTCTGTGACCACGCCGTCCACCAATGCCGACGAGAGCACGCTAAACGGATTGAGTGCGAGCACCCAGTTGGGCGGCTGTTCGCCGCGCATGACGCTGAGCACCAAATACACAAACAAGGTGCCAAACAAACAAAACGCGACCAGTACGAAACTTGCGCCGACGGCGATCCCCGTGCGCCGAAACAGCGCCGAGAAAAACAAACCGATGACGGCATACGTGAGCGCAAAGCCGCCCATGACGAGAAACGCGCGCACCAAATCGGAAAGCGTCACGCCGCCAAATACGTACGCCAAACTCATCATCGGCAGCGCGGCAAGCAGAATCAACGCGACGTAACTGAGCGCCGCGCCCAATTTGCCGGTGAGAATGGTAAACGGCGCGAGCGGCGTCGCCATCAATAAATCAAACGTTTTGCGTTGATGCTCGCCGCTGATCGCGGTGGCAGTGAGCGACGGCGCAATCACACACACCATCACGATCGTGAGAAACACCAAGCCGACAAAAACAAATTGCCCGATCATCGCGCCCGCCGCGACATTCGGTTGGTTGAACGTGCCATAACGCGGCGTCACCAATTGAAACAACCCAAAACTCACCAAGCCGAGCAAGACCAACACGCCGGTGAGAAACAAATACGCCCGCGGTCCGCGCATCCTGCCGCGCAATTCTTTGACGAGCACGGGGTTGAGGGAGGGAGAAGAGAGTGCTATTTTCATAGGTAGAAATTGGAAGTTGGAAGTTGGATGGAGAGATGGAGTGATGGAGTGATGGAGAGATGGTGTGAACAGTAATCAGTGATCAGTGACGAGTGCAATCGTGCGATAGTGTGACAGTGCGATAGTGCGATTTGCGATACGCGATTTGCCATCTGCCATCTGCCATCTGCCATCTGCTATCTGCGACCTGCAACTTGCAACTTGCGACTTGCCTCACGCATTCTCCGTCGCGGTCAATTGCAAAAACAAATCCTCCAACGCGTTGCCGCCTTCGCTGAATTCGGCGATGGGCGCGCCGTGCGTAATCCAGTCCGCCAAAATTTTCGCCGCCGCGTGATCGTCGCCGTTAAATTCCATTTCGAGGGTCGTGCTGTGCGGCGTGACGGCGACGACGGTGGCTTCGCCCAAACCTGGCGCGGTGCGCACGAATTCCAATGCGTGGGGCGGGTCGGTCAACAGACGCACACGCAAGAGCCGCGTCGCTTGCAACTGCTGGCGAATTTCGGCGGTGCTGCCGCTGGCAACCAATTTGCCGCGTTCGACAATGCCGATATGGGTGCACATTTCCGCGAGTTCGGGCAGGATGTGCGAACTCACAATGATCGTCTTGCCCATTGCTGCGAGTTCTTTCAACAGCTCGCGCATTTCGATCCGCGCGCGGGGGTCAAGTCCCGACGCGGGTTCGTCGAGCAACAGCAGCTGCGGCTCGTGAATCAGCGTGTGCGCCAGACACAACCGCTGCTGCATCCCGCGCGACAATGCTTGCACGTTCGCGTCGCGTTTGTCCGCGAGATTCACCAATTCCAGCAGTTCGTCAATCAGAGTCCTGCGGCGCGCGGTGGCAACCTTGTGACAGCGCGCGTAAAAATCAAGATATTCCCACACGCGCATGTCGTCATACACGCCGAAAAAATCCGGCATGTAACCGATGAGGCGATGAATTTGACGCGGGTGTTGTTCGACGCGTTCGCCCGCGACCCACACTTGCCCTGAGGTCGGCTCCAGCAGTCCCGCCAACATCCGCAGCGTCGTCGTCTTGCCCGCGCCGTTCCGCCCGATAAAGCCATACAGCGCGCCCTGCGGCACCCGGAGATTTAGCTGGTCTACCGCAAGCGTTTTTTTATATTTCTTTGTTAGGTTGCGAGTTTCAATTACTAGTGGTTGATTCATATTCATTCGTCAAGCTGCCTGCGCTGGGAGGCGGGGCGTTGGCAAAAGTCAGCGATGTTGTCATTCCGCGTGACAAACTCATGTTACGCACTGTCATCCCTCAATTCCCTCAATTCTTCGGGACATGCCTTCGGGACAAGTTTTCGAGGAGCAGTTTTTGCGGTGTCGAGCCAAGCCGAGACAGAAATCTCGCTCTGCCAACGCCGAGATTTCTCGCAAAACTTGTGGCGATGCAGTTCATCGCATGAAGAATGAAGGAACGGCTGCACAGGACTTGTCATATCGAAGGGACTGAGATATCTCGCCCCGCTCGATATGACAGTCCTCTTGCTCACATAGCCCACACGGGCTGACCATCTCGAAATGACATTTACTGCGTAAGGTGAGTGACAAAGATTGGTTTAGATTCGCGCTCAAATCGCTAGCGATTTGCATTCGCGTTTTTCGTCCGATAACTCAATCGGCGCGCTGGAAGTTTCTGAGCAGCGGATGCTCCGACGAACTGCGTCGCAACTCCGCCTTCGCTCCGTTCGAAAACTTGTCCCGAAGAATTGAGGGATGACATCTGGCTGTCAAGCGACTTTGCAAACGTCCCACGCTGGGAGGAGCAGGGAGTCAAACGTCATGGCTGCGCCTGCGTCATTAATACGTCTCCCGTTTTTGCGTCAAGAACAGTTATGCAGCGATGAAACATCGGCGGCGGCGCGGGCGTTGCATTCGCTGGCGGCAGCGGTCCTCCATTTAACTGCCAAGTCCCTTCCAACGTCACAAGCCAGACTATCGCGTTCGAGTCAGTAGCACCGTTTTTAAAGCCGCGTTTCGTTGCGGCATCTGCTGTCATCCATTCCGCGTGAATTTGGGTCGGCGCTTGCACCTGTTCCAAATGGGGGGGGCGAATTGCATGCGCTGATGGCAAGCTCACGCGCCCGTGCCTCATCCACAAATCCACCAAGCGCACATCCCGTCAGGCCAAATACAACACTCCAGAGGAAAAAACGCATTTCACGTTTCACGTTTCACGCTTCACGTTTCACGTTTCACGTTTCACGTTTCACGTTTCACGTTTCACGTTTCACGTTTCACGTTTCACGCTTCACGTTTCACGCTTCACGCTTCACGCTTCACGCTTCACGTTTCACGCTTTACGTTTCACGCTTCACGTTTCACATTTCACGTTTCATCCCTCATCCCTACTGTTCAACCTCACCTTGCAGCTCCAAATTGTACAACACACAGCGGTCAAATTCTTGTTTACCGGAGATACGCATGCGCACCGCGCCGTGCGGTGAAACAAAACGCGCCGGATTCTCCAAATCGTAACGTCCCGTCGTCGGCGCATCGAGCACAACCCACGCGCCGGATTGGTCCTGGAGTTCGATCTTTTGCGGATTCGCCTCTTGGACCACCAACGTCAATTTCGTCACACGCCGTGCGGGAAGCGTGATCGTCGGCGAAAATTCCAGCACCACATGACCATCCCCCACGCCCACATAGTTGTTCGCCCCACAGATATTACGTCCCCCGGTGCTTTCCACGATCCCTACTTGCCAGTCGTTTGCATGGAGCGACACGGCGCTGCCCGCGCGCTGCAATTCCACTTCGGCAAGAATCACGGTCGTGTTTTGGGTGGTGGGCTGCGCGTTGGCGATTCCGACTTGAACGGGCGCGCCATCTACCCAACCAATAATCAGCGGACGACGGGGCAGCTGCGGCGGGCCACTCCATAGACCGAAATAGCTGCTGAGAATTTGACGCCGTGCGTCGGCTTGATTTCCGCTGCCGCGCGCCAAACCAGAAAACGGATCGCCCAACGTTGTCCAATCTTGATTCAACGTGCGCGTTTCATTCGGCGCGAGCGTGCCGAGCGAAACAGACCGGTCGCCGTTTAGCAGCATGGCATCCGTCAAGGGCTTGTTCAAACGATTCACCACAGTACCGCGCACGGCAAGCCCATCGGTCGTCAGGTCCGCTTCGATGCGCCAGTCGTCCGGCGCGGTGGATTTGACGACGAATGCTTGCAGCGCGCCCTGATTGATTTCTACTCCGCGCACGCGTGTCGGTTCACCCAACACGATTTCGACACTGTTATTGGCAAAATTTTCCCGGGCGCTAAAGGGGTCGTTTTGATTGGAAATGGGCATCACCAAACTCGTCGCCGGAAATTCCAGCGTAAAGTCGCCGCGCGTCGGCGAAAAAACACCCACTAACGTTTCCGTCTGGCTCGCCGCATCGCGGGCCGCCAATTGCACGAGCGAGATCTGGTTGACGACCACATCGCTGCCGCGCATTTGATTGCTCACCCCAAACGCGCCCACGGCAAACAAGAGCGTGAGCGCAGGCATCGTGACCCAGCCCCAATCCAATTTCTTGAGACGGCGCAGCGCCACATAATTGACCGGTCCGATCAACACGATATACACGCCAAGTAAGATGCTCAGGAGATTGAGCGAAGGCAGCGCGAGCACGGGCAAATTTCGAAGCACCTGCGAAACAAACCGCGTGCGCATGAGGCGCGGCGAGACATCGGTAGGAAAATTGCTGGGGTACGCGGAGTTGGGCGTGAGCACTTGTTTCCAAAAACGCGCCGCGCCGGCCCACGCGTCGAACGGACTTGCCGCGAGGTCGAGCGCCGAATATGTCACAAACCCTTCGCCGACGCGCTGCTCGGCGAGCAGCCGGTGTCCATCTTGCTCCAGGAGCGCAGTGCCCTTGTCGGCAAAGCTGGCGACAAAAGGTCCCGGCACGCGTACGGGTTGGTCGGTAAATTTGGCGAACGCATCCAGCGCGTCAATTTCGGTCACACCGTTCGGCGTACGGAATGCGCCCGCCAACGCGTCGGGCAGGCCGGACAGCGTACGTGCCGCGCTCGCGCCGCCGCCGAGCACCAAGCGTCCCCCCGCGCGCACCCAGGCTGCCAATGCACGTCCTTGTTCCGCCGACAAAGTGCTCGTGTCCACATCGGAAATTACCAGCGCGTCGAAATTAAATAAACCCTCCACGCGGTCGGGAATATCTGCGAGCGACGCGGCAACCACGCGCACCGGGCGTGACATGCCCGCATCCAGCGTCACGCCGCTCAACGCGTTAAACGCCTCGCCGCGCGACGCGATCACGCCGACGAGATAAACGCTGTTGTTCAACAGCGTCAAAGGCGCAGCGGCGCGCGCCACTTCCTGCGCGCCGTTCATCAACCGCACGCGCGCCACTTGGGCGAACGAAGGCGGCATGACATAGAGGGTGAATTGTTTGCGCGCGCCGGTGGGGAGTTCGGCGGGGACGAGCCACACGGTCGCGCTGCCGGTTTGCGTCGTCTCGACGCGCAGCTGCGCCGAAATTGGCGCGCCGTCGTTGGCAACACTCACGCGCAGCGGCAGCCATTCGCCGTATTTGTAATACCCACCGTAAAACGGTTCGACGGTCAAGACCGGTGGCGGAGCTTGCGCAGCAAGGGGGGGGGGACTAACGAGTACGAGGACCAGCGTACTGATCCCGAGCCATGCCAGCCAAAACTTCCGAGAGGCAAATCCAAACATGTTGAGCATCCCTCTCACGAACCGACGCGTTACGGGGGCGAACGAATCGGGTGTGTCATCTGCAAATAGAGTTGCAAGGCAAACGGAAACGAACGGGGACGTGACGTGCTCGAAGCCTAGACGCCGCAAACGGAGCGTTAGTTCCGCTTTTATATCACGACTTGCTGGATTCTGCCATCCGCGCCATGTTATAATAAAGCGCGTTGTCGGCGCCTGTTTCAACCTGCCAAAGACAGCTTCAAAAACCATGTCCAAATCTTCACAGGGAACGG
Source organism: Chloroflexota bacterium (assembly GCA_016209205.1). Lineage (GTDB taxonomy): Bacteria > Chloroflexota > Anaerolineae > UBA4142 > SHND01 > SHND01. The sequence continues at coordinate 24,124 of JACQWQ010000014.1, forward strand.
ATTGGCTCACGCTGACGGAAGCCAGCGCGCTCCTCGGCATTCATCCCATTACGCTGCGTTCGTGGGCGGACGCGGGACTCGTCCGTTTGTTTCGCACGCCCGGCGGACACCGGCGCTTTCGGCGCGAGGAACTGCTTGCGTTTATGGAAGAGCGCCTTCCTGCGCCAGCGCGCACAATGGTTCCGGCGCAGGATCAAACGCTCGCCAACATTCGTTCCGAACTGGGCAGCTCGCCCATTCGCCAAGCCGCTTGGTACACCAAACTTTCGGATGAACAACGCGTGCTGCACCGCGAACTCGGACAGCGCCTGTTGGGTTTGTTGTTGCAGTTTGTCAGCCGTCAGGAAAACGCGAACGAGTTTTTGGAGCAAGCGCGCGAGTTGTCGCGTCAATATGGGCTGGAGTTGGCGCACGCACAATTGGGCTCCGGCGAACTTGCGCGCGCGTTCCTCTTTTTCCGCCGTGTCATTATCAATGCGACGTATCACCCCGCCGGGACCTCCGCCCAAGCCGATGCCGACGGCGTGCGTTTGTTGGAACGCATCAACGCGTTTATGGACGAATTGTTGATCGCCGCGCTGGATCATTATGATGAAATAACGCTGCGGCTGCAAACCGCCGCGTCCAGCGCGAGCACCGTGCAAACGGTCTCTGCCCCTAAACGTAAAACGCGCGCCGCGCGCACACCGCGCCACACGACGCGTGCGCCGCACCCGCGCCGCAAATAGCGCGTGCTGCTGTTTGTGGCAGCCGGAGGTTTGACTTGCGCTGCGCCGGGCGAAACCCGGCGCAGCGGTTTTTTTGAATTTTGAATCTAATGAAATATAATAATAAGTATTAAAAACTACTAAAACAGTACAGCTTTCTGACCCAATTCCGACCTGCCGCCCGCATTGTGGGGGCAATGACTTGTGCCTGCGCGTGTGGGGCGACCGCCGTGTGGGGCGACCGCCGTGTAGGGCGACCGCCGTGTAGGGCGACCGCCGTGTAGGGCGACCACAAGGGTGCGCCCCTACGCGCAAATCTGGTCATCCGGGAGTAATGAATGCTTCCAACAATCCTGCTGGTGGGATTGAATCATACCACTGCGCCGATCCACATTCGCGAACACGCCTTGCCTTTTGTCTGCGCGCGCGACGACGTGTCGCGGTCTGTGTGCGCCACGCTCGACCCCACCCTCCTTTCCGAATCGCTGGTTCTCACCACCTGCAATCGCACCGAAATTTACGCGGTAAGCACGCACGTGACGCGCGCCTTGGAAACGCTGCGCGATGCCTTTGCCGTCGAACGCGGCTTTAGCGCGCCCGCCCAAGAATACTTGTACCAAGCGACCGATCGCGCGGCGATGGAGCATCTCTTTGCCGTGACATGCGGCATTGATTCGCTCGTGCTCGGCGAATTTGAAATCCTCGGGCAGGTGCGGCGCGCGTATCAAGAGGCGTCCGCGCAGCAGACTGTCGGGCCCCTCTTGCATCAATTGTTCCAAGCCGCGATGCACGCCGGAAAACGCGCGCGCGCGGAAACCGACATTGGACGCGGGGCGCAATCGGTGGCGTATGCCGCCGTCGCGTTGGCGCGCCAAAAATTGGGAACGCTGAACGGATGCCGCGTCTTGATCCTCGGCGCGGGCGAAATGGGACGCCGCGCGGCGGAAAATCTGGCAGAGGACGGTGACTGCGCGGTTACGGTCACAACGCGTACGTACAAACACGCGTTGGCGCTCGCCGAACACGTTCACGGACACGCCACGCCCTTTGAGGAATTGGAAACCGCGCTCGCGCAAGCGGACCTGGTGATAGGCGCAACGCGCGCGCCGCATTTGATTTTGTACGCCGACCGGATTGCGCGTGCCATGCAAACGCGCCCCGCGCAGCCGCTGCTGCTCATTGACATTGCCGTACCGCGCAACATTGACCCCGCCGCGATAAACATTCCGCACGTGCAGCTTTACAACATTGACGATTTGCAGCAAGTGGTCGAACAAACGCGCGCCGCGCGCTGGCAAGCGTTGGGACAGGTGCGCGCCATTCTTGCCCAAGAAGTGGAAACGTTTTGGCAGTGGTATCTCGCGCGCCGCGCCGCGCCGCTCATCGGCGCACTGTACACGCGCGCCGAAGCGATTCGGCAGGCGGAACTCGCAAAAACTTTGCGGCGCTTGAATCACCTCGAGCTCGGCGAACGCGAACAAAATATCATCGCCGCGCTCTCAGCCGGGCTGGTCAGTAAATTGCTCGCCGCGCCGACTGCCAATTTGAAAGCACACCTGCAAGACGGCGACGGGCAGCCGTATCTCGACGCGCTGCGCGAACTTTTTGATTTGCAAGTGGAAACGGGAGAACAAGTTTCATGATCACGCGAACAAGGACGCTCACCACCGAGACCTCACGCGAATTGTTTACGCGCGCGCAGCAAGTGATTCCGGGCGGCGTGAACAGTCCCGTGCGCGCGTGGCGCAGCGTCGGCGGGCAGCCGCTCTTTATCGCGCGCGGCGCGGGCGCGCACATCTGGGACGCGGACGGCAACGAATTTCTCGACTATGTGGCGTCGTGGGGTCCGCTGATTTTGGGGCACGCGCACCCGCACGTCGTCGCCGCGATTCAAGACGCGGCAATGCGCGGTACGAGTTACGGCGCGCCCACGGAATTGGAGATCGAACTCGCGCAGCGCGTCACGCGCGCGGTGCCGTCCGTCGGAATGGTGCGGTTTGTCAATTCGGGCACCGAAGCGACGATGAGCGCGCTGCGGCTCGCCCGCGCGTATACCCAGCGGGATTTGATTGTGAAATTTGAAGGCGGGTATCACGGGCACGCGGATTTTCTTTTAGCCAAAGCGGGCTCGGGGCTTGCCACCTTGAGTTTGCCCGACAGCGCGGGCGTGCCGGCGCCTGCTGCCAAGACGACTCTCGTCGCGCCCTACAATCACCTCGACGCGTTGCAAGAAATTTTCAACATCCACAGCGACAACATCGCAGCCGTCATTGTCGAACCGGTTGCGGGAAACATGGGGGTCGTGCCACCGCTGCCTGGTTTTTTGCAAGGTCTGCGCAATCTCACGCGTGCCTCCAACGCGCTGTTGATTTTCGACGAAGTGATTACCGGGTTCCGCGTCGCGTACGGCGGCGCCCAAACGCTCTACCCCGTACAGCCCGACCTCACCTGTTTCGGCAAAATCATCGGCGGCGGTTTGCCTGTCGGTGCGTACGGCGGACGACGCGACATTATGCAGTTCGTCGCGCCGCTCGGACCGATGTACCAGGCGGGCACCTTGTCCGGCAATCCGTTGGCAATGGCAGCGGGCATTGCGACGCTCGACGCGTTGGCGGAAGCGCCGGACGCGTACGCGCAGCTCGAAGCGCGCGCGGCGCAATTGGAGCGCGGTCTGAATGACGCGGCGCGGCGCGCGGGAATTCCCGTCACGCTCAATCGCGTCGGTTCGATGCTCACCGCGTTTTTCACCGCACAACCCGTCACCGATTATGCGAGCGCGAAAACCGCCGACACCCAACGCTACGCGCATTATTTCCACGCGATGCTCGAACGCGGCATCTATCTCGCGCCCTCGCAGTTCGAAGCCGGTTTCGTTTCCCTCGCGCACACCGATGCGGATATTGCGCTGACCACCGAAGCGGCATCGGACGTTCTAAACGAAATGAGCCGCGTATGATTCAAATCAAAAATCAGAAATCAAAAATCGAAAATCGCGCCCTCGTCGTCGGCACACGCGGCAGCGCGCTCGCGCGTTGGCAAACGGAATTCGTCATCACGGCGCTGCTGCGCCGCGCGCCCGGCGCGCGCATCGAACTGCGCATCATCAAAACCGCCGGCGACAAGGATCAAGCGCGCCCGCTCGCGGAATTTGGCGGACTGGGCGTTTTCACGCAAGAACTGGAACACGCGCTGCGCGACGGCGAGGTTGATGTTGCCGTGCACAGTCTCAAAGATTTGCCGACCGACTCGCCCGCGCAATTGACTGTCGCGGCGTATTTGCCGCGTCAAGACGCGCGCGACGCGATTGTTTCGCGCCACAATGTCGGCTTGAAGCAATTGCCGCGCGGCGCGCGCATCGGCACATCGTCCGCGCGCCGCACCGCGCAAATTTTGGCGCTGCGCCCCGATGCAAAAATTATTCCGCTGCGCGGCAATGTGGACACCCGCTTGCGCAAAGCACAAACGGAAGCATACGACGCGATTGTGATTGCGGCGGCAGGGCTGATTCGTTTGGGACGCGCTCACGAAATCACCGAATATCTTTCGCTGGACCGGATGCTGCCCGACCCCGGTCAAGGCGCGCTCGCGGCGCAAATTCGCGCGGACGATGACGAACTCGCGCGTTTGCTCGCGCCACTCGACGATGCGCCGACGCGCGCCGCCGTGACCGCCGAACGCGCGTTTTTGCACGCATTGGGCGGCGGTTGTCGCACGCCAATGGGCGCATACGCGGAACCGTGCGCGGAGGGGCTGCGCGTACGCGGTATGGTCGGCGCGCTCGACGGCGCACAAATCGTGCGCGGCGAAATTCGCGGCGATCTGAATGACGCGGAACAATTGGGGCAGGCGCTGGCAAAACAACTATTAGAAAACGGTGCGGCAAAAATTTTGCACCCAACGCGGCTAGTCAATACTTGTCATATCGAACGGAGCGAGGATATCGGCGATGAACTGCATCGCAACTCCGCTCGATATGACAGTGCTCCGCTCACGCAATCTGCACGGGCTGGCGCCCTCGCGAACAAACGCATCGTCATCACGCGCGCACATGAACAGGCGAATGAACTCGCGGAAAAAATTCGCGCGCGGGGCGGCGTGCCGTTTGAATTTCCCACGATTGAATTTGCGCCGCTCCAAGATTACTCGGCGCTCGACGACGCGCTCGCGCGGATACGAGAATTCGATTGGGTCGTCTTTACCAGCGCGAACGGCGTGCGCGCGGTTGCCGAGCGCGTTGGCGCGTTGAATGCAATAACTGCGGTGTTTGAAAATGTGCGCGTCGCCGCCATCGGTCCCGGCACGGCGCGTGCGCTCGAACAAATCGGCGTACGCGCGGATTTCATCCCCACAAAATTTTTAGGCGAACAAGTGGCGCGCGAATTGCCCGTTTCAAACGGGCAGCGCGTTTTGCTTTTGCGCGCGGACATTGCATCGGATGTGCTCGCGGATGTTTTGAAAACGCGCGACGTCAATGTATTAGACATTGACGCGTATCGCACGGTGAGGGCTAACGCGCGTTCGCTCGATTGGAACGCGGTGGACGCGGTGACGTTCACGAGTTCCTCAACCGTGCGCAACTTGATGGCGCTGCTTGACGACGACGCACGCGCGCAATTGCGCACGCGCGATATTTTTTGCATCGGTCCGGTGACGGCAGACGCGGCGCGCGATTTGGGTTTGAACATTTCCGCAGTGGCGGACGAACACACGCTCGACGGTTTGGTCGCGGCGATGGTGAAATTCTATGGAGGAAATTGACGCGATGTTGGACCAAGAACTGGAACTGCGTACGAATTTTGATGTGGCGAAACCGTCCGCCTTGCGCGTGCGCCCACGCCGTTTGCGCCGCACCGAGAATTTGCGCGCGCTCGTGCGCGAAACGCGCGTGCGCGTGGACGATTTGATTTATCCGCTCTTTGTCGTGCACGGCAAAAACGTGCGCGACGAAATTTCTGCGATGCCCGGCGTCTTTCATCTTTCGCTCGATCAACTGGAACGCGAAATCGCGCAAGTGAGTGAGTTGAATCTGCGCGCAGTGATTTTGTTCGGTTTGCCTGAAACCAAAGACGAATGGGGCTCGGAAGATTACGCCGAGCGCGGCATTGTGCAAGACGCGATTCGCGCGTGCAAGCGCGTCAATCCCGATTTGGTTGTGATGACCGATGTGTGTCTATGCCAATACACCTCGCACGGGCACTGCGGCGTCGTGCGCGACGGGCAAATTGACAACGACGCGACGTTGGAATATCTCGCGCGCACGGCCGTGTCGCACGCAGCGGCGGGCGCGGACATGGTTGCGCCGAGCGCGATGATGGACGGACAGGTTGGCGCAATTCGTGCGGCGCTCGACGCGCAGGGTTTCGGCGATGTGAGCATTTTGGCGTACGCGGCGAAATTCGCGTCCGCGTTTTATGGACCGTTCCGCGAAGCGGCAGACTCGCCGCCGAAATTTGGCGACCGGCGGCAGTATCAAATGGACCCGGCGAACGCGCGTGAAGCACTGCGCGAAGTGGAGCTGGACATTGCACAAGGCGCGGACATGGTGATGATCAAACCCGCGCTGCCGTATCTCGACATTCTTCGCCAAACACGCGACGCGTTCAATCACCCCATCGCGGCGTACAACGTCAGCGGAGAATACGCGATGCTCAAAGCGGCGGCGCAGAACGGCTGGATTGACGAGCGCAAGGCGACGCTGGAACTTTTAACGTCCATCAAACGCGCGGGCGCGGATTTGATTCTCACGTATCACGCGAAGGAATTTGCAGAGTGGAGTGCATCGCGCTGAATGGAGCTGTCATTTCGAGATGGTCAGCCCCACCGGGCTGTGTGAGCGAAGAACTGTCATATCGAACGGAGTTGCGATGCAGTTCATCGCCGATATCCTCACTCCGTTCGATATGACATATTCCTGCCAAGTTCTGAGCAGCGGAGATGCAATGCAGTTCATTGCCGAAATTTCAGTTTCGCGCAGAGAGATTTCTCGCATCCGCTGCACAGAAACTGCCAACTGTCATTCTGAAGGGACATGCGATGTAGGCGATGGAAACACATCGCACATCGCCAGAATCTCTATGCCGAACCAGAGATGCTTCGTCCCTCAGCATGACAGTTTCGGCGGGTCACGCAGCCCGCGTGGGCTGGGCATCTCGAAATGACAAACAAACTCAATAAGCGAAACAAAGCGAACGAACTCGCGCAGGCGAGTGAGATTACGTCGTACCTGTACAGCACACTCGGTTTGAAAACCGACGCCGACTTGCTCTTGTGGCGTGTGGCAGCTTCGCCCGACGCGCTGCAAGATTCGTTGAGTCGTTTGTTGCTGACGGGACTGGGACGCTATCTCGACGTGACGCACACGTTCAACGGCTTGGTTCGTCCATCGAAATATGTGCGGCGCGCGACGACGCAAGAGCAAGCATTGTTCGAGCAAGAACGCCAGCGCTATTTCATCGTCTATCCGTTCACGAAAACGATAGAGTGGTATTTGATGAGCCAAGACGCGCGGCAGGGCATGATGAACGAGCACATCCGCGTCGGACACGAATTCCCGTCAGTGCGCCAGTTGCTCGTATATTCGACGGGGCTGGACGATCAAGAATTCATTGTGGCGTACGAAACGGACGAGCTCGACGCGTTTCAGGGTTTGGTGATTGCGCTGCGCAGCACCGAAGCGCGTCGCTACACCCTGCGCGACACGCCAATTTTTACATGCGTGCATCGTCCGGTCGCGGGAACGCTCGCGCTCTTGGGATAAAAAATGAAACGAGTGGTCATTGTGGGCGGCGGCATCGCGGGACTCGCGACCGCGTATTATTTGCAAACGCGCGCGCAAGGTAAGGTGAACTATACGTTGCTCGAAAGCGCGCCCGTGCTCGGCGGAAAAATTGTTTCGGCGCGCGAAAAAGGATTCGTCGTCGAAGGCGGACCCGATTCGTTCATTACGCAAAAAACGCACGCGCTGGAACTGTGCCGCGAATTGGGCTTGGGCAACGATTTGATGGGGACGAACGACGCGGCGCGCCAAGTCTTTGTGTGGAGTCGCGGCAAACTCCATCCGATGCCCGACGGCGTCATGCTCATCGTGCCGACGAAAATTATGCCGTTCCTGAAATCGCCGCTCATCTCGTGGCGCGGCAAAATGCGGATGGGCCTGGACGCGTTCATTCCCGCGAAACGCGACGACGGCGATGAAAGTCTCGCGCATTTCGTGCGCCGTCGTTTGGGCGACGAAGCGTTGGACAAAATCGCCGAGCCGATGATTGCGGGCATTTATGTTGCCGACGCCGAGGATCTGAGCTTGCAGAGCACGTTCCCGCGTTTTCTCGACATGGAGAACAAGTACGGCGGGCTGTTGCGCGGCGTCTTGGCGCAAAAACGCGCGGCATCGCAAACGCGCCGCGCAAATGGCAAGGGAAACGGCCAAGCGCCGGTTTCGATGTTTATGACGCTGCGGCATGGCGTACAGCAATTGACCGAAGCAATGATCGCGCAGTGCGACGCGAACGCGCTGCGCGTCAATCAACGTGTGGTGCGCGTACAACGCGCAAGCGACGCGTACGCGATTTGTTTAGACGACGGCGCGGTATTGCACGCCGACGCGGTGGTGTTTGCCGCGCCGTCGTACGTCACCGCCGAACTCGTGCGCGATTTGGATTCCGCACTCGCCGCGCAACTCGCACAGATTCGATACGTGTCTACCGCGACGGTTTCGCTCGGCTATAAACGCGCGGAGGTCGCGCACCCGTTGAACGGGTTTGGCTTTGTGGTGCCGCGCAGTGAAAAGCGGAAAATTCTCGCGTGCTCGTGGTCGTCCACCAAATTCAGTCATCGCGCGCCCGAGGAACACGTTTTGATTCGCGCCTTCATCGGCGGCGCGCACAACGAAGCATTGGCGGAACAAGACGAAGCGCTGGTGATTCAAGCCGCGCGCGAGGAACTGCGCGCGATGATGGGCATTGATGCAAAACCCGTTATCACTCAAGTGTATCGCTGGCGCAAAGCAAATCCGCAGTACGAGGTGGGGCATCAAGCGCGCGTCGCGTCCATTGAACAGCGCGCGGCGCAGCACAACGGATTGTATCTCGTCGGCAGCGCGTATCACGGCGTCGGCATCCCCGACTGCATCGCCGATGGCGCGCGCGTGACGCAAACGCTTTTAGCACCGTAGTAACGATTTCAATCGTTCTGCTACGCATCATGGTTAGGAGCATTGATATGAGTGTCGTAATTCACCCCCACGCGCCGCACGCGCACACAACCTCGCGTGACCTTGCGCGCAATCCGATGATTATTTATTGGGAAATGACGCAGGCGTGCGCTCTGGCGTGCCGCCATTGCCGCGCCGAAGCGATGCTGCAAAAACATCCGCGCGAGTTGAACTATACCGAAAGCCGCGCGCTCTTACAGCAAATCCTCGCGTTCGGCGCGCCGCTGCCGCATCTCATTCTCACCGGCGGCGACCCGCTGATGCGTCCCGACGTGTACGAATTGATTGACGAAGCAGTGTCGCTCGGCATTGAGGTTTCGATTACGCCCGCCGCGACGCAGAATCTCACGCGCGCGGTGATTGAAAAATTACGGTCGCACAAGATTCAAAGCTTGGGCTTGAGTCTCGACGGTTCTGACGCGACGCGTCACGAAGCGGCGCGCGGCGTGCAAGGTTGTTTTGAATGGACGATGAATGCGCTGCGTGTCGCGGGCGAGTTGGAGATTCCGATTCAGGTAAACACGCTCGTCGCGGCGGAGACGGCGGATGATTTGTCCGCGATTTACGATTTGCTTTTGACGCAGCGCGTCATGCGGTGGAGTTTGTTCTTTTTGATTTCAGTCGGACGCGGGAAAACGCTCGAGGCAGTGTCACCTGAACGCGGCGAAGAAATTATGCGTTGGTCGCTCGCTGTGGCGCGCCGCGCGCCGTTCGCAATCAAGACGACCGAAGCGCCGTCGTACCGCCGCGTCGCGTTGGAAACCATGCGCGCTAACGGCATGCCGCCCGAGGCGATTCGCCGCTCGTCGGTCTATCGCGGTTTTGGCATTCGCGATGGCAATGGCATTGTGTTTGTTTCTAATACCGGCGATATTTATCCCGCGGGCTTTTTGCCTGTAACGGTCGGCAACGTGCGCGAGGGCGATTTGGTGACGACGTATCGCCATGCGCCGCTGATGCGTTCGCTGCACGACCCGAACACGTTCCAAGGCAAATGCGGCTACTGTGAGTATCGCGTCATCTGCGGCGGCTCGCGCGCGCGCGCGTTTACACACACCGGCGACGCGTTGGAAAGCGATCCGTTTTGTGCGTATGAGCCGGTGCGAGGGAGAGAGGCATACACGTAAAGAGGTAAAGAGGTAAACAAGTAAACAGGTAAACAGGTAAACAGGTGTACCTCTCTACCTGTCTACTTGTTACATGTCTACTTGCGCACTCCCATGAACGATTCCTTCCTCCGCGCTTGTCGCGGCGAACGTGTGGAACACACACCAATTTGGTTGATGCGGCAGGCGGGACGTTACATGCCGGAATATCGCGCGCTGCGCGAGAAATATGATCTGCTCACAATGTGTCGCACGCCCGAACTCGCCGTCGAGGTGACGCTGCAACCGATTCGTCGTTTTGATCTCGACGCGGCGATTTTGTTTTCCGACATTATGGTTCCGCTGCGCGGCATGGGCGTGGAATTTGAGATTCGCGAAAATGTAGGTCCTGTCATTGCACATCCGATTCGGAACGAGCGCGACGCGAACGCGCTGCGCGTTTTGAATCCCAACGCGGATGTGCCGTACGTGATGGACGCGTTACGCGTACTGCGACGCGAATTGGAAAACAAAATTCCGCTCATCGGGTTCGCGGGCGCGCCGTTCACGCTGGCGAGTTATATCATCGAAGGCAAAGGGTCGCGCGAACTCGTGCGCACCAAACAGCTGATGTACACACAGCCCGCCGCGTGGCACACCCTCATGTCTGTACTCGCGGATTCGCTCGCCGCGTACCTGCGCGCGCAAATCGACGCGGGCGCGCAAGCGGTACAATTGTTTGACAGCTGGGTTGGCGCCTTGAGTCCGCGCGATTATCGCCGCTATGTTTTGCCGTACTCGAAAAAGATTTTCGACGCCTTGGCAGCAACGAATGTGCCGCGCATTCATTTTGGCACGGGCACGGCGACGCTGCTCGAGTTGATGCAAGAAGCAGGCGGCGATGCGATTGGCATTGACTGGCGCGTGCCGCTGGCGCAAGCGTGGTCACGGCTGGGCGATGTGCCGCTGCAAGGCAATCTCGATCCGGTTGTCTTGCTGAGTAATCCCAAGGTTGTGGCAGAACAAGCGCGCGAAATTTTGTGCGAAGCGAACGGTAGGCGCGGGCACATTTTCAACTTGGGACACGGCGTCCTGCCCGATACACCGGTAGAGAATGTGGAACACTTGATTCAAGTCGTACATGAATTTCGGAAGAATTGATTCTGTGGAATAGACGTTACCGGAAACGATTTTTTCGACAGGATTAACAGGATTTGATTTCGCATGTAATCCTGTAAATCCTGCTAATCCTGTCTAATGAATCAACGATGAAGCAAGTCGCAGTCTTGTTGATGGCTTATGGCACGCCGAATTCGCTCGACGACGTGGAAGCGTACTATGCGGACATTCGCGGTGGACGAAAACCATCGCCCGAACTTGTACATGAACTCAAGGCGCGCTACGAACGCATTGGAGGCAAAACTCTGCTGCTCGAAATTACCCGCGCGCAGGCGAACGGCGTGCAAAACGCGTTGGGCGACGATTATCGCGTGTACGTGGGCATGAAGCATTGGCGCCCGTACATCGCGCAAACGGTCGAGGAAATCGCGCGGCGCGGACACACGCGCGTGATTGCGCTCGCGTTGGCGCCGCACTATTCACGCTTCAGCATTGACGGTTACGCGCAGCGCGTGCGCGCGGCGATGGACAACATCGGCGCGACGTTTGATGTCACATTTGTGCAGAGCTGGAACGACGAACCGTTGTACATTGCAAGTCTGGTGGAACGCATGGACCAGACGCGCGCAAAATTCGAGGTGAACGATTGGGCTGACGTTCACGTTATTTTTTCCGCGCACAGTCTGCCCGAGCGCATTTTGCAAGGCGGCGATCCGTATCCACAGGAATTGCGCGAGACGTGCGAACTCGTCGCGGCGCAATTGGGCTTACAAGAAAACGAGTGGCGTTTCGCATACCAGAGCGCGGGACGCACCGGAGAAAAATGGCTCGGTCCCGATATTTTGGACGCGCTCGACATGGCGGCGCACCAAGGGCACAAGCGCGTGATGATTGCGCCCATCGGTTTTGTCGCCGACCATCTGGAAATTTTGTACGACATTGACGTAGAGTGCGCGGAACGCGCACGCGCGTTGGGTATCGAGATGCAGCGTATTCCCTCTGCCAACGCGTCACCGACGTTTGTCGCTGCGCTTGAGGCAGTTGTTCGCACTCATGTGCGTCAGGACGGATAGACAAGTTTCCCCGTCACCCGTCACCCGTCACCTTTTAAGGGCAGTCACGCATTTCTGTGTATAATCGGAGGCACAACTCTACGCGCATGCGCGGGGGCGCACTCGGCGCGGACGAAACCTTGCGCGACAAAGGAGCTATGCCATGATTATTCCCAGTATGCTGTTGAAAAAATTATACACGTTAGGCAGTCTGAAGAATTCGGATGCCGGTGTGCAATTCGCCGTGAAAAATCGCCTGAGCGATGTCGAGTTGGTCGGCATTCGCAAAGTAGCCATTGACGGCAAAGAAGTTCCACTCACTCAAGTCAAGTTGATGCTTGCCGACGGACGTACTTTGACGCCCGCACAAATTTCTTCGAGCACGCCGCTCGCGTTTCCCCTGCGGATGCCGCTCACCGTGCAGACGCCTCTCCCCGCGCTGCCCAAGGGCAAACACGAAATCGAAATCGGCGTCGAAGCGAAAAATTTCGGCAAGCTGCAATTCAAAGTAGACGATTCGATCAGCGACGCGGTGAAACAGGGCGTCAAAATTCCGCGCGATGAAAACGATGACTATGCGCCGGGCGTGGTCAAGCAGCGTCAAGCGTTGCTCGAACAGTTCAGCGGCGTAAAACTTCAACACGTCAACCAGTATTCCTTCGATCCGCACATCCTCAAAGGCAACATCGAACATTTTATCGGCGTCGCGCAAATGCCCATCGGGCTTGCCGGTCCGCTCAAGATCAACGGCGAACACGCCATTGGCGATTTTCTCATTCCGCTTGCGACCACCGAAGGGACGCTCGTCGCGTCGTACAATCGCGGCATCAAAATCACAAATCTTTCGGGCGGTATTACCACAACTGTGGTAGACGATGCGATGCAGCGCGCGCCGGTGTTTGTATTCGGCAATGCGCGTGAAGCGCGCGATTTTGTGAAATGGATCCAAGACAATTTCGCGACGATTCAAGAACAAGCCGAAGCCACGTCCTCCGTCGCGAAATTGCAGGACATTGATCCGTACCTGTCCAACAAATTCGCGTTCCTCCGTTTCAATTATTCGACCGGCGACGCGGCGGGACAAAACATGGTCGGGCGCGCGACGTTCGCGGCGTGCAGTTGGATCATTGACAATTACGCGGGCATCACCAATTTTTATCTGGAATCGAATTTCGCGACCGACAAAAAAGCATCGTGGATCAATATCGCGCGCACGCGCGGCAAACGCGTCGTCGCCGAAGCGACGGTGAAACGCGATGTCTTGATCGAGAACATGCGCGTCGAGCCGGAAAAACTATTCTATCATTACGGCGTCGCCAACATCGGCGGTTTCATGTCAGGCGTCAACAACAACGGCGCGCATTCCGCAAACGGCATCACGGCGATGTTTATTGCGACGGGCCAAGACGTGGCGAATGTATCCGAATCGTCGGCGGGGATTATTTATTGCGAAATGACCAAAGATGGCGACCTGTATATTTCGCTCACGATTCCTTCGCTCATCGTCGCGACGTACGGCGGCGGCGTAAAACTTGCAACGCAAAACGAGTGTTTGGAAATTCTCGGCTGCACCGGCAAAGGTAAAGTGAACAAACTCGCCGAAATCGTCGCCGCCGTCGCGCTGGCGGGTGAAATCTCGCTTGCCGCTGCCATCTCTTCGAGCGATTGGGTTTCGAGTCACGAAAAGTACGGGCGCAATCGGTAAGGCAACAAGACCTCACAGGTTTTCAAAACCTGTGAGGTCTCGTTGCGCAGAGTTGTTATGTGTGACACCATCGTCGCCCTGGGCAGCGTTACTGCCGACGGCGTGACGTTGTTTGGAAAAAATTCCGACCGCGAACCGAACGAAGCGCATCACGTCGTGCGCATTCCGCGCGCGCAACACGCGCCCGGTGAACGCGTCAAGTGCACGTACATTGAAATAGCCCAAGTCGCGGAAACGTACGCGGTGCTTTTAGCGAAACCGTTTTGGATCTGGGGCGCGGAAATGGGCGCGAATGAATTCGGCGTCGCCATCGGCAATGAAGCGGTGTTTACGAAAATTCCGTACGCCAAAACGCCGGGCTTGATCGGCATGGATTTGCTGCGCCTCGCGTTGGAACGCGCGCAAACGGCGCGCGCCGCGCTCGACGTGATTACGAACCTGCTCGCGCAGTACGGGCAGGGCGGCAACTGCGGATTCAAACACGCAACGTATTATCACAACAGTTTTCTGATTGCCGACCCGCGCGAAGCGTGGGTGCTCGAAACGGCGGGCCCGCATTGGGCGGCGGAACGCGTGCGCGACATTCGTTCTATCTCGAACGGTCTCGCGATTGGCGGCGAGTGGGATTTGGCGTCGCCCGATTTGGTGAATTACGCGGTGCAGCGCGGTTGGTGTCAAGGACGCGCCGATTTTCATTTTGCGCGCTGTTACGCCGACCCGCTGTATACACGTTTTAGTCGCTGCAACGAACGGCAGTGCCGCACGACCGACGCGCTCGCCGCGCAGCGCGGCAAGATCACGGTGGAAACAATGATGCGCGCGCTGCGCGATCACGGCGATGACGATGAATGGTCACCCGCGCGCGGGGTGACGACGTTTAACGTGTGCGCGCACGCGAGTTTCGGTCCGATTCGCGCATCGCAAACGACGGGCAGCATGATTTCGTATCTTGCGCTGGAACGCCAAACACATTTTGTCACGGGAACGTCCGCGCCATGCACGAGCATTTTCAAACCCGTGTGGCTGGATACCGACGTTCCAGACACGGGACCTGCGCCGGACGGAACGCACGATCACAAAACGCTTTTTTGGCGGCACGAGCGGCTGCACCGCGCGACACTGCACGATCACGCAACGCGCCACGCGTTGTATCGGGCTGAACGCGACGCGCTGGAACGCGAATTTGTCGCGGGCGCGTTGGATTGCGCATCCGCGCCGCCCGAAGCGCGTCGCGCATACTCCGCGCAATGCTTTGCGCGCGCCGACGCGGCAGAGGCGGAATGGTTGGAACGCGTTTTGCAGACCGCGCCGCGTCGTCCGCGCGGACGATTACACCAACGCGCGTGGAACGCGTTTGACCGCGACGCGCAGATGCCGAAACACAAGTAAAATGTCACTCGCTACCTCCCAACTCGCACTGCTCCAAGATTTCGAGCGCGGTCTCGACCCGCAGCACCCCGAACGCAGTCGCGTCCCCGCGCGCATTCTCGGTTACGGCGAAATTAGCACGGTGATTGAAATTCAAACCGATGCGACGCAAGGATACGCGTTCAAGCGGCTCCCGTTGTTTCGTGACCAACGCGAAGTCGAATGCTACCGCGTCGTGTTTGACGAATATGTGCGTTTGCTGCAACACGAGATTGGCGTACAGCTGCCCGCGCAAGATTACGCGGTCGTTCAGGGCGCGGCGGGCGCGCCGGTGTTTTACATCGTCCAACAAAAATTGACAGCGGACTCGATTGGCAGTCGCGTGCTGCACACACGCTCTGATACGGACATTTTGAAATTGGTGCGCAGCGTGCTGCGCGAATTGCGCAAGGTCTGGGAATTTAATCATACACAGACGCGCGTCCAAGCGGCGATTGACGGGCAAATTTCCAACTGGGCAATTCGGGAAACGGACGCGGCAGAGTCGTCCGAAACATTCGCGTTGCGCTATGTGGACACGAGCACGCCGTTGTTTCGCGTGAACGGCGTCGAGCAGTTGGACCCTGAATTGTTCTTGCGCAGCGCGCCGTTCTTTCTCGCGTGGCTCTTGCGCGTGTTGTATTTGAAAGACGTGGTGAACCGCTATTACGATTTTCATCTCGTCGCCACCGACCTCGTCGCGAATTTTTACAAAGAACAGCGCGCCGATCTGGTCCCGGAAGTGGCGCGCGTGACGAACGAATTTTTTGCGACGGACGCGCGCGGGTTGAACGTGGCGCCGCTCGACGTGAACAAGGTGCAAGCGTATTATCGCGAGGACGCGCAAATCTGGTCGCTCTATTTCAACGCACGCAAGACCGACCGCTGGCTGCGCACGCGCGTTTTGCAAAAACTGTATCCGTACATTTTGCCAGACAAGATTCAACGATAACGATACAGACATGGCACAGTCCATCGCAATTTTCCCTGTTATCCACGAATTATTGCGCGTAGTTCGCGCACCGAATAACACGAATTTCCTAACTCATGTTACGCATTGTCATTTCGAGATGCCCATCACGCGCGGGCGTGATGTTTAATGCTTGTCCCGAAGAATTGAGGGAACAGAAACTTTGTCAACGCGAATCTAGGCGAATTGGCGCGAACTCCGCGCCACGAATCTAAAAAAGATTTTCGCGTAGGATGCTGTCCCGAAGCACTGAGGGATTGTTTGGATTCGCGTAGATTCGTGTTTTCCGTCCGACGACTCAATCGGTGCGTCGCAAGTTTCTGAGCAGGAGCGGTTTCTTGCGATGCGATGGAATCATCGCCGAAATCTTGCTCTGCCAACATTGAGATTTCTCGCAAAACTTGTGGCGAAGCAGTTCATCGCATGAAGAATGAAGGAACCGCTGCACAGGACTTGTCATATCGAGCGGAGCGAGATATCTCACTCCGTTCGATATGACAGTCCTGAGCCCATACAGCCCCTGCGGGCTGACCATCTCGAAATGACATTTACTGCGTAAGGTGAGTTCCTAAATTGATTGGTGGAGATTAGTGTAATTCGTGGATCCCGAGTCTCTGAAAATGTGATGTACTCTGTCAGGTCTTGCACACATGTCACTCATCGCCCAATCCCCGCGTAATGAATTGATCGAACGCTATGCGCGGCACGTCTCATCCGGCAAGGCGGAATTTTTCGCCCAAGCCGGGATTGATTTTGTTTTCGGCAAGCGCGAGGGAATTTATGTCTGGGATATTGACGGGCAGCGCCGCTTGATAGATTGCCACTGCAACGGCGGCGTGTTCAATCTCGGACACCGCAACCCGCGCATCATTGCCGCATTGCAGCGCGCGCTCGACGAATTGGACATTGGCAATCATCATTTCATCAGCGAACATCGCGCGCTGTTAGCCGAACGTTTGGCCGCGCTGTGCCCCGGCGATTTGAAACGCGTCATTTTCGGCGTGAGCGGCGGCGAAGCGATTGATACAGCAATCAAACTCGCGCGGGCGCACACGAAACGCGCAAAAATTATTTCGGCGTTGGGCGGCTACCACGGACACACGGGTTTCGCACTGGCGGCGGGCGAAGAAGAATTTAGCGCGCCGTTCGCACCGCTGCCGCCGGGCTTTGTGCAAATTCCGTTTGGCGATTTGAACGCGTTGCAAGACGCGTTGGACGACGATACCGCCGCGGTGTTGTTGGAAACGATTCCCGCGACGATGGGCATTGTTGTGCCGCCGGAAGATTATTTTCGCGGCGTGCGCGCGTTGTGCGACCGCGCGGGCGCGTTGTTCATTGCCGATGAAGTGCAGAGCGGACTGGGGCGCTGCGGCGAAGTGTGGGGCATCAACACGTTCGGCGCGATTCCCGATATTCTCGTGACCGCGAAAGGATTGTCCGGCGGCATTTATCCAATGACGGCGACGATTTACAGCGACCGACTCGACGCGTTCCTGCGCGCAAATCCGTTCATTCATATTTCGACGGCGGGCGGCGCGGAGGTCGGATGCTACGTCGCGCTGGAAGTGCTGAACATTTTGCAGGAACCGGAATTTTTGAAACATGTGCGCGCGATGGCGGAAATGTTTCGCGTGGGGCTGGCGCACTTGCAGCAAGAATATCCCGCGCTGCTGGTCGAGGTGCGCCAACGCGGTTTGATGATGGGCTTGAAATTCGCGGACGCGTCGCTTGGGCCGCTAATGACGGTTGCAGGTTTTCATTTTGGCGTTTTGATGATCTACGCGAATTATGATCAAGCGGTCTGCCAATTTTTGCCGCCGTTGATTATTCAAGCGGACCAGGTGCAAGAGGTATTGGGGCGGTTATATAAGATGATGGCGTGGGCGAGTGAGAAGGCGAGAGCGTGAAGGGAGAAGCGAGAAACGTGAAACGTCAAACGTGAAACGTGAAGCGTAGTGACGAATTTATTCGTCAAGCGTTGGTCGAGCGCGCGGCGAGAAGCGAGAAACGTGGAGCGTCAAACGTCAAAAGTAACGCAAACAAAACCCTGTTAATTGCGATGTAGTCATCGCCTTAATCCTGTCAAAAAAACTTCGCGCGCCATGAGCGCGCGAAGTTTTTTGGTGTTGTGACATCAATTATGCCGGTTGCAATTTTGTTTCGAGACGCGGTTTCGGCGTTTCAAAATAACTCGGTGCAGCATCTTGGAAGAGAATGTTTTCATTCTGTCCTCCTGAATCATTCACCCTTACGCACGAGTGGTCGAAAAGTGACTCAAGAATCTCACGGGCACACTGTAAACCCTTGTGAGAACGCGTTCCCTTCGGGCAAAGTGAATGGAATGCGTCCGCCGTCGGCGTTTTGAAATTGCGCCTGCGCGTAAAATGAAATACACCCACCCGCGCCTGTCACTTGCCAATTGTTGGGCGATGTCTGTACGCTTGTGCCGGGCGGCACCGTCAGCCCTTGCACCAAGGTTTCCCCAAAGCGTCTGTTGGATTCCGCGTCATAAATCTGGATGAGCCAATTGTATTGCTGCGTCGCGCTAGTCGTATTGAGAAACGTGACGAGGAACGTGACGCCTTGATTGCGTTTCGGTTCGGCGGGTTCGGTGTTCATTTGCGTCACGTACACCCCCGGCGGATACGCGGGCGTCGGTACCTCGGTCGGCGCGAGCGTTGCGGTGGGCAAGGGCGTCCGCGTCGGCGGGCGACGTGTGTTCGTCGCGGCAACTGTTGGCGGTGGTGTGAGCGATGGCGCTTCCGTCGGCAGCGGGGAGGTCGCCGTTGCAGGTTCGATGACGACCACAACCGTCGAGCCGGGCAAGGTGATGAGTGGGAGGACGGTCTCTTGCGGCGTCGTCGGTTCCACAGTTGGCGGCGGCGCGGTCTCTTGCGGCACTGTCGGTCGCGCGCTTGTCGGCAGCACGGTTTCTTGCGGCACCGTTGGTCGCCCACTCGTCGCAATGACATCGGAGGCAAGAGTCGCAGTTGGGATTACGGGGAGCGCAGTTGGCGTGACAACGGGCGCGAGTGTTGGCAGCGGCGCGCCTGTTTTGGAAAGGGCGAGACCTGAAACGGGCGTGAGCGTCGCCATTGCGCTCTTTGGATTGTTGGCGTACAAGCCGGACCTCAAAAACCAATACCCTCCGACGGCGAGCAGCGCAATCAAGAAAAGCGCGAGCACCGCAAGAATTACTAATGTCGTGGAAGAAGCGCGCGCCGTACTCGTAGGCGTACCTGCGGGCGCGCCGACAGGCGCCGCCGGAGTCGCGCGGACCCATTGCTGACCATCGTAGACGTACCACACGCCGCTGTCTGCGCCAAGCATCCAATAACGTCCCTGCGCGTCCTGTACCATCAAAGCATGGAGCGCGTTTTCAAATTGCTCGGAGGTGAGCCGCCGCGTTTCGAGCTGTCCCTTCAAGCGAAAAAATTCTTGCTCGGCTTGGGCAAAGCTCATGCTGGTCCCTTCACGCGGCGCGCCGCACGCAGGACAAAATTGTTCGTCGGCTGCCAACGCCTGTCCGCATTGTGTACAGTGCATATCCTTCTCGAAAATGTGACGGGTGACGAGTGACGGGTGACGGGGAAAAACCGCGCGCGTCACTTTTCATCCATCTGTGGGGAAGCCGAATGGCTCGTCAAAGACTCCTACGGACGCGCCGCGCCGCACGTTTTACAAAAACGGCTCGACGCGCGATTCGCTGTACTGCAGCGCGGACAAGTCCACGCCGCATCGCTCTTTTTTTCGGGCAAGGCGCCCGGAGAAATGTTTGGCGGTGGCGCATAGCTCACCGGCGCGGGCGCGGGCGCGGGCGCGGGTTTGCGCCGTCGGCTCAAAAAGAATAACAGCAGCAAGAGAATCAATGCCACTGCCGCGATGACCGCGCCGATGATGAGCCACGGCGGTGAAGCCGCCAGCACGTTCACTTGCCCCGGCTCGGTCTTGACCAGCACTTCGAAATGCGTTCCGGTTTCCCACGCGCGCGCGTTTTCGATATTCAACGCGCTGTTCATCCCCGGTTCGCCGACGAGGTTGAATTTCACATTGGCAAGAACGCCGTCGCCTTTGATGCCGTCAAGCGTGATAATGCCGATGATGAGCCGCCCCGCTTGATTGGGATTGGATTCGATGAGCGCGTTGGGTCCCGCGAGCGCGCCGCGTTCGACTCCGGCGGGCTGCAGCACGCGCGCATCGTAGAGAATTTCGAGATGCATCGCGCCGATGCCGGGCGCGCCAATCAATTGAATCGGAACTTGAACGGCGCTGCCCTTTTCGCCCTGTGCGGAACCAACTTGTACGGTGACGCTCGCGGCGCGCGCGCTCGTAATCGCGACCGCAAATGCAAGTACAAGAAATGTCGTCCCGAATAAAAATCGCTTTGTCATTTGCTGTGACCTCCGATGGATAGCGTGGTTGACGCCCTTCAAACTTCCGAAATCGGGCGAACTTGGTTCGCTATGAGATATTCGGAAGTTTGAAAGGCGATTTCGGCAGCGTCATTGACCGCCAATCGCGCGTTTGAGAAGGATGACCGCGTCGCGTGATGTGACATCGCCGCTGCCGTCAACGTCCATGATGGCGAGAACGGGACGGAGTTGGACGGACATTTCGAGCGCGCACAACGCGTCCGATTCGGTAATTTGCTTGTCGCCATCACAATCGCCCGGTGGAATCACACCGCCGCCGCCGCCGCCACCACCACCGCCGCCCGGCAAAGTGCCGTCGCTGTTGAGAATCGAAATTTCGCCGTTGATGCGGTCTATCGTCAACGCGCCGCCATCCGGGTTATTGATGGTCGTGACCGTCAAATTCAGCGGCGTGCGGTCGCCCGGTTTGCCTGTCGCGCGAAATGTGAGATTCATTACGGTTCCGGTGCCATTCAGCCCGCTCGTTTGCGCGAAACCGGTTTTGACGGTTCCCGATTGATTGGGGTTCACGCTAAAAAGCGCGTTGTCGAGTAAATTGCCTTTGACGGGCGTACCTTCGGGACGCGCCACATTCGCGTCATAGCTCATATCAAAATTGATATTGGCGACGTTGCCGGCTTTGATGAGCCAAACCGGAATCGTGACCGTTTGTCCGACAATCACGGTGCGCTTGGCAGCTTGTAAGGTCATGCGCGAAACGTTGGTGTTTGGATCGCCGCCGGTCGGCGGCACTTTGCATGTCGGCGAACAATTCAAGACCAACTGCGCGCCATACACGGCGGTATCATCTTGCAAGCGAACATGCAAAACGCCGGTTTGCAATTGTGATTCTAAGGGCTGTACTGATTCGGCAGGGACTTGGATTTTTTTGTCACAGCCATTGTTCAGCAAATCCATATCGAGCCACTGCGATGCTCCGGCAAGTCCGGGATGAATCAAAACACAGCCAGGCATTTTGCCGTTATCGCCGCAGTTTGGCGTAGGTTGTCCGACGGCGGCGATGATATTGTCAGTGTCCGCATCGCCGATGGGCTTGATGGACATGCGCAACAGCGCGCTTTTCACACCGCCCGGCGGGACCTGATAACGAAACGTGAAACAGCGCCCCTTGTCGCTGCTTTCATCGCCAAACGGCACACGGTTGTCACACCAAGCCAGCTGGTTTTCCGGGTCTCCGTCAATGGCGTTGATCACGGTGCCGGGCGTGGTGCAGCCGTACGAGTCAGGGATTGGTGGAAAATTCGTGGTGCCGCCACCGCCGCCACCGCCGCCACTTACGAGCGTCCCCGTCCATCCGGTAGAGCCGGGTGGATTGTCGTTATATGCCCATCCGCCCGACCACGATTTACAATCCGCCGCCATGACAAAACGGAATCGTCCGCTCTTCGTGCCTTCTTGCCATCTGCCTTCGAGGACATTCCCGTTGACCGTGCCGCTGAGCGTGCCGCTATTGTATTCGTACGAGCCGGTGACTTGATTTCCATTTTGCGTCAACGTCATGCGATTGTAGCTCGTGTTCCATACGCCGGTCCACGAACACACACCGGGCGGGAGTACTGACGGAGGTGGTTGATTCGGACCACTCGAACCTACGCAGCGCGTGACATAGCTGCGAATGTTTTCAATTCCCGCGCCATCCCACGCGGGATCACCCCAGGAGCCATTGGCGCCCTTTGGGACCCACAAATCCCACATCTCCCAATATTTGTTGTTGCCGTGGTCCTTGAAATCATCCGGCGCGTAGACCGAACGCGGTCCCGCCGCGGTACCGCCTTCGAGGATACCGTATTTGTTAATGCTCCACGGCTTGCGCCCGTTGAATTCGGACGAGCCGTTATAAGCATTCAGCTTGGACATGGATTCGGTAATCCATTTTTCAAAGCACTGCTGTCCTACCGGCGTCTCCCATGGATTCGGCGCTTGGGCGGATGTGGACAGAGGAATGAGCGCCAGCAGCGCCAATAGGGAGAGAGCCAACATGAATCGTTTGAACATAATTCCTCCACTGAAAATGCAAGGCGATTTGTGGCAAACTGTGTTTGCAGAAATCGCCCTACGCCGCGCCCATTTTCATCCTACTGCGGGTGCGACGCGAGGCGAATGACGAATTCCACTAAAAATGTTCGACAAATTTGTGCGATGCAGTTCATCGCCTTTGTCGTACGGTCGCCCATTTTGCCCTATTTGTTCACCGCGCGCTGCAGAATCAAGACCGCGTCGCGCGAGTCCACCACGCCGTTGCCGTCTATGTCAAAGAGCGGATTCGGCGCCAAAAGCAGCACAGACATTTCGAGCGCGCACAGCGCGTCCAGTTCCGTCACACCATCCCCGTTGCAATCGCCGGTTGGCATGATGGTCGGCGTGGCGAACGCCGTGGGAGTGACGAATGTCGGCGATGCCATCGGAAAAGTCGGTGATGGCGAAGCTGTGGTCGGCAAAGCCGTCGGGAACGCAGACGGAGGCGCCACTGTCGGCGTGGGTGGAACGTTCGTCGCTGTTGGCGGCACAAGCGTCGCGGTGGGCGGACGCGCGGTCGGCGGAAGATGCGTCGCGGTGGGGGGCGCGGCAAAATTGTTTTGAACGGGCAGCCCGTCGAGTGAATGATAGGGGAGTACGACGACGTTGTCCGCGCGCTGTCCGCCGATTTGCCCGCGATTTGCTTCCGCGCCAAACGCAATGCCCGCAGTCCCGTTATTCGAACCGGCGGTGGCGGGAATTTGCACCGTTGTCACCGGCTCGTTGTTTTGCATGAACGTTTGCAATTTGCCGTCGAGCGCGACTTGCAAACGATTGCCGCCTGCAGCAGTCTCGATGTGGTGCATCACCGACGGGTCAAATGACGCGGGAACGCCGCTCGTCGCAATCAAACTCCACGGATTGAGTCGTTTGACCTGGATTTCGCCTGTACTTGCAAGCTGCACCCAATAGCCCGCCGAATCGCCGCCGATGATGCCATCGCCGCGCGCCGCCGCGCGACTGCGAAAGTACGGACCCGCTTGCGAAATGTGTCCTGCCGCATCCGTCGGCGTCAGCAGGTCGGCGCGAATGTTCAAGTCTTGCCCCATGTCCGCGCCGCGTCCCGCGCGGCACGGGTCCGGCGCTTCGGTAAATTGAAAGCCGCCGAAATCCGCGCCGTTGTTTTGCAGCGCGCCCGAAACCAGATTTGCGCCGATGGGATTCGTCGGGTCGGTGCCGCCGCTGGGAAAAATCGGCAAATAGTACAATTTACGGCTGCCGCTCTGGACACTGCCCAGCTGACAGCGTTCGCCGTCGGGACGATTAAAGTCATCACCCGCAAGCGCGGTACCCGAATCAGTCGTCGGCGGAGGATTTTGCGCCGGTTGTTCCGATGCACCGCAAGTCACATTCGACGACTCGCCATTCAACACAAGCTGCGCGGAATACACCGCCGTGTCGTCCTCCAAAAGCATGTGGACGACGCCCGTCTGCAATTGGTCGCGCACCAACTGTTGTGCTTCGGGGCTGCCCTGTATGCTCGCGTCACATGCAATGTCCAACAAGTTCAGCGTGAGCGAGCGATGCTTGCCTTCAAAGCCGCCGTGCAAAACGACACAGCCCGGCATTCCGCCGTACGCCCATTCGCACGGCGCGTACGGCGCGCCAACCGCCATGACCGTTGCATCGGTGTCTTGAAGCGAGCCGAGCGTGTTCAGACTGATATTGACAACTGCGCTTGTAATCCCACCTGGCGGCACTTGAACGAAACGTGAAACAGCGCGAGCGGTCGGTCTCTTCATTCCCAAACGTGGTGCGGCTGGTGCCGATGTCACAGTTCCATAATTTGTTTTCAGGGTCGTTGTCCACCGCGTTCACGACGATAGGACCCTGCTCGGGCGGCGCGGCGTGCGTCGTGCGCAGAGTAAGCGGCGATAGCAGCGCCAAGCAGGAGAAAGCCACAAAGAGTCGTCGGAACATAATTCCTCCTTTTCACCTACCGCCCACGACACGCTCCAGAATCAACACCGCGTCGCGCGAATCAATCGTGCCGTTGCCATCCACGTCCATGATTTGCATCACCGGACGCAACTGGACGGAAATTTACAGCGCGCACAGCGCGTCCAATTCAGTCAATTGTTTATTGCCGCTGCACGCGCCGGGCGGAAGCGAATCCGTCCCATTGCCGCCGGGCAATGTCCCGTCTTTGTTCAAGATGACGATTTCGCCGTTGATGCGGTCAATGCTCAACGCGCCGCCGTTTTGATTGTTGATGGTCGTCACATTCGCCGTGAGCGTCGTCCGGTCACCCGGTTTACCCACCGCGCGGAATGGAAGATACGCCAGTGTGCCCGTGCCATTTGCAAGATTCGCGGTTTGCGCGAATGCCATACGCACAATGCCGCCGACATTCGGATTCGCGCTAAAGAGGGCATTGTCCAACAAGTAACCTTTGGTGATGGCGCCTTCGGGGCGCGCGACGTTCGCGTCAAAAGTCACTTCTGCGTTGAGGTTGCTGATATCGTTCGCCTTGATTAGCCACATCGGCACTAACACCAAATCGCCGTCGGTCACATGCCGCTGCGCCACTTGAATTGTGCGCCCATTGACGGACGGATACGGTTCCGTCGTGCCGTATGGCGGCATAGACAGCGTGGCGCCGGGAACGCTGCCGCCGGATTGTGCGCTGGTGTTGCCCGGCGGCGCGTTTTGCGTTTGCTTCACGTCGCTGATTCTGTCCGACGTGACGACCACATATTGTCCGGCGGTGAGCGTCACTCCGGCAAGCGAGGTGTTGTTGGGCGAAACATTGACCGCGCCATTCAACGCGCGCACCAAAGTCGTTTGTGTGTCCGGATCGTACGCGACAATCAAAGTTTGTTTGCCCAAAGCGTCAACACGCGCGGTCACGGTTGTAAAACGCACCGCCGCTTTACTGTGCGTAATCTCGAATTGTCCCGCGCCTTCTGCAAATCAATTTCAATCGCGGCGCCAACGTCTTGTGATGTTTGCAGGGAAAGCGGGCGCGCCAGCGCGCGCGCGGCGCCCCATGAACGCGCCGCAAGCAACTTGTCGCAGTACGCTTGCACAAGAATTGCCAGCGACAACGCTCTGCTTTTGAACATCATCGAGTCCGGATCTGTGCCTTCCTTGTAAACGAGGTAGAGCGAATTCCTGATTCGTTTGTGGGATGGTAGGGGCAATCCCTTGTGGTTGCCCAACTGGAATGGGCGAGGACAAGCCGTCGCCCCTACGCTGACACCACCAATCAATTCGGAATCCGCTCTAGGTGAGCAGCCCGTACACTGCTGCTTCGCAGCGCGCTTGTATCTCTGCCTTGCCGGATTGCAGCGTAACTGGGGTTTTGACGCCGGGACTTGGTGTTTCCGTTCCAGAAGGCGTCGTGAGTTGAACTTGCGCGGCGTTTGGTGGTTTGGGCGGTTGACCGCCGGTCGGCGCTTTGGTTTTGGTGAACCTGTACGTCGCGCCGCCGCTGACATTGTTTTTGATGTCGGTCACTTTGACGACGATTTCATGTTCGCCTTCGGCAAGATTCGTCGTGTCATATTCGATGGACTTTAGTTCTTTGCCTTTTTGAATTGGCGTGCCATCCAGCGTCCATTCGTAATAATCATCGCCGATGCCGACATTGGGACGCTGCGTAACGTCCGCCGTGACATTGACGCGGTCATTCGCTTCGTCGTAATTGCCGCCGATGCCGACATTCAAACGACCGGGGACAGCGGTCGGCGCCCCGGCGCACGGCGGCGCGTTCTTTAGTTTTTCGTCAATCTGCCGCAGAATTTCGCGTCCGCGATTTACGAGGTCTTGGTCAACCGTTCTGCCCCACGCATCGGTGGAGGTTTCGAGGGACACCTCGGCATAGTAACAACTGCGCGCCGCGCGCCCGAAATATCTTGGGGAGGGCGGGGCATAAATGATTTCATAACCCTTGTCGCCGATATTGATGGGCGCGCCTTTTTTTGACGCCACCGGGTCATTGCTGACGTTGGCGCAATCCGCCATGTACTGCGCCGAAGCCACGCTAACATCTTGGAATACAGACGCGCTGGCTTCTATTTCTTGCGGCTGACTGACGCCCTTGAATTTGCCCGTCGCGTATCTGCCCGCACACCCGCGAAAAATGGGTGTCACCTTTTTTGCGCCGGGCGCCAATAAAGTACACAGGTCCGGCGTTTGCGCGGGCGGCGCGGCGTATGTCGCGCGCGAGGTAATCAACGCATCGGACGCGCTGACCAGAACTGCGAACGACGCGGCGACCAGTACGAACATCAGATTTTTTCGCAGCGAGAAATTTGATTTGATGGCGCGCATTGTCCTTGTATGAAATGCAAAATAGCCGCGTTGCTATACAACCAGTTTGGTGCGTACAAGTCCAAACTGGGTTACAACTTGGTCAAATGAACCGGGCGACTTTATTCGCCAATGATTTTCACCAACACGCGCTTGCGCCGATTGCCGTCAAACTCGCCGTAAAAAATCTGTTCCCACGTCCCGAAATCCAATTTACCATTGGTGATGGCGACCACCACTTCGCGTCCCATGACCTGACGTTTTAGGTGCGCGTCGGCGTTGTCTTCGCCCGTGCGATTGTGCCAGTATTGCGCGGTCGGCTCATGCGGCGCGAGTTTTTCCAACCACACCTCGTAATCGTGGTGCAAACCGCTTTCGTCGTCGTTGATAAAGACCGACGCGGTAATGTGCATCGCGTTGCACAGGAGCAAGCCCTCTTGAATGCCGCTCTCGCGCAAACACTCTTGTACTTGCGGCGTGATGTTGACGAACGCGCGGCGTTTTGGAATGTTGAACCACAATTCCTTGCGGTAACTCTTCATGTGCAATCTCTTTCTATAGTGGTTGTAATTTATCCGGGCAGTTGGGTTGGAGTATACACGCGAATCGCGGCGGGGCCGGATTGGGGACACTGATACTCGCAGATGCCGCAGCCGATGCAGCGCGCGTCAGCAATTCTCAATATGAGAATTGGCTAATGTAGCCATCCTATTCAAACAGGGCAACCTGTGGTATTTTTGAGGAAACCTCACATCACCGGATGGATATTATGTTTGAACCATTGACCCTAAAACGATTAATCAAGGAACACAAGGCGAGGGGAGTGATGCTACCTCCGGCACCGCTGCTGCAAGGCAAGGGGAGTGATGCTACCTCCGGTGCCGCTGCTGCAAGGCGAGGGGAGTGATGCTACCTCCGGCGCCGCTGCTGCAAGGCGAGGGGAGTGATATTACGATTGTCCGCCGCGGGCGCGATGTGCGGTGGTATCAGGCGTGTGCCAGACGCGCCGTACCATAGCCCAGCGCGAGCAGCAGCGCACCGAGCGGCACAAGATACAACAGCACTTGCCAGCCCGCCACGTACGCATCGCCGCTCGCCAGCTGCATCATCAATTTCATCGGCGACGCATCCAGGACGGTACTGAGACCGACCACCGCGAGAATGACGAGGGAATAAGCAAATTGCGAACGATCGCGCTCGCGCAGCGCGGCGGCGAGGACGCCCGACAACACCGC
Source organism: Chloroflexota bacterium (assembly GCA_016209205.1). Classification (GTDB taxonomy): domain Bacteria; phylum Chloroflexota; class Anaerolineae; order UBA4142; family SHND01; genus SHND01. Next base: position 52,316 of record JACQWQ010000014.1, read on the forward strand.
GTTCACTGCGGCGACCAAAACGGCAAGCCCAAATACCCAAACCGGGTTTGATAATTCAATGCCGTTCAGCCGCAGCAAAATCATCCACGCCGCAATTTGCATCACGGCGAGCAGCCCCGCCGCGAAAATTTTCGCGCTGAAAATCGCGTGCAGTGACAATGGCGCGGCGCACAGGGTTTCGAGCGTCTGGTTTTCCATTTCTTCGGTGAGCGAGTCCACGACCATACTGCCCGCGACGAACGCGGGGAAAAAAAGCAGCACCGGCACAATGACCGCGTACAAAAATTCAAATGCAGTCGAGGGCTGTCCGCGCACTTGGGTGTACGCCATTTCGACGCCGCGCGCGTGCCGCAATTCATTTTCGTAATCCTTGAGCGGCGCGCGCAGCAGAATCAAAAACAACGACGACAACGTTTCCGAACGCGGCAGAAAAATTTTCATTTCGACCGGCGCGCCCGTGTCGGGCGGAATGTACACCAACGCATCCACGCGGCCGCGTTCATACGCGGCTTGTGCTTGGTCAGGTGTAAAAAATCCCGTCACGCGCATGTTACGTTGGCGCATCAAATTGACCAGCGGCGACGCGGGGTCGCCCAACACGCCGACGCGCAAACGCACGCGCGCGGTCACACTGATCGAATCGGGATCGTAAAAGGAAAGCAGGCCCAAAAGCAGCGCGGAAGAAAACGCCGCCAGCACCAATTGAATCAACAGCGCAATGATGATCGTACGTTCACGCGCGACCATCCGCAATTCTTTTTTCACCAAGGCCAGCCAACTCGTCACAACCACCCTCCCGCGGTCGCGAGATGTAACGCCAAATTCAGCAGCGCGCCCGCGAGCAGCGCAATGCGATAGCGCACCCCGAAACGCAGATTCAGCACGCATACCACGCTGGTCCCCAAAAAATTTGCCGCGAGCGGCGCAGGTGAAAACGCGGAACCAAACACCACGCGCGCCAGCGAAGCTTGCGTCAACAACTGAATGGACAGCAGCAGCAGCAAGGATTGACCGACGACGAATCCGAGCGCGGCTAAAAACGCGAGCGCGAGCACCTCGCGTACGCGCGTGAGGTGGCGATGTGCGATCAACATGCGGATCCCGATAGATTGCGCCGCTTGGGCAACCAGCGCGGCGACAAACAACGTCGTTACGAGCGCAATCGGCAACGGCAAATTCAGCGAAACGGCAAAGCTGACGAGTTGAAACAAAAAGACGACGGGGACCAGCGCGAGCGATAAAATAAAAATGGAAAGGGCAAGGTGACGCGGCTCGAGTACGAGATACAGCGCTTCCGCAATTTTGTGCAGCAGCGGGCGATAGCCCGTCAAAAATTCTTCATTCAAGGTACGCGTCCCGATGTACAAAGCCAGCCCAAACACCGACATCATCGGCAGGGCGGCGAAGAGATATTCGCGCAGGCCCAACGCTTCGCCGCGATACGTTTTCACCGCGAGCGTGAGCGGCGACATGTACGCCAAATCGTTGATGCCCGAAAACAGCGCGGGAAAAATCAAATAGCCGATGAGCAGGCATGTCGCGAGCATTGAAATAAAAGTGGTGTCTTGAAACGTGCGATACAACAACGGCACCATCAAATAAATGGCAAAGATAAAGAAAATGACCGGAACAAAAATCGCGAGCGCGAGCAGTACGGGTGCGCCCGTCACGACGGCGCTGAGGACTGTCGCGCAAAGCGAGAATGTGACGTACGGCAGCATTTTGCCAAGAATGATTTGCAGCGGCGTGACAGGGGCGGAAAGCAAAATCGTCAAACGCCGGTTCGTTTTTTCGTCCATGAAACTGCTCGTAAAGAAAACACTGACAAAAGTGACGGGCAAGACATAAAGGAACGCGAGAATGACCTGTACGAATGGCGCGGGTGGATTGAGCAGCGACGGCACGATGATTTCCTTGTCGGCAGTCGTCTGCAAATTGATTTGTGACAGCGCAGATTGTTCCGCTTGGCGCAGCTGCGTTTGTACGGCGGAATCGCTTGCCGCATCCGCAGTGGGTGCAGATTGCGCGTCGCGCGGCGTTGCCGTCGGCAGCAATTGCGCGAGCGTGAGTGCGTTGGTGTTGGGCGCATTGGGCGGGTCGAGATAATTCAATTCGACGCGCAGAGGAAATCCTTGCGTCAAGGGGTATGTTTCGCGCACGCGTTCCAGCTCTGCGCTTTCGAGAACACGCCGCAGCGCGTCCGCCGCGTAGAGCGAACGTTTGTCGCCGCGCGTGCGCACAGAGTTCTGGTCCACAAACGCGTCGAGCACCCCGTGCTGCAATAAATCCAGC
>JACQWQ010000015.1 GCA_016209205.1 Chloroflexota bacterium
TGGCACGTTTGAGTTCGCGGAGGGCGCGTTTTTCCTTGCTGGTCAAGCGAATGGGGTATTTGAACGGTGGCATAGGACTCCTGTATCCGAATTGATTTCAGGGACCTATTATAGTCGGTTTACTTCTGAAACGCAGTACTAATTCGCCTAGATTGGCGTAGAACCTGTGCCGAAGGCTTGTCCCGAAGAATTGAGGGAATTGAGGGATTCGCGGTTTCCTGATTTGGTTTTTGTCGCACACTCATTCTCTTGGACTCGGCCCTTTGATAATGTCCCGCGTGTGCATCTTGTCGTGCAGGACCAAAACCTTGAGCATGGCGCGCACGCTTTGTTCGCCCCACGCGGCGTGCGTGCCTTTGCGTTCCAATTGTTCGGGCGTCAACGTGTCCATCCACGCCAGCGTCGCGTCGCGCGTTTCCCTCAAGGTTTGCACCACTACGTCAAAAGAACGCCCGCGCAGCTTGTCGGTCATGTAGGCGTTGAACCGATCCAACTCGAACGGTCCGGTGTAATCGGGATAATCGGCGGCGACGGCTTGGACCTGCACGGGTTCATCACATTCGAGCATCAGTTTTGCAAACTTGACATTCAATGCTTCCGAATTGGCGACGTGCGCGACCAGGTCCTTGACCGACCAACCGTCGAGAAAGGGCCGCTCCAATTCTTGACGGGGCCACGCGGCGATGGCATCCGTCATTTTCGCGCGTTCGAGCGCGAGTTTATTTTTGAGCGATTCGATTTCGGAGACAGTACTCATGCGCCGATTATACAAGCAAAACGCGGTACCAAAAATCCATTTTCGCAATTTAATCCCTTCGCCAACCCCCCTCTTGCTCGCGCGGGATTTGCAATCCCGATGGGAAATGGCGGATTACAAATCCGCCGCGAGCAGGAGAAAGTGGTTTTTTTGTCCCAGCACCAGTTCGCACTATAATGACTGTCAATCGCACGTTGAGTGCGGCGGCTCGAACGAGTCGCAGTTCGTTTTGCACGCAAATGTTTCATAGATTCTTTTTTTCTATACGCTGGCTTGGCGTCATCCCTGCGTTCGTCCTCCTCGCCATCTCAACCACCTCCCTACTCGCACAATCCGGCGTAGAGCGTTTCTATTATTATCAAGGCGCGCGCATTCCTTTGAATGTGAATCCGCGCCTCGTCGCCGTGCGCTTTGATCCAACACTCTCGACCAACGCGCAGCGCAATCTCGTCGAAAGCGCGGGCGACGTAGAGAATTTTGACGAGAGCGTACAAGTCCCCGCGGGCGGGCTGGTCTGGATGCCGCTGCGCGCGGGACGCAATCCACTCACCGCCGCTGCGCGGCTCAATGGACAAACCGGTGTACAGTTTGCCTCGCCCGTTTACGATGTCGGTTCGATGCAGTTCGCCGAGACCGACGAATTTCTGGCGCGTTTCAAAGCGGACATGTCTGCTGACGAAATTGCCGCGTTTAATGCAAGTCACGGCGCGACTGTCGCAACCCCCCTCGCCCATTCGGACCGCGTGCTCGTTTTGAAACCAACAACGCGCAATGCCCAAACCGCGCGCGAACTGGCGAATGCGTACGTCGAAGCCGGCGTCGTGGATTTTGCCGAACCGAATTTTGTCCTGCGCGAGACGCAGCCGCGCGATGTTGCGCCCCTTCAAGTGCAACTCACACCGCTGGTGCCCAACGACAGCAGTTTTGGTCTCGAATGGGGCATGCAAAATACGCGGCAGTTTCAAGGCGCCGTCGCGGGCGCGGACATTAACGCGACGAATGCGTGGGGTGTCACGCAGGGCGCGAGCAGCATCAAAATCGCGGTGATTGACGAAGGCGTTGATGGGACGCACTCTGAGTTGATTGGCAAAGTGTTATCGGGTTACAACGCGCTGACTGGCACGAGCAACACGACGCCCAAAAGTGGAGATTATCACGGCACGGCGGTGGCAGGCGTCGCGGCGGCAAATTCCAACAACAGCGCGGGCATTGCCGGAGTATGTTGGTTCTGCCAGATTCTGCCCGTCAAGGTTGCCGAACGCGACGCACAAGGCAATTGGACCACGACCACCGCCGCGTTGGCTGCGGGGATTGATTGGGCTTGGCAAAACGGCGCGGACGTTTTGAACAACAGCTGGACGATGGCTTCGCCGAGCGACACGGTGCAGTTGGCGATTATTAATGCGCGTTTCAGCGGACGCGGCGGCAAAGGCAGCACCGTCATTTTTTCCACCGGCAACAGCAATGCGAGCAGTGTGGCATATCCCGCGAGTTTGAACACGTACGTCATCGCCGTCGGCGCGTCGAATTGGTGCGACCAGCGCAAGACGCCGACGAATAATCAGTGCAACAATAACAACGCGTCGTGGGGTTCCAATTATGGCAGCGCGCTCGATCTCGTCGCGCCCGGCGAAGCGATTTATACAACGTGCAATGTCGGTCAATGCTCCGGCAGTTCGTACATTTATCTTTCGGGCACTTCGCTCGCCGCGCCATTTATTTCGGGAACGGTGGGGTTGTTGTATTCCCTCAATCCGAATTTGACGCCCGATAAAGTGCAGCAAGTTTTACAGAACGGGGCAAAAGATACTGGCGCGGTGGGCAAAGACAACGAGACCGGTTACGGTCGCCTCGACGCATATCAAGCGATTGCGCAATTGTATAATTTGAATCTGAGCGTAAGCGATAGTCGAACGCTCGTGCAGCCGGGGGATACGCTTGCCTACACAATTTCGTACGCCAATACCGGAACGACCGCGATGGGCACAACGGCAATCAATGTGACCGTCCCCACAAACACCACGTACGTCAGTTCCACGCCCGCGTTTTCGCCGCAGGGGGGGGGAATTTACAAATTGAATCTCGGCACGCTCGCGGGGAATACCACCGGCACGGCGACATTTCGTGTGCAAGCGCAGCCGTCTGCCGCAGGGCAAAAAATTATTTTCAATGCGAGCATCGGCGGCGCGTTCCCCGAAGCCAACACGAGCGACAATGCGGCGAGCGACACCACATTCGGAATCCGGACGCAACATTTCGTGCCCTTCATTTTTTACGGCAATGCACCCTAGACACCTTCGAGGTTTTCCACTATCCGCGTACATTCAGCATTTCGCGGTAAAAACCTCGAAGGTCTTGCCGTACGTCAATCTGAAAATCGCCCTAGTTCTCAAGAACCATACCCAAGCGCACCATAACTCGCTACAATAACAGTGCCTGTCGGGTCGTCGGATGAAAAGTGACGCGGCTGGGTTTCCCCGTCACTCGTCACCCGTCACATTTTCAAAGAGGAGCAACACATGAACAGAAAAATTTGGATTGGAATCGTCGCCGTCCTCGCCGTCATTTTTACAGTAGCCGCCGTCCTCGCTGCCGCGCCCGTAGATGCCAAAGGCAAGCACATGGGACCGAAAAAAATACAATGGTCGCAACCCCGCGTGGAAGCGCAAGTCAAAAAGGGTGAGGTCGTTCAGACGACAGTGACCTTTACACCCACCGTTGACATTACCAACGCGTCGTTCCGCTTCTCGGCTTCGATGAGCAACACGATTGCGATTGACCCGCCGACCTTTGCACTCTTGACTGCGGGCACACCCTATCAAGTGACGGTCACTTTTACCGCGCCGACCGACGGCAATCGCAAAAGATATCACGGCGTCGCGGCAGTCGTTGACGATACCAAACTGTACGCCAAACCGCTCAAGCTGCGTTTTCGCGTCGAAAAGAACAAATAGCCAACTACCCGGCGGTTGATCGAGAGGCGATGTGCGGAGCAGCTTTGCTTTCCTGTGCATCGCCTCTTTTGATTTATTACCGCGCCAAAGGTGTCCGAAGGCAGTTGGACTGCCGTTCGCGGCGCGCAGTCTAACTGCGCGTGAACAAGGGCATCGCCCCTTTGAATTTATTGTATAATTCACCAACTCTGCATGTCTAGCGTGCGCCTTCACCGTGGTGTGAACGCGCAGGCGTGTGGCTATGAACAATCGCGTTTTTCTCGGTTTGATCATTGTCCTAAGCTGCGCCATTCTTTTGGTCGGCAGCGTATTGGTGGGCGCGGCGCTCGCTTTGCAGGGCAACCCATTAGCCCTCGCTGATTTCACGCCACAGAACAAGACCGCGCCTTTGATCACCCAGCCGGATCGCTTGGGCGCGCTGGAAGACGGCTCGCCTGCGCCCGATTTTACGGTCACGACGATGGATGGCGCCAAGCTCAAACTTTCCGATTTTCGCGGCAAGCCGGTCATGATCAATTTCTGGGCGTCGTGGTGCGGACCGTGCACGGCGGAAATGAAAAACATCGAAGCCGTCTATCAAAAGCACACCAACGACGATTTCGTCATCCTCGCGGTGAATCAAGGCGAAGGCGACGACACGATCAAAGGGTACGGCGAATTGTGGAAATTGCACTTTCGCCTCTTGCGCGACGATAATCAAAATGCCGCGCAGCTGTATCACGTCCAGGCGCTGCCCACGACCGTTTTCGTAGACCGCGAGGGTAAAGTGTACGAGGTGCACATCGGCGGACCGATGACGCAGGAATTTATCGAAAAGCGCGTTGACGCGCTGCTGGCGAAATAGGTTAGGGTTCCGCTTGTCATGTCGAACGGAGTGAGAAATCCCGGCGTCGCACCCAGATTTCTCGCAAGAACGGCTGCACAGGACTTGTCATATCGAGCGGAGCGAGATATCTCACTCCGTTCGATATGACAGTCCTGAGCCCATACAGCCCCCGCGGGCTGACCATCTCGAAATGACAGCTAAGCAAATGTCCACTAGGAGTGACGGTGCAAGAAATTTTGGACGCGCTAGAGCAATGGCGCGCGCGCGGCGATCAGGTCGCGCTCGCCACCGTAACGTGGACCAGCGGCTCGACCCCGCGCGCCGTCGGCGCAAAAATGGCGGTCAACGCGCGCGGTGAATTCGTCGGCTCGGTCAGCGGCGGCTGTGTCGAAGGCGCAGTCATTGACGAGGCGCGCCACGTTATCAAAAGCGGTAAACCCACATTGGTCAGTTACGGCATCTCGGACGACATGGCGTGGGATGTCGGACTCGCGTGCGGCGGCAGCATTCAAGTTTTCATTGAGAAAATCTGATGTATTGTGTCTACATGGCTTGAGACGATTGCCCAAAATCTCGCGGCGGAAAAAAGTTTCGCCGTCGCTACGGTGATTGCCGGAAGTGAAAACGTCGGCGCAAAAATGTTTGTCTATGCCGACGGCGCGCGGGACGGCGATTTGGGCAATGCGGAACTAAACGCGCGTGCGGCGTCCGATGCGCTAACTTTTCTCGAGCAAGAACATTCCGAAACGCGCGCCTACGACGACGTACAAGTTTTCATCGAAACCTACGCCCCCCCCCCTCGCCTCATCATCGTCGGCGGCGTGCATACCGCCATTCCGCTTTCCGAATACGCGCGCATTTTGGGTTTTCGCGTGACCGTCGTGGACGGACGCGGGCGCTTTGCCACCCCCGAACGTTTTCCCCACGTTCACGAGCTGATCGTCGAATGGCCCGACGACGTGATTCCGCGTTTGCGCATTGATGCGTCCACCTACGTCGTCATTCTCACGCACGATCCAAAATTTGATTTGCCCGCGCTCAAAGCATTGTCCACCACGAAACCGCGTTACATCGGCGCAATGGGTTCACGCGAAACGCGACGCCAGCACATGGACGAATTGCGCGCGCAAGGTGTGCCCGACGAGTTTTTGAAAACGGTCTATGGGCCCGTCGGACTGGACCTGGGCGGACGTTCGCCCGAAGAAATGGCGCTGGCAATCATCGCCCAAATCATTGCCGTCCGCTATCATCGCCACGGCGGACATTTGATGAACGTCGCGGTCGAGTGAATCCCAGACCGGACAGGTTTTTGTGACGTACGCCGTACGCATCGCGAATGTGATGTACAGCGCGAAGGGTGCGTATGCCGCATCCGTTTTAGAAACCTGTCAGGTCTGGACTCTACCATGAACATCGCCATTGATTACACTTCTGCCGCGCGTCAACGCGCGGGCATCGGGCGTTATACGCGTTCGCTGATTCGCGCGCTGGCGCAGTTGGACGCGACCAATCAATACGCGCTGTACGTGCCGCGTGATGCGACACAGTTGGACGACACACGCGCGTTTCCCAAAAATTTTCACGTCGCACGCGCGCCTTTGAACGAACGGTACATGGTCGCGTTGTGGCAGCGGGTCCGCGTGCCGCTGCCGATAGAGATTTTCACGGGCGCGTCCGATGTTTTTTATTCGCCTGATTTTGTTTTGCCGCCGACACGCGCCAAACGAAAAATTCTGACCGTTCACGACCTCTCGTTCAAACGCCATCACGAAACCGCCGTCCCGAATTTGAAATGGTATCTCGAAGGCGCCGTCCCGCGCGCGGTGCAGCGCGCGGATTTGATTCTTGCGGATTCGGATGCCACGCGGCGCGACTTGATCGAACTCTTTGCTGCGCCTCCTGCGCGCGTGCGCACGTTGTATTCGGGTTGCGATGCTTGTTTTCAACGTGTGACCGACGCGCAAGAGCTGAAACGCGTACGGGATACGTACCAACTGCATCGGCCGTTTATCTTGAACGTGGGCACTATCGAACCGCGCAAGAACTTGCCGCGTTTGATCGAAGCGTTTTCAAGATTGAAACAACGCCGCGAGCTGGACTTGGTGATTGCGGGCGGGCGCGGCTGGATGTATGATGAAATCTATCAAGCGCCGCAGAAATTCGGCGTGAACGCGCAAGTCCGCTTCATTGGTTTTACGCCTGACGCGGATTTGCCCGCGCTCTATTCGCTTGCCGAACTGTTTGCATATCCGTCGCTGTATGAAGGTTTTGGGTTGCCCGTGTTGGAGGCGCTGGCGTGCGGCGCGGCAGTCGCGGCAGAATTACGCCGTGCGTTCGAGCAACAGACCTGACAGGGTTTCTTGCGATGACATACATCGCGCGTGCGCGTCACCTACCGCCTTCGCGATGTACACCGCGCACGCGATACGTGAAACGTACGCCTCAAAAACCGGTCAGGTCTGGGCGCGATGCTTTGTACTTTGCGCTTTGTGCATTCTGCATTCACCATTCTATGGGCATCATCAAACCCGATTTCTCGAATCTATTGCGCCGCTTGCTTTTTCAATGGCAGTATCTGACGGGCAAGACGCCGTGGGACACGAACATCACCCCGCCCGAACTGGTGCAGTTGATCGAGCACGAGCATTTCCCGCGCGGACGCGTGCTCGAACTGGGCTGCGGCACGGGCACGAACGCGCTGTATTTGGCGCAGCGCGGTTTCCAAGTCGTCGGTATAGATTTCGCGTCGCGCGCGATTGACGCGGCGCGGCGCAAAGCTAAAGCCGCGCACGCGCAAATCGAATTTCGCCGCGCCGACGTGCTCGCGCCCGGGCCCTTTGAGCATCCGTTTGACCTGATTCTCGACATTGGTTGTTTTCACGGACTGGACGCCGCCGCACGCGCGCGTTACGCGCACAATGCGCGTCAATGGACGCATCCCGGTTCCGTCCTGCTCATGTACGCGTTTTTTCCGCGCGCATTTTACGGGCTTGAATTGGGCATCACGCGTGACGAAATGGAAAAATTGTTCGGCGCAGATTTTGCGCGCGGCAATTATGCGGACGACGGCGAATCGGCGTGGTACCGGTGGGAACGAAGAAGAGATTAGAGATTGGAGACTGGAGACTGGAACTTGGAAATTGGAAGTTGGAAATTAGAAATTAGAAATTGGACGTTGGACGTAGAGCCGTTCCGGTGGAACGTCTGGACGTTGGAGAGGAAAACGTGAAACGTCAAACGTCAACGGTGAAAAACCAAATGCCAACTAGAAAACATCAAACGTCAAAAGTAAAACGCCAAGTTTCAAGCCGCGCGCGCCGAGTCTCCAGTCTCCAGTCTCCAACTTCCAACCTCCAACCTCCAACCTCCAACCCCGACATTCGTGGCGGCGATCCACAGCTGACGCCGAAACGCGTGAGCGATTCGCAAGTGCGCTTGTCCTTGCCGATGAATCCCGATTTAGCCAACGCGTTGGGCAATGTCCATGGCGGCGAAATCATGAAATTGGTGGACGAGGCAGGCGGCTTTGCGGCAATGAAACACGCGCGCAATGTCGCCGTCACCGTCGCCATGGATTCGATGACGTTTCTCTCGCCCGTCCATGTTGGCGCGCTCGTCACGCTGAATGCGTCTGTGAATTGGGTCGGACGCACTTCGATTGAAGTGGGCGTACGCGTCGAAGCGGAAAACGTAGTGACCGGCCAAGTCACGCACACGAACTCGGCGTACCTCGTTTATGTGGCGCTCGATCAGCACGGACGGTCCACACCGGTGCCGCCCTTGCTGTTGGAAACAGACGAAGAGCGGCGGCGCTGGGAAGAGGCCGCCGCGCGCCAAGCGCATCGCTTGGAACAAGGCAAAAAGAAAACGACCGCGTAGCGAAAGGAACGGACGTTATGACGCAAGCCATTGGTGTAATCTTGATCTTTGTAAACGTGATTTGCGCGTTTTCTGTCTTTGCCCAAATTCGCCTGACCTATCATCGCAAAAATGACGTGGGCGTGAGTTGGGTCCCGTACACGATGGGCTTGACCAATGCGTTGGTGGGATTGGTCTATAGTTTTTTGATTTCCGACCCGCCTTTCATTGTCGCGAATTTGGCGTGGGCATCGGTCAACGGCATCATGGTGTTATTGTTACTGATTTATCGCCATGCGGCGAAACCTACCACAGGAGTAGAAACAGAATGAAGCTTGCCTCGCGCATGAATAACCTTGGCACGGAAACCGCCTTCGAGGTGCTCGTCAAGGCACGCGCCCTCGAAGCGCAGGGACGCGAGATTGTGCATTTAGAAGTCGGCGAGCCGGACTTTGCCACGCCGGAAAATATCGTCAACGCCGCTATAGACGCGCTGCACAAAGGCGCGACGAAATACACGCCCAGCGCGGGCCTCAACGAATTGCGCGAAGCGATTGCGAAAAATGTAAGCGTGACGCGCGGCGTGCCGGTCAATCCGACACAGGTGGTCGTCACCCCGGGCGCGAAACCGATCATGTTTTACGTCCTGCTCGCGCTCGTGGACGCGGGCGACGAGGTCTTGACGCCCAATCCCGGTTTTCCGATTTACGAAAGCATGATTCGGTTCACAGGCGGCATTCCGAAATTCTATCGCCTGCGCGAAGAGAATCAGTTTCGTTTCGACCCCGCAGAATTTTTATCCCTCGTCAGCGCCAAAACCAAACTCATCATTCTCAACTCGCCGCACAATCCGACGGGCGGCGTTCTGACCGAATCCGACCTCGCCGTGATTGCGCGCGTGGCAACCGAGCGCGACATTCCCGTGCTCGCCGACGAAATTTATTGGCGCATCTTGTACGACGGCAAACATCACAGCATCCTGCAATTTCCCGGCATGTTGGAACGCACCATTCTGCTCGACGGCTTTTCCAAAACGTACGCGATGACGGGTTGGCGTCTCGGCTTTGGGGTGATGAATGAAACGCTGGCGCCGCACATTACGCGTCTGATGACCAACTCGAATTCGTGTACGGCGGCAATGATTCAATGGGCAGGCGTTGAAGCATTGGGCGGCGATCAGACCGCGGTCGCGCACATGGTCGAAGCGTTTCTCGGACGGCGCGATGCGATTGTCGAAGGGCTGAATGAAATTCCGGGGATGCGCTGCCAGCGTCCGCACGGCGCGTTCTATGTATTCCCCAATGTTTCGCAAATCGGTTGGAGCTCGCGAAAACTCGCGGATTATATTTTGAACGAGGCAGGTGTGGCGTGCTTGAGCGGTACCGCGTTCGGCGAGTATGGCGAAGGATATTTGCGTTTCAGTTACGCCAATTCGCTCGAAAACATCCGCAAAGCACTGGAGCGCATTCGCGCCGCGGTCTTGAAAATCCAAGATTGAGCCGCGCGCAAAAAAATTAGAGCCGATGTATATCGGCTCTAACGTGATGGAGCGATCCGGGATTTAGTAATAACGGCCATGCTCGCGTTCTTGTTGTTTCAGAGCAATGGCGAGATCGTGTTGGTTGATCCATCCCATTTCGACAAGGACCATGCCCAGCATAGGCTTGGCGCCGATCAGGGTACGTCTGGATTGAGTAGAAAGCGCCTGATCCAACTGCTGCGGGGTAATCTTGTCTTCTTCGACGAGGTACTCGCCGATTCGTCTTTTCTCGATTGCCGCCCCTTCCTACCCGGCAAAGGCAAAGCAGAGCGTGTCCAGGTGTTATTATTATACACCCGCACGGCAGCCGCAGAGCTCCTGGTGATTAGGCACCCCGTGTTAAAGCGCAGTTGGACTGCGCGTCGTTCTACGTTGTGTTAAAGCGCAGTTGGACTGCGCGCTCTCCGACGGCAGTCCAACTGCCTTTTGACACTCTATGTGCAGGCGAATGAGTTGCGCTCGCTTGCGAGCGCCACTCATTCGCCAACAACTCTACTTTTTCGCAAAGTGTCGAAAAAAAAGAGCCGACGTTTGTCGGCTCGAGCGGTGTCAGAAACGCGTGGTAAATTCAACCAAACTGTATTCGTGAGCTTGCTGCTCCAGCGCGAATGCCACGTCCTCTTGGCTAACCCACCCCATCTCGACGAGGAGCGTTCCCAACAAGGGCTTGGCGCCCACTTGGGCGCGGCGGCACTGAATGTAAAGCGCGTGCTCTAACTCTTCTGGCGCAAGTCTCTTGTCAACGACCAGATATTCTCCAATGTGCTGCTTTTCCATGATTGTCCACTCCTTCCTAGACAATGGTCAAGCAGAGCCACTCCTCACGTTTTCATTATACACCCACCGTGCAAGGCGCGCGGTAAAGGCGAGTCACTCGCGTTGGGCGTCGGAGTTTTCGTTTCAAGAGTACAGCTCCGGTTTCAATACCCCGATATACGGAAGATTGCGGTACAACTCGTCAAAATCCAAACCGTAACCCACTACAAACTCGTTCGGAATATCAAAGCCCACATAGTCCAATTTGATTTCCACATCACGGCGTGCGGGCTTGTTGAGCAGCGCACAGATTTTCAAACTCGCGGGATTGCGCGTCTTGAGCGTGTCAACCATGTAATGCAGCGTATGCCCTGTGTCAATAATATCTTCGACAATCAAGACATGCCGATTTTCGATGCTCGTGTTCAAATCCATGATGATGCGGACGATGCCCGACGATTCGAGACGTTTGCCGCCATAAGACGAAATCGCCATGAAATCCAATTCGTGCGGAATGGAAAGCGCGCGCGACAAATCGGATAGAAACATGACGCCGCCTTTCAATACGCATACCAGCAGCGGGCGCGTGTCGCCGTAATCGGCGGACACTTGTGCGCCGAGTTCATAAATGCGCGCTTGCAGGCGATCACTGGGAATGAGAATTTTGGCGAGATGGTCTTCGAGACGCATGGATAACGTGACGGGTGACGGGTGACGGGTGACGGCGACGCATCATCACGCACACGTGAATCGAGTCGCATTATGCGTGATGATGCGTCGGGGTGACGGGGGATGCTTGCACGTCAAGTGTCATCCGTAAACAGAAATGGTTTTTGGGACTAGAAAGATTGTAACATGTCCAGAGTGGTGGTGCAACTAAACCAGACCTGACGCATTGAGGCGCTTGCAGAGCACTCGCATCGTACGGCGCGGCGAATTGCGTTATATCAGATTTGATATACAAGCGCAGTGCTGAGTGAAAAGGCCAAGCCATTGGTTTGGCTGCACGGCGAAATCAAAACGCCGCCCTTTTCGCTCGCAGCACGATTGGAAGCCGGATTCCTTTTGCGTCGCCTCCAAAAAGGAGAGCTTTTGAGTTTGCCGCTGTCGCGCCCAATGCCCAGTATTGGCGCGTGCTGTCACGAGTTGCGCGTGCGTGATGAGAACAGGATTTGGCGCATTCTGTATCGGATTGATCGCGATGCAATTGTTCTTTTGGATGTGTTTTCAAAAACGACGCGAGCGACGCCACAAGCTGTAATCGAGAATTGTCAACGCCGCTTAAGGGAATATGATGCGACGGCGGAGGGCTAAGCATGGACAAACTGAAACGCGCAAAATTGGAGAAAAAGGGCTGGCGTATCGGGAGCGCCTCCGAATTTTTGGAATTGTCGCCCGAAGAAGCTGTCTTGGTGGAAATCAGATTGGCGCTCAGTCGTCAATTGCGAATGCGGCGCGCCCGGAACATGACCCAAACGGAATTGGCAAAGCGCCTAGGTTCCAGCCAACCGCGTGTAGCACGCGTCGAGCGCGGTGATCGCTCTGTCTCCATCGAGTTACTCATCCGCGCCATGCTCGCCACCGGCGCAACGCCCAAAGAAATTGGCAAAACTATCGCCAGTGTTCAGAGCACGGCACACACGCAAACGTCGTAAAGCGTTTGATTTGACCTTCCGCCTTTCGCGGCTATAATAGCCCCTTGCGTCCACTGGGCGCATTCCCTACAGCGAGTCATTATTTGCGCCGCGGATTCGGCGCACAGGAAGGTAAAGGCATGGCTGAAGAAATTCTGTTATCCGTAAAACCGCGCGCGATCGTCGGCAAACAAGTCCGCGCGCTGCGCCGCGAGGGTTGGATTCCCGTTTCCGTGTACGGCGCGCATGTGCAAGCCAGTAACATGCAGGCGGACGAGCGCTCGCTGCGCTTCGTCCTGGGCAAAGCGGGATACAATCGCCTCATCCGTTTGGACACCGGCGATGGGCAGCCGCACATTGTCATTGCGCGCGAGATTCAACGCGAACCGATCAGCGGCAAATTCTGGCACGTGGATTTCATGGAAATTTCGCTGACCGAAAAAATGCAAGTGGATGTGCCGATCGTGTTCAAAGGCACATCGCCGATTGTCAAAAGTGGTAACGGGTTGCTCATCCACGGCTTGGAACAAATTTCGATTCGCGTGCTGCCCACCGACCTCATTCCCGAAATTGACGTGGACATTAGCGGACTGCAAAACATTAACGATTCACTGCACGTCTCGGATCTCCAACTCGGCGCCAAGATCGAAATTCTCACATCGCCCGACGAATTGATTGCCAAAATCATTCCGGTCAAAGAAGAGGTCGTCGCCGCCGAAGCGCCGGTTGTGACTGCCGAAGTCGAAGTCGTCGGCAAGGGCAAGAAAGAAGAAGAAGGCGCTGCCGAAGGCGAAACCAAAGCCGAAGCCAAAAAATAATTTCTGGATGTTGTACCGGGCCGCGTGTCGTTGCGCAAAGGAGTGGAACGACACGCGCTTTTTGTTTATCCGCATCCGTTTTCGGAAGCCATGTCCAATTGTGATATAATCGGTCGGAATGATTGTCGCATTTCTGCATAGGAGCATTGTGCCGTGACGAGCGCGTTGACCAGTCCTTTTAACGCCATCTTTGGCGCGTTCTCGCGCGACATTAGTATTGACCTCGGCACAGCCAACACCCTCGTGCTCGTGCGCGGGCGCGGCATTACGATTAACGAACCCTCCGTCGTCGCGATTGAACGCCGCAGCAAGCGCGTCCTCGCCATCGGCTCCGAAGCCAAACAAATGGTCGGGCGTACGCCCGCCGATATTATTGCGATTCGTCCTTTGCGCGACGGCGTCATTTCCGATTTCGACGTGACCGAGGCGATGCTCACGCATTTCATTCGCCGCGTCCACGACGAAACCTTTTTGCCCGTCCCACATCGCCCGCGCGTGGTGATTGGCATTCCGTCCGGCGTGACGGAAGTGGAAAAACGCGCGGTCAAAGACGCCGCCATCAGCGCGGGCGCGCGTGAAGTGCATCTCATCGAAGAACCGATGGCCGCCGCGATCGGCGCGGGCTTGCCCGTGACCGAAGCGGTCGGCTCGATGATCGTGGATATTGGCGGCGGCACGACGGAAATGGCAGTGTTGTCGCTCGGCGGCATCGTCGTCAGTCGTTCCATTCGCGTGGCGGGCGACGAGATGGACGACGAAATCATTCGGTACGCGCGCGAGAAATACAATTTGCTCATCGGCGAGCGCATGGCGGAACAGGCGAAAATTGAAATCGGTTCCGCGTATCCGCTACAGCAAGAACGCACGATGGTCATTCGCGGGCGCAATTTGATTACGGGGCTGCCCGAATCCATCGAAATTTCTTCGGTCGAAATTCGTGAAGCGTTGACCAACCCCGTGAATCAAATCATTGACGCGTTAAAAACGACGGTTGACGAAACACCGCCCGAACTCGTCGCGGACTTGATGGTGCGCGGCATTGTGTTGGCAGGCGGCGGCGCGATGCTCGGCGGATTGGCGGAACGGCTCTCGCGTGAAACGAAAATGCGTGTCTATGTCGCCGACGACCCGCTCACGTGTGTCGTGCGCGGCGCAGGACAATTCCTCGAAATGCTCGACATTCTCCCGCGCGGCTTTGCCGGTGCAAACGGGCGCGGGCGACGATAATTGCTTCATTGTCATTCTGAGATGTCCAGCCCACGCGGGCTGCGTGACCCGCAGAAACTGTCTGTTGAACCCTTCATGCTTCAGGGTAAACTCTGTGAAACATCTGGGACGAAGCATCTCTGGTTTGGCGTAGAGATTCTGGCGATGTGCGATGTATTCCCATCGCCTACATCGCATGTCCCTTCAGAATGACAGATGGAAGTTTCTGTGCAGCCGTTCTTGCGCAGAATCTCTTTTTCCCGTGGGTAGGGATTCTTCATGCGGCTGAAAGACGCCGCGTTCAGAATGACATTTCAATATCGTAATTCCCCTTCATGCTCGACCTCTTGCGTTCGCGTTCCGGGTTTGTGCTCATTCTCATTATGCTGGTCGTCCTCGGCATCGTGCTGCGTTTCACCGGCAATCTCGGCATTGTCGAAGATGCCACGTTCGGCATCTTTGCGCCGGTGCAAACACTCTTGATTGATGCGACGAATGGCGTCACCAACTTGTTTGGCGGCTTTCGCAATGTGAATGAATTGCGCGCGCAGGTCAAACAGCTCCAAGAACAACTCAACACTTCGACGCTGGACAGCGTGCGCTTGCGCGAACTCGAAAGTGAAAACGCGGAACTGCGCGCGCAGTTGGAATACAAACAACAGAATCCCGATTATTTGCTCACCGGCGCGACCGTGTTGGAGGAAAACGAAAATCGCGCGCGCGTGCTGGGGCAGGACCCTTCGGCGCTCGTCAACTTTATCATTATTGATCAGGGACGTGAAGAAGAGGTCGCGGTCGGAATGCCGGTCATCACGCCCGCGGGGTTGGTGGGGCGCGTGTCCGAAGTCGGCGCGCACTGGGCGCGCGTGCGCTTGATCAGCGATACGTCCTCGTCGGTGAATGCCGTCGTGCAGGACACGCGCGCCACGGGGATTATTCAAGGACAGGGGCAAGGCAGCGATTCGCTCATCATGCGTTTTTTGCCGTTGGGCGATTCGGTCAAAGCAGGCGACGTCATTCTCACTTCCGGCATCAGCGGCGCATTCCCCAAACGCCTCGTCATCGGACAGGTGATGCAGGTCAATCAACGCGCCACCGATATGTTTACCGCAGCGCTCGTTCGTCCGAGCGTAGATTTACAGCGTTTGGAATATGTGCTCGTGATGAAAAAGTTTACGCCGACCGACATCACGACCGAAGCTACCGCGACGCCTGCGCCAACCGCCACGCCCACGCGCCGCGCGCCAGCTGCAACTCCAACGCCGACTCAGTAAAGGATGAAGGATGAAGGCGGAAGGATGAAAAAGAAATCTCTCGATTCATCCTTCATCCTTCATCCTTCATCCTTCATTCCATGTCTCCCTATCTCGTTGTTCCCCTGCTCGCACTCGTCGCCGTCGCGCAGACGACGCTCGCGCCAATTTTATTGCCCGGTCCCGTGCGTCCTGATTTGATGTTGATGCTCGTGGTCGGTTGGGGCGTCGTGCATGGCAGCGGGCAAGCAACGTTATGGGGTTTTGGCGGCGGAATTTTTCTCGATTTATTTTCGGGCACGCCGTTCGGTCTGCACGCGCTCAGTCTCGGCGCAATCGGTTTTCTCGCCGACACCCTCCAAACGAATTTCTTTCGCTCCAACATCTTGATTCCGCTCGCGACAATTCTTGTCGCGACCCTCATGGTTGACATCGGGCAAGCGGCGGCAATGCAAACGTTGGGCTATACCATCAACTGGGCGTTTTATATCTTTAATGTTGTGATCCCGACGGCAATTCTCAACACCGCGCTCATGCCGCTCATGTATTGGGTCTTGCGCCGCCTCGACCGCGTCGTGCGTCCACGTCTTACGTGGTAGTCAGATAGTCAGATTGTCAGACGGTCGGTTCGTCGGATGGTCGGATCGTCAATTTGACATTCGTTAGCGCAAATTCCTGATTGATCCAAGTAGCATGACCAACCGACCAACCGACCCCTGTCCCGAGCACGAGCGAGGGAACTCGACCAACCGACCTATTTGGCTTGGCTTGCTTTTCCTCTTTTCCATCCCCGCGCTCTCGCCCCTCGTGACCTCCACGCCCACCCAAAGCGCCGATGGTTTGTTACACCTTTATCGTCTCGTGCAACTCGATGCGTTGTGGCGGCAAGGCATTTTGTTTTCGCGCTGGCTGCCCGATCTCGCGTACGGTTATGGCATGCCGCTGTTTAATTATTACGCGCCGCTGGTTTACTATCTCACGACGCCGCTCCACTTGATCGGTATTCCGTTTTCGGTGGCGTTAAATCTTTCCCTCGCCGCCGCGTTGTTCGTCGGCGCAAGCGGAATGTTTTTTTTCACGCGCGCGTTGGTGAGCGAGACCCGCGGGGTTTTTGGCGTGGATGCGACAACCGACACAAATGACGAAACACAAAACCGACGTGACACCTCGCCCGCACGTTTTGAAAACCCTGCGGGTCTCGCGGCGCTCGTCGCCGCGCTCGCGTTCTTGTATGCGCCGTACGCCGTGTTCAATACCTTGCACCGCGGTAATCTGGCGGAAGTATGGGCGCTCGCGTTCGCGCCGTTCGCGTTGTGGCGTTTTTTCGCCTTGACACAAAACCCGAACGCGTGGAATTGGACGCTCGCCGTTTTAACATTTGCCGCCGTGATGTTATCGCACAACGTCACGGGCTTTATCTTCGCGCCGCTACTGTTTGGCTTGGTCCTCGTTCGCCTCATTTCCAGTTCACACTCTTTGCTTCCGGGATCAACCGCGACGCATCACGCTTCACGTTTGACGTTTGACGTTTCACGTTTCACGTTTCGCGCATCCCTCATTACGTTTTCTGCGTTCGCACTTGCGCTGGCGCTCTCTGCCTTCTTCTGGCTCCCCGCGTTATTGGAACGCGACTATGTGCAAATCGCGCGCGTCATCGTCACACCCGATTTTGATTATCGTTTCAATTTCGTTTCCCCTGCGGAATTGATTGCCCTTGTGCCGCGCGCCGATACGGGTCGTTTGAATCCGCTGTATCCGAACACACTCGGCGTCGTTCAGGTCGGACTGGGTGTTGCCGGAATTTGCCTGGTCACAGTTTTCGCGCGCACGCGACGCGCGCTGCCGCTATTCTATCTCGCCCTCGCCGCGTTCGGCTTGACGCTGCTAATGCTTGCTGTTGCACAGCCGGTGTGGGACAATCTCACGCTGTTGTCGTTCGTCCAATTGCCGATGCGCGTGCGCGGACTGGTCGCGTTGTGTCTCGCGCCGTGCGCGGGAATTTTCGTGTTCGCGATTCCAACGCGTTGGCGCGCGGTTGCCGTGAGTATCACCAGCATCGCGATCGTTTTGAGCGCGCTGCCCTTGCTTTACCCGCGTTACGCGCGCGATGTTCCGCTCAACCCCACGCTGACCGACATGTTTGCGTACGAACAACGCACCGGCGCGTTCGGCACGACTTCGTTTGGCGAATACTTGCCCGTTTGGGTTCAAGAACCGCCGGACAAATCACCGTTCGCCGAACCGTACGCGCGCAACACAATTCCCGACCGTTTTGTCCTGCCCGAAGGCGTCACGGTCTGCGGCGCAGAAATTTCGCCGACTGCGCAGCAGCTGTGCGCGAACGCGCAAACTGCATGGCGCGCCATTTATCGCACGTTTTATTTTCCCGGCTGGCGCGCGTTTGTGGACGGACGCGCGGTTGAAATTACGCCGACGCCGCGCACGGGACTGATTGCTTTCGATGTGGCGAACGGAGCAAACATTCGTGTCGCATACGTGGGCACGGACGTGGAACATGTTTCCGAATGGATTTCCACTGCCAGCGCAATTCTTGTTTTGGGGATTTTGATTTTCACGCTTGCCCAATCGCGTCGTCGTGAAAAAACAACCAATGAAACATCGCCGCGCCCACTCAGTCCTCAGTCCTCATCCCTCATCCCTCATCCCTCACTCCTCCTCACTCTCTCCCTCGTCGCCCTCGCGCTTATCGCGTTCAAAGCCCTGTACGCCGACCGCGTGAGCAATCCGTTCGTCGCGCATTTCGACGGCATTCAAGTAAACGGCATTGCCCAACCGCGTGACGTGAAATTCGACGACGCGCTCCAATGGCTGGGCTATGATGTCAGTGCCAACCGTGTCGCGCGCGGCGAGACTCTACGCGTAACATTATACTGGCGCGCGTTGTCCGGCTTGAACAGAAATCTCAGTACATTCGTGCATCTCACCGCGCCCGATGGTTTTGTATTGGCGCAAAAAGACAGTTTGCACCCGGCGAACCTGCCGACGACACGTTGGGAGTTGGACGCTTATGGCGCGGACGAGCACGCCTTTCAAATTCCGGCGGAACTCGCGCCGGGCGAATACGAATTGCGGGGGGGGGTGTACGACCCCGCGACGAATACGCGTTTGAAAACACCAAATGGCGCGGATTATGTGCCCTTGGGGAAAATTACAGTGAAATAAAAAAACTCCCCTCTCCTTGTAGGAGAGGGGCTGGGGGTGAGGTCACTCCCCGCGCCACGCAGGAGAGGGGCTGGGGGTGAGGTCACTCCCCGCGCCACGCAGGAGAGGGGCTGGGGGTGAGGTCACTCCCCTCTCCTCGTAGGCGCGGGGGCGGGCGGTGAGGTCGCTCCCCTCTCCTTGTAGGAGAGGGGCTGGGGGTGAGGTCTTTAG
>JACQWQ010000016.1 GCA_016209205.1 Chloroflexota bacterium
CGCTCGAACGCCCACAACGCGCTCGAACGCCCACAACGCGCTCGAACGCCCACAAGGGGCTATGCTACAGGTGCATCGCGTCACGATATACGTCCTGCAAACGCGCGACATTTTTTTCTAATGTGTAATTCTCCAATACGCGCTGTCGGGCTTGCGCGCCAAGACGTTGACGCAATTCACCGTCCGTCAAGAGTTGGCACACACGCGCGGCAATCGCCGCGACATCGCGGGGCGGCACCAAAAATCCGGTTTCACCGTCCACAACCGTTTCGGCAGGACCGCCGATGTTGGTGCTGACCACCGGCACACCGCACGCCATCGCTTCGAGATTCGCCATGCCATACGTTTCAAAGAGTGACGGGCAGACCAACACATCGGTCGCGTGAAGCAGGCGCGGGATATCGCGTCGAAAACCGGCAATGACCACCCGTGTGCGCAAACATTCGTCTCGCGCAATCAAATCCAACATGGCGCGTTTGTACGCATCGCCTTCGGCGGTCGCAAACGCGTTGTCGCCGACGAGCAAGAAACGCGTTTCAGGAAATGAATTCAAAATCGCGCGTGCGGCTTGCAGAAAAATTTCGTGTCCTTTGACCGGTTGAAAACGCGCGAGCAGCGTGATGACGGGCGCGTCACGCGGAATGTGCAATTCATCCAAAAGAGTTTCATCACGCGGACCCGGCGCAAATTCATTCACATCTATACCCGACGGCATAACGACAATTTTCTCATTCAGGCGCGCGTTCGTCGCCACCAACGCGCGTTTGGTGGTTTCCGTGTAGGTGAGGATGCGGGTAAAAAAATGTTTGTAAAATTGACTTTTCCAACCGCGTTCGGCGTGCCACCACGCGGAACAGGTCCAGATCACGGGAAGGTTCAACAGGCGCGCGACCGGCGCAATATAAAACGCGGATTCGGGGTCTTTGACATGTACGAGTTCGATGCTCTGCGCGCGCATAAAACTCCACATGCGCGGCAGGATAGAAACCGTTCCCGTCGGCAGCCAGCCGTTTTTGAAATACGGTAGTTGATAGGGCATCACCTCGACCGCAATGTGCGCCGCGCGCAATTCGTCCACGAACGCGCCGGGTGTTCCGCACAACACCAACGGTTCCCACGCGCGCCGGTCCAGCGCGCGCAGCAGCGACAGCCAAATCGTCTCGCCGCCGCCCAGACCACCCAGATACGAAACGTGCAATACTCGAACCGGCATCACGATTCCGTCTGTGCCGCGCGTACGTTGTGTGCGCGCCGCGCGACGAGGGCCAACACCGCGCGACTCATGGGCACACGCAGGATGAGGCACACCGCTATAAAGACCATCAAACCCAAAATTGCGGCAACGCTCACTTGCAAGATACGCGCGACAAATTCTGTCGCAAAGATAGACGACCAAGCCAGCCCCGCGACGCCGAAACTCACTGCGCCACCAAGGATTGCAGCAAAGACGAGTTTCGCAAAATCGAGCACTTGGACACGCCACGTGCGCGTTTGCAGCCAACGCCAAAAAACAATTACGCCGACCACTACGAACAAGCTATCGCCGAGGGATGCTGCCAGCGCCACGCCAAAGATTCCCAACGCGCCAATCAATGCTAGCGCGAAAACTAAGGTGCCGCCTGTCGAAAGCGCGCTTAGCAGCAACGGCAGCCAACGCGTTTTGAACGCGGGCATGCCGCGCACGATCAAACCGCCCGCCCCGCGCAAGGGCAGCACAAGCGCCAGTCCCGCCAAAACCAGCGCGGTGTTTTGCGTGGCGACCGCATCGAACGCGCCGCGTTGAAACACAAGCGCGATCAACGGCGCGCCCAGCGCAATCAAAAGCATCGCTGCCGGCATCAAGACAAACGCCACGCGTTCCGCCGCGCGATTCCATTGTTCACTCGCCGCCACGCGATCATTTTGCGCGACGCTCGTCGCAAAGGCGGGCAAGTACGTTGCGCCAACCGTCGCGCCCAACACTGCCATTGGAATCTCGACGATGCGCTGTCCATACCCCCACGCCGCGATACTGCCTGCCCCCAACGTCGAAACCAGACTGCGCGTGATGATAAATTCCAATTGTCCGCTCAATGCGCCGAACATGTACGGCGGCAAGTACGTGAGCAAGCGCCACACACGCGGGTTACGCAGCTGCAAAGGCGCAGCGACATCGCGTTTGTGCCGCCACACCCGCCACAACAATAACAGTTCCATCGCCGCCAATGTGCCCAGGCGCCCCACAATCAAACCATGTACGCCCCACCCGAGCCACCGAACGAACACAAAAAACGCGAACAGGTTCAGCAAAGCCAGCAGCAGCGTGTTGAGCGCGGCTGTCGTAAAATCCTGATAGGCGTAGCAAATCCCAAGCAAAATGCCCGCGGTCGCGTAATAGAGCAGCCCCGGCAAAATCAAATCGCTCAGTTCGATTGCCAGCGCGCGGGTTGCGGGCGCCAGTCCCGGCGCCAGCACAAGCATAATCCAGGGCATCAACATCGCCAACACGGGAATCAGTATCAGGACGAACAACACGACGAGGACGAGCAGGGAAAGCGCCATGCTCCACGCCTCTGGTTCTCCGTGCTGCGTGCGCGCGTCAATAAAGAGCGGCGTAAAAATCACGCTGAGCGAAGCGAGCATCAACAAATATTGCAGCGCCTCGGGAAAAGTGATGGCGAGAGTATACGCATCCATTTGCGCGCTCGCGCCAAACTCGCGCGCCGCCAGAATTGTGGTGAGAAACTGCAAGCTCAATGCGACCGCATTCGCCGAGGCAATCATGCCCATCGCGCGCCAGAGACGCCCCGAAGTCACAGCGCGCGCCCCGTCTTGGAAGTTCTAACGCGCGCACGGCGCAGAGAATACATTTGTCGCTTGAACCAAAAAATCGCGCGCAAGCTTGTCGCCATGGGCGCGCCGAAATACTTGGCCGCGTATTGCAGCATACTATTTTCGTACAACGCGTTCCGCCGCGTAGCGGACACTTGTTGTGCGCTCTGTTCCGCATGATGGATCACGCGGGCGCGTGGCACATAGCCGACGCGCCAACCGCGCGCGTGCATCCGCTGGCACCAGTCCACTTCTTCTTTGTACATCGTAAATCGTTCGTCGAGCAAACCGACCTGTTCCAGCACCGCGCGGCGCACCATCAAACACGCGCCGGACAAGCAGTCCACCTCGCGCTCACTCGTGCGGTCCCATTCGGCGTACACATTCGCGCGTCGCACGCGATTGCTCGGGACACGCGCGTTCACACCGAGCGCATGGAACAACAAATAAACGCGCGTGGGAAAACGATTGCCGGTGCGCTGCAAAGAACCGTCAGGAAATTCCAAACGTGCGCCCGCCGCGCCCCACTGCGGGTGCTGCGCCAGCGCGTTTTGTAATTCCCACAACGCGCCGGGTTGGGGTTCCGTATCGGGATTGAGGAGCAAGACAAATTCGCCGCGTGCCGCGTTCAGCAACTGATTCATGGCGCGCGTGTAATTCAGATTTTCTGCATTGCAAATGAGCCACACGCGCGGAAATTTTTCGGCGAGCATTTCGGGCGTGCCGTCACGCGACGCATTGTCCGCGACGATGATTTCGTCCGCGCCTTCGCGCGCCAAGATGGCGAGACAGTGCGCTAAGAGCGCGCGTGTGTTGTAACTGACGAGACAAACCGAAAGGGAGGGGCGAAGCATTTGATTTGCCTCTTGATTCATTCAGCGCATCTCCAACTGCAAATGCTTCGCCCCGACCGCGACGCCACGCGTTCATACACCATCCATCCGGCAATCTTGCCGTACGGTTTATAAGCGCGCCGCATTTTTGCGACAAGGCGGCGAATACGCTTGGAATTTACGGGAGTGAAATTATTCAAACCATAACCCGCCGGGTCAATAATATATTTCGGCTTGCCCTTGACGACCGCGCCAAAAAATTCTTCGACGAGCGCGGGTGTGAGAAACGACGTAATGACGAACGCACCTTGATGCACAAAACGCGTCGGCGCGCGGCGTCCCGCGAAAAATAAAATGCGCGGCTCGTGTCTCAAGACCAATACGGTATCGTTAGGGGTCGTATTTTCGCGAATAAAACTTACCACTGCGGGCGGCTCCAACGCGTGTAATTCCTGCGCCCACTCGATATTTTTTTTCGCGGCGGGCAGCAGCGTGAGCACGAACGCAAGCGTCAAACTCGCCGCCAATGCGAATTGGGCGCGGCGCGATGCAGGGGCAATCAATTCATAAATCACGCGCCGGAGCAAATAAAACAACCACGCCGTCCATACGGCAAACACGTACAACAGCGTTACGGAGTAATGATCAAAAGGTCTGCCGCTCGTCGTAACCAGAATGATTTCAATGGGAAAGCAAAGCGCGGCTAAACCCAGCAGCGAACGCAGCGGCGGTGGAATGCGCGCGCGCGCAAACGCCAACGCATTCGCACCAATCACAAAACCCAAGACGCCAAAGACTGCGAGACCGGTCAGCGCAAGATATTCGTACCCCGCTGCCAGCGCCTCGAAACGGCTCGCGAAAAATTCAAAGCGTCCAGAATAGGCGATGTTAAAGACAAATACGGCTTGCCAAAAATCGGGCAAGTTTCCCTGTAGAAAAAAAAGCGTCAAGAAAAATGCGACGACAAGTATAAATCCTCCAAACATCGTCACCAGCTTGAAAAATGCTTTACGCCATGCGCGCGTCGGATACGCTTGCAGCAACACGTACGCGCCGATGGCAAGCCCGACGCCGATCGCGTTCGTTTTGAAAAAAAAGAGCACACCGAGCAAAACGCCAAGCACAAAACTGCGCCGGCGAGCTGCGCCGGCGCAGTGGGTTTCTATATTGTAAGCCAAGAGCAAACAGCCGAATTGCAGGGGCAGCGCGTACGTCTCGGTCAGGTTGCCGTCTTCGATGATGGAAAAAAACGTGAGCAGCCACATTGCCGTGACGAGCAGCGCAATGCCGCGCCCGAACGCGCGCCGCAAGAGGAGATAGCTCAATCCACTCGCGACAGCTACCGCCAGATATTCCACGAACCATACGCCCCAACGCGAGCCATGCGTCGCGCCCAGACCGAATGCGTTCACGTAATAGATCAACGGCGGCTTGTGATCCCATACATCGCGATACAAAGCTTGACCTTCGAGCAAGCGTTGTCCGACATACAAAAACACTCCGCCGTCGGGCCACACATACGGCATGTTCGCGGGACTGTGCGGCAGTGTGATCGCCAGCGCGCCGAGCAAGCACAACGCCGCGGCGACCATTTCGGCAAGGCGCGCCCGCGTAAAAATTTTCGCGGCACGTGTCGGGGTCGCGCGCACGGTCGCATCCCGCTCTGTAGAGATGCTAGGGATTGATTTCGACATAGACCGGATTCGCACCGACAGTCAGTATGATTTTGCCCGTGCCCTTGTCCGTGTGCAGAGAGCTGGCACCGAACATGTCCGTCACGCGAATGCGCTGCGCCTCGAACGACATGCGCGCGGTCGGCGACGATTCCTCAAAAATGTCCGACTTGGCATAGACAAAGTGCTTGCGTAGGTTGCCGCGCCGAAAACCAAGATTCACGGATTTAGAGGTAACCATGGCATTGGTCGGTTTGAAATCGCGCAGTTGGGCAATCAACGTTTTGTAGGCAAAGTATGATGGTTTGGGCGAATAGTTTGCATCCACAATGCCGTACTTGAACAGGTCGCACGGATAACCTGCGCAATCGTCGGGAAAGTCATCCCACGTCCACCACATTCCCAACTTGATATCGTAATACAACAGTTGCGCGTACATCTCCGCCAGTTGGCGCGCTTGCATCTCCGGCGTGACGCCGTGCAATGCTGCCGGCGCGGGTGCGTGCATAAGCATCAACGGCGAAAACGGCGGCGAAATTTCCGGTGTGCTGCTTTGCGACGCTGCCGTCGCGCGGGCTGACATTTCGGTGATGACCAAAGGAAAATCAAACCCATGTTTTGCTTCGATCTCGCGCAATGCTTGGGCTTTGGCGCCAATGCCCACCTGCGGGAATTTTCGCTCCCAATAAGCAACGTCATAATAAATATAATTGTTGAAACCCAAAACGTCGCCGTATTTTTCGCCGGGCGGCAGCGGATGCGCCTTTATGTATCCGAGCAGGTTGTCGAGGAAGTCATAGTTAAAACAACAACCGCCGGTAGAAGCATAATCAGGCGGCTGCGTTTCGGGTGTGAAATTATCAAACGCCAGATTGGCAAAAGACATTTGTGCGTTGGGACTCGCCGCATGGATCGCCCGCCATGCGAGGCGCATGAGTTCCGCATAATCCGCGTAATCGGGGTTGCCATTGCCATCCAAATCGTCTTCGCCGAAACAGCCGCCGCTTGAACCGTGGACCTGCGAATAAACCGCTCCGTCAACTTCATTATACAAGCCCCAATACTTGACCTGCGGATAGCGGGCAGCCAACGCGCCAATCAATTCAGCATAGTCATTCGGATCATAGAGCGGTCCACAATCCGCAGACGCTGCCCACGCCGGGCTGCGCCCCACCAACACATACGGTTCAATGCCTTGCGCCAACAGGGGAAGAATCGCCGCATCCACCGAGCTCCAGTTGTAATTGTCCGGTGTCGTATTTACCGGTTCTATCTGGTCCCAAAAGAGGGCGACACGGCTGTGCTTAATCCCCGCCGTGACGACAAGATTCAGCGCCTGCGGAGATGCGCCAACGTCAAAATATTCAGAAGAGCTGATGCCAAACGGCGAAGGCGAGGATGGCTCGGCTTGATAGTCGCGCAGTTGCAGGGGTAAAAAAACGCGCGGGGTTAATTGCTGACGGGCAGCCAGCGACATGCTGCCTGTCAAAGCGAAACCAACCACCAAGCAAACGAGTCCGAGTAAACTTGCGCCCATAGTCCAACGAAAGGAATGTTGCATCATGGTTAAGGATTGGCTGCTTGGATATAGAGAGGATTCCCATCCACTTGCACGCCAATGCGCCCCGCCGCGCGGTCTTGGTCCTCGGGTGAATTGTCAAGTACTTGACGTTCGGCGCCGTACATGTCGGTGAGCACAAGCGCGCCGCCGGAAAACGCGATGGTCACCGGTGTATCGCCTGACGCCCAGACGACAGCAAGCCCCGCGTTGTCTTGGCTCAAGAGATAACCCTCGCTCCCTTGCGCGGACAAAGCGTCCAGATATTGAGCGCCCGTTAGTTTATGCGCCAAGGTTTGATACGCCGCATAGGCAGGTTTGGGCGAATTATTTTGGTCAAGTAGACCGTACTTCCACGTATTCTGCGGCGGCGCGGCAGAATCTGGAAAATCGCGGAAGGTCCACCACACGACGGCGACCAGTCCGCTGGCGATGCCACGCACATAGGTTTTGGTCACATAGCGGCTTTGTTCCTCGACTCCATTGTTGAACGCATTGGCGCCGGTTTCGCTAACGAGCAGCCGGGTCGGCAGATTAGCTTGGCGCAGGATATTCCGCAGCATGTTCGCTTTGGCGCCGATGCCCACTCCGCCCGCCTGTCTTTCCCAATACGGTCCGTAAATGGGATAGAAATTATAAGCGAGGATGTCGAAATACTTGGCGCCCGGGTCGGGCGGATTGTCTTGCACATACTTGACCAGATTGGCAAGAAACTGCGCGTTGAACGAACCGCCCTGACCGCCGCCGGGATAACCGGGCGGCGCGCTGGCTTGATCAAAGTTGTCAAAGGCGAGCGCGCCTGAAACCAATTCGGCATCCGGGTTGGCGCGATGAATCGCGCGCCACGCGATTTTCAAATGCTCCGCATAATCGGCGTAATCGGGTTTGCCGTTGCCATCCAAATCATCACTGCCGAAACAACCGCCATTATGGCCGCGGGGATAATTGCTATTGTCGGGTTCGTTATACAACATCCAGTACCTGATCTTCGGGTACCGCACCACGAGAGCATGCAAAAACCGGTCAAACGCCAGTCGGTCCTTGACGGGTCCGCAAGGGGTATTCGCGATCCATTTGGGATTGTCCACGATCATTGCCAAGGGCGTGAAATTGCTCTCCGTTAAGGTTGTAAAAATCGCGTCGGTGCTCGACCAATCGTATTCGCCCTGAGTTTTTTCGATCTGGTCCCACTTGACAATCGCGCGCACCATCCGCGCCCCAGCCGACGTTGCCAACGCGCGCACGTGGTCTTGTTCAAGAACCTCGTCGTAGGTATTGACGCCAAAATAATACGGCGGCACCGCGACACCTGTCGCTTTGGTGGGCACGGGGGACGGGCGTATGGTGACAGTTGGCGCAGGCGGAGCGCTCGCGGTCGCTCTAGTGGGACGCGCTGCGTTAGGCGTACTGGTCAAAGTAGGCGTCGGCTGCTGTGCTGGCGCAGCATCGGTTTCCAGCGGCACGCTTGCCTTGGAGCTGCTATTCAACGAGGGGAACACATCGGGTGAACTTGGCACTGCCGCGGAGGGCGCCGTGCCTCCACATGCGGCAAGTCCCAGCAGCGCCCCAATGAGCCATATTCCGCCGCGCAGGCGTCGAGCAAAAGAAGATTGATTCATTCTCATACGACAAGAGCCAGTCAATAGAATCATATCCGACTGGCTCTTGTGGATCCTCAACTTGAGCGGTTTCCGATTTCGTTTGTGAGCGCAAGACCTTCGAGGTTTTGGCGATGAAGGCGATGGGCGATGAAGGCGATGTCGGCTGTATGCCAGCCGCCTACATCGCACATCGCCTACATCGCCCATCGCAGCAGTCCGCGAAATTTGAGACGCTCGCACTAAAAAACCTCGAAGGTCTCACCACCAATCAAGTCGGAATCCACTCTAAAGCAGAGCGGTGGAAACGCGGAGCAAAGCTATGGATTGAGCTGAACGATCAGGGGGTCCGCCCCAACTTTGATGGCGATTTGCCCCACCGTCTTGTTCTTGTCTGCCTTGCTATTGTCTTTGATCAATTTAACGCTGCCCAAGTAGCTCACCACGCGCAGCCGCTTGGCTTTAAACGTCGCCAGCTTGGTATTACGCGTCCAGGCGCATTCCGTTTTGTTCGATTGACTCTTGATGCTGGACGACCACACGACGATCTTGGTGGCGCCTTGCCCGACAAAGCGGTATGCTTCAATACTGCTAAAGCCGGTCTTGTTGCTCAAGGTCTTGCGGTAGGATAAACCATTGAGCTCGCTCGCGATGGTCTTGAACGCGGTGTAGGACGGCTTGGGTTG
Organism: Chloroflexota bacterium; assembly: GCA_016209205.1. Lineage (GTDB taxonomy): Bacteria > Chloroflexota > Anaerolineae > UBA4142 > SHND01 > SHND01. Next base: position 9,160 of record JACQWQ010000016.1, read on the forward strand.
AAGGTTCTGGTCCACAACTCCGTATTTCCACAAATTCTGGGGCCACGGCGCGCTGTCCGGGAAATCTTGAAAGGTCCACCACACGAGCCCCTCCAGTTTCGCGGCGGCGCCCCGAATCATCGTCCGGTTCAGACAACGCGCTTGACCCTGCAAACCCACCAGCGCATTTTGCGAATCCTCCCCCGTTTCCGAAACGAACAAGGAGGTCACAGGGATGCCTGCGTTTTTCATGTTTTGGCGCAGCACAGCCGCCTTGGCTTGGACGCCGCGCCCTTTGGCGCGGGTTTCCCAATACCGTCCATAGATGTCATAGTAATTGAACAACACCATGTCCATGTATTTTTGTCCGCTCGGCAAGGGATGGGCTTGCATGTATTGGAACAAAGCGGTGGTAAAGTTATAGTTGAACACACCGCCCGCACCCCCGCCGGGATACCCTGCCGGGGCGGTGGCAGTATTGAAATTATCAAATGCGACCGCGCCGCTTGCCAGCAACGCATTCGGGTTCGCCGCATGGACTTGCTGCCACGCTGCGGCGAGCATGATCGCATATTCATTTGCATCCTGGACGCCGTTCGTATTCACGCCGCCGGCTGTACGCGCGCCAAAGCAGCCCCCATTCGTATGGGTCGGATTATCTGTATCCCAATCCACTTCATTATAGAGCGCCCAAAGTTTCACGTCGGGATAACGCGCGGCAAGCGCGCCCAGCACATTTGCGAACGCCGCGACCAGATTAGGATCCTTCGTATCCACCGGACCGCAGCGTGTATTGGCAGCCCATGCAGGATTCCCTGTGAAAAACACCATGGGCGAGAGTCCCGCCGCCAACAAGGGATTGAGCACGGTATCCGCGGTGGTAAAATCATACACTCCCTGTGTCGCCTCGAGCGTGTCCCAATTCAACGCCACACGCACCCAGCGCGCGCCGGTGTTCGTGGCAAGCGTCAACGCCGCTTGGTTTGGATAGATCGCGCCGCCATCGTCAAGCCCAAAAATCGCCGCCGCGCCCGATGGCGCCGCAGCGGGACGCGGCAGCGCCATTGGCGCGCCGCCCTGCTCCAGCGCTATCGCCCTTGCGGGTGCAGTTGCGTTCAACAGCGCCGCCAATAACCCTAGCGCGAGCAGCAGAAACGTGTGACGCGCCGCGCGCCCCAAAATTTGATTTGTCATCATGCCTTTTGCAACTCCTTGCACTGTCCAATTCCTTCGCCAGGCGGCAAACCCTCTGGCTCACGACCTGTTTTTCCTCTCAATCTTCGCGACTTGTGCGCGCAGCCACGAAAACGATTTCATGGCGAAGGTTTGTGACTTAAGAACTGTAACGTACGCGCCTCAGGCGCGGTAGAACGGAATGATAAAAAAAATCAGCGCGACGAGATTGTAAACGAGCATGCCTCCGCTAAAGAGACCAAACCACAGCCCGTACTGTGTGCGCGGGAAAAACGCCCGCAAGCCCAGCAAAAAAGGGGTAGCCAGCGGGATTAATACCGGAAACAGATAGCGCCCGTGTGGACCGCCGGGCCATTCCACGTCCCACAAACGAATCTGTAGTGCAATGACTGTAATGACTGCAATGACGCCAGAAACGGCAAAGACCACCAGCGTGGCGCGTTGCCAGGAGTGTAATTTTTGGAAATCGCGCACCGCAAACAATCCAAGCCCGACGAGGGACACAACGGCAAGCGCAGCAAAGCCCCAATACACCTGTACGCCGAGCGTGATATTCACCCAACCAAAATGCCCCCAGGTCGTGATAAACATATTCTTTAGATAACTCGCGTACAAAGCAAAAGCAGCAGGTTGAATCACACGCGCGTCGAGTTGAAACGGAAACTGCTCCGTCGGCAAAAAAAGGAACAAGCGCACAATATAATCTTGCAGTTGTGGATCGTTCGCGCTAATCCACTGCCAGACATAAGAAAAAACGACCAGTGTGAGAGACGCGCCAATCAATGTCAACGCAAGGCGCGAGCTCCTTTGCGTGCTCGTCAAACGTCCCCTTCCCCAATGGATCCATATATAGACCAGAAACGCAAACACAAGAATCGGTACGCCATACAGTGCGGTACGTTTCGCCGCTAAACCAATCGCCAAACACAGCATGCTGCCGAGTGCGCGCGGCAGCGCCAGACCCAGACGAAATGTGCGTACTATGAGGGCAAACATCCATGCCAGCGCCGCTTCTGCCAGATGATCATTCATTACGATGCTGTGCAAAAAGAGGTGCTGCGGCAGCAACATCACAAACACCGGCAGCGCGAGCGCCATGCTCGGGTCATCCCGAAAGAGTTCACGTCCGGTCACATAGGCAGCCAACACGACGACGACATTGAGCAAAATCGAAAGCAGCCGCATCGCGTACAACTGCGCGGCGACACTCGACTGCGCGACCAATTTGAAAGGAACGAGATAGAGCAAGTAGGCAAGCGGCGGCTGGTGCAGTTGATGCGCCGTGCGATAGATTTGACCAAAATCAGTCGGCAATTCGCCGGGCGTGCTGCGCCGCCACAGACTGACGCCCCATTTCCAATAATTGACGTCGTCCATGGAGCGAATAATTTCGCGCATTACACCCGCGTCTACATCGCTCCAGCTGACCAAGCGATTCTTGTCATTCAAGAGCCGCACATATTCATAATGACGCGGCTCGTCGGGTCCAGCCCAAGAGGGAATGACGGCGAGATAGATTAGACCGAGGACAAAAGTAAATACGGAGAGCAAGATGGGCGGATAGCGAATGTTTCGCCGTGGCTGTTCCCATGTCAACGCTTTTGCGGATTGGGACGGGACAGCAACAATGACCTCTTTCATAGAACGAGATTGACCGCATCATAAATGAACTCAAAGGTATCACAAATTGACGTGCGGTTGCCTATCGCTACTCTACTGGTTACTTTATACTCTATCTATGGGTTGTTGTAGGAGATTGTGAAGTGCCGAGCGCAGGCAACACCCAACCCGCGCAGTACGAATTCGCACTACGCACAATCCCAGCGTTACGCTCTGACACCGCTGCTACATGAAGAAACTCAACGTATGTGCCAAAATGATGGTGGCGACACGCACAACGTGCCCAGCCAAACTGCGCCCGTGCGGGCGTTCCAGATTAAAGACCGTACTGACAACACTGAACACGGTTTCGATGCGCTGGCGAATCCGTCCGAGAATCTGCCGGATTTCTTTCGACCATTGTTGTTTCTGATTGACCCGGCGCAAGGGTAGCCGCTGAATGCGGCGCGTTTGCCACAAGCGCGTTTCTAACGCGGCATCGGTGTAGCCCTTGTCCCCCACCAAGACCAAATCGGTTTGGTCTTGGACCAAGGCTTCGACCACTTGCCCATCCGTAAATGCGGCGGGTGCCAAGAGCCATTCGTCAATCAGTTGCTCGGTCGTCACGGTGGTGTGCAAGCGTAAACCGAACAGCTTGGACTTTTTGCTGCTCACGACGCCAAAATACTTGGCGCCGACGACACTGACACAGCGTGCCCCGCGCGCATAGGTCATCAGCGTAATCGGGGCACTATCCACGAGCCGTACGGGGTCGGTGCGATCCAATTTCTGATCGCGAAAGTCGCGGCGTAACGCTTCGATGACCGCAATCAGTTCGCGACGGCGTTGATTGAACCGGTCCAAATCCAGCAGACGTGGAAAAAGGTCGGACATATACTGCCGTACGAAACAATAGCCGACTTCTTCATGCCCTTGAAAGAAGGTTTCAAGAATGAGCGAAACGGTAATGACTTCGCTATCGGTGAAGACAGGGGCTGCGCCGTTCATGCGAAGGGGTTGCCCGCGTTTAGCAATAAGGCGCTGGTAGGCATCGTCCACCAGTACAAACCACGTGGTGACAATATCCGTCCACGCTCGTTCGGTGATATAGTTGGTGAGGCCGTTCATGGGAACACTCCTTTTTGGTGCGAGATACACCAGTGTGTTCCCGGAACGGCTCGCTTGTCAAGGTGCATTCATGGGTTCATTCACGAACCCATAGATAGAGTTTTATTTAACATTATCCGACTCTCACGGGATAGTTGAGCCAGTGAGTGCCAGCGCGCGTGTAGATTCCGCTGTCGCGATAGAGCGGCGCGTAATACATACCAAGAGCGCCCATGTCCGTCGCAGCGAACCAACCGGTACCTTCCAGCCACCCAAGACGTCCCTGTTGCTTTTGAGAGGTGACGCGCGTAAAGTAGTCCTCAATGAAGTCCACTGCCTCTCCCTGTGCTGCGCTTCTCTCCGTTGAACCGTAGGGACTACTAATAGGGACTCCAACCTCCTTCAGGAAAACAGTCCAATTGTTGAGTCCTACTAGCGTTAGAATGTCGTGCACGCCGCGCAGCCATGTCAGGAGGTCAGGCGCGCTTATGGTTGGTGTGTTGTAGTAGTTGACAGCAAGACTGTCAAAGTAGGCTAGATAGCTCTGCGTGTAACTGTTCTCTTGGAATGCTAGCAGCATTTGGCGGGTCCAATCAGAATCGGGTCCGTGGCGACTGCCGCCAGACAAAAAGAACCGACGCTTAAAGGTGCTTACTACCTCATCTACGCCGTTGATTGTTCCCGGAATTACTGACAAAGCCTCCCGCATATTTTGAATCACGGCATCTCGAAATTCGGTGGGTGTGGCAGCTGGTGTACTACCAAAGGGCAAGTCCTGCTCGTTGCCCATGACCCACCAGTTCCGAAAATGGGGCTGATCAAGCACATTCGCGTATTGTTGTTGGGTATAGACATGTCCAGGATAAAGGTCGCTTGCTTGCCAAAGGACAGGTCTCCCAGGGTCGGGCATGTACATGCGATTCGGTATGCTTTCGTGATATGGGGGTCCTGGGTGAGCAACCTTCACCAATGCCCTCATATACGATATATCATCACACGTCCCGATGTGGGAAGACTTGAACATCTTCCGCCCAGTTGCCTCATGCTCTTCATTATACATTTCTAAATACTCCTTTGTTTATGCTAGAATAGCGTTGTTTTTCGCAGACACTCTGATGATCATAAATACACCGTGTGTCCCACTTGCACGAATTCTCGCTGCGCGCGACAGAACAATTGCTGCGTTGATTTTTGGCATCGTGTTAACGGTTTACGTGTTCTCGCCTGTGACGACAGTGCTCGATTCGGCGTGGGTGTTGCACACTTCGATGAGCATTCTGCGCGAAGGCAACATTGACCTCGACGAATACCAGGCGATTTTCTCTGCGCCCAATGATTACCACCTCGAGCGCGTGGGCAATCATACGTACTATTATTTCCCGCTGGGTACGTCCTTGTTGACGACACCCATGCTCGCCGCTGCCGATTTGGCGGCGGGACTCGCGCGCTTTGATCTCGGCAAGTATTTCCTGACCCACGGACCCGTCGCGTTCGACCCGTGGCTGCCGTTGAATCTGATGGAACGTGTGTTTGCTTCCACTTTTGCCGCGTTGACCGTTGTAGTCATGTATGGCATCGCGCGCCATTTTTTGGCTGTCCCTCGCGCACTTGTCGTCGTGTTTATTTTTGCCTTTTGCACCTCCGCGTGGACGACGGCGAGTCGTGGGTTGTGGGCGCACGGCCCCTCGATGTTGATGCTCGCGCTCGCGTTTTACATCCTTTTGCGGGCAGAGGCGCAGCCACGTTGGATTCCTTTTGCCGCGCTGCCGCTGGCGTTGGCATACATCATTCGCCCGACCAACAGCATCTCACTCGTCATTCTATCACTTTATGTCCTCGTGCGCCATCGTCGCGCAATCATTCCCTATACGCTCTTGGGCGCGCTGATCTTGCTGCCCTTTTTTCTATATAACAGTACCGTTTATCAAAATTGGTTGCCGCCGTACTTTCATCCGCAGGGCTTGACCATTACGCCCGCCATTATGGAACCGCTCGCCGCAAATCTCGTCAGCCCCTCGCGTGGTCTCTTGATCTTTTCCCCAATCGTACTCTTGAGTATCGGAGGACTCGTACTGGCGTTGCAAGATCGTTCGCACCGCGCGCTCGCGCTGGCGCTAGCGGTCATCCTTGTCTTACACAGTTTCATTATCGCATCCGTCAACCATTGGGCGCGAGGATGGGTAGCCGGATGGGCAATTGGCCCGCGTCTGTATACGGACATGCTGCCCTATCTCATCTATTTTCTAATTCCAGTTTTGGCATGGCTGCCCGCGCTGTCCAAAACGTGGCGCGTGCTTGCCGCAGCGGGGCTTGTCGTTCTTGCTACGACCAGTTTTGCTATCCATTTTCACTGCGCCACGAGTATGGCGTGCATGGCATGGAATTACACGCCCATTGATATTGACCGCGCGCCGCAGCGCATCTGGGATTGGAGCGACCCACAATTTTTGCGTCGGTGAGCTGGGCCTTCAATACGCGCCTTTACCACTCAACACCACCGGAACCGTTTTGATCAAAATCATTATATCGCGCCAGATGGAATAATTCTCAATATAATCCAATTCCAGTTTCATCCGCTCTTCGAACGAAAGATCACCGCGCCCGCTGATTTGCATTGTGCCGGTCAGTCCGGGTTTTACGAGCAGACGTTGACGCTGCGCAGACGAATAGCGCGTGGCGATGCGCATCGCTTCGGGGCGCGGACCAACGAGCGACATGGAACCGGACAAGACATTGAGTAATTGCGGCAATTCGTCCAATGAAGTCCGTCGCAGCCATGCACCAACGCGCGTCACACGCGGATCGTTGCGAATTTTGTAACGCGGTTCCGCCAACGCCTCCACCTGAATCAATTCATCCAACCGCGCTTCAGCATCTGCCACCATCGAACGGAATTTGTACATCCGAAACGGTCTGCCGTACTGCCCTGCGCGTGCCTGCGTAAACAAAATCGGCCCGGGCGAATCGCGCCGGATGAGCACCGCAATCACCAGCATCAAGGGTCCACAAAGCATCAGACCCGCGACCGCGACCGCCACGTCGAGCGCGCGTTTCAAAACACTGTTTACACCCGTAATCGCCGGTTCCCGCAGTGTAATGACCGGCAGCCCGTGTTGAATTCATTCCCCTCAGCGATAAACCCGACGAGTGTGTAACCTTGCCAATGCACAATTTGTGCTGCGAGTTCTTGGGCGGTGGCATCCGTCCCGATAATCAACGCGCGTCGCGTGTCCGCCGTCAGCCCCGCACGGCGCGCGCGCAAGGCGCGCATCCCCAGTCGCCACAGCCAAGTGAATGCCAAATCCAACGCATAAAAATACACATACAGCACGCGCGAAAAATCTTCGATCTTGGCAAAATAAAACGACGCCGCCAGCGTGAACAAAGAAAAGGTCACGGCCAAAAATACCGTGCGCGCTTCGACGCGCGCTTCGTCGCGGTTGCGCCGCGCATAAGCGCCCCAAAAATAAAAAACGAGCGACCAGATCAACGCGACCAGCAGCAGCACCTCCCATGTCACATACACCCGGTCGGGGAATGCGCCCAGGGGCAGCGTCCGCCGCGCCACATCGGCGAGCGCCATCGCCGCGAGCGCGGCGAGCACATCGCCGAGCCACAAGCCCACTCCGCGCCACCGCCCGCGCGGTGTATCAAGTGCGATGAAATTCATCCCATTTGTCCTGAATAAACTCGAGCATCCGCGTTCGAAAGTGATCCTGCGAAAACGCGAGCGCGTTAGCGCGCAAGTGTGCCGGATCGAATGTCATCTGCTCAAAGCGCGCAACCGCGTTGCACACCGCGTCAACGGTCTGCGCCTCGAACAAGACCCCGGTTTCACCATCGCGTACGATGTCGAGAACACCGCCTGCGCCGTAAGCGATCACCGGACAGCCCATCGCCTGCGCTTCGACCAGCACAATCCCAAAATCTTCCAGCCCGGGAAACAAGAGCGCGCGGCATTGCGCAAAATGTTCGCGCAATACCTCCCGCGACGTCGCGCCGAGAAATGTAACGTTCGCACCCGCCGCGCGCTGTAAACGTTTCAACTCGGGACCAGCGCCTACGACGACGAGTTTTTTCTGGATATGCCGAAACGCGTCCACCACCAAATCTACGCGTTTATATCCAGTCAAGCGTCCCGCGACCAAATAAAAATCTTGGCGCGGCGTGTCTTGCGGAGTATAAAAGTCCGTGTCCACCGGCGGCGGGATGACGGTCGCGTAACGCCGGTAGTATTTTTCAATGCGCCGCGCGACAAAATGCGAGTCTGCGACAAAATGATCTACGCGCGCGGCAGCGGTGACATCCCATTGCCGCAGCCGGTGCATTGTCCAACGCATTAGCGGGCGCACGGGCGCGGGCAATTCTGTCAGATACTGCTGCTCCATGTCCCAGGCGTACCGCATCGGCGTGTAGCAATAACAAATGTGCAGCGCGTCCGGTCGCGGAATTACCCCATGCGCCACCGTGTGACTGCTCGACAACACCAGATCATATCCGCGCAGATCGAGCGATTCGATCGCCAAAGGCATCAACGGCAGGAAGGGTTGGTGCGTCCGCTGCGCCAACGGCAGTTTTTGCAAGAACGAAGTTTGCAGCGGGACATCGCGCAAAAGATCGTGCTGCCGGTTGCGCGCATAGACCAGTAACGTAAAAAGGCGCGCCTGCGGAAACAAATCGTACAGCGCCCGCGCGACCGTGTCCGAGCCGCCGAGATTACAAAAATAGTCGTGGACGATTGCGACGCGCATTGAAAGGTGACGGGTGACGGGTGACGGGTGACGGGGAAAGCCAGCCACGTCACTTTTCATCCGAGTTGAAATGTGCGGCATCAAAGCAAATGCGCTTGCACTCGCGCGTTGATTTCGGCAAAACGCGCGTCCCAGGTATTGGCACACGCGCAGGCGCGCCGTTGCTCGATTTGCGGCGCATTTTTTGGCTCGCGCAAGGCATCTTGGACCAATGCTTCGTACTCGTCCGCCGTTGCCGCGATCCGCAGCACGCTGCGATATTCTTCAAAGGCGGGCAGCGCGTACACAACCGTCGGTTTCCCGACGGCAAAACATTCTTGCAGTTTGAGCGGATTCAGATATTGCGAAAATTCGATGGGCAGATAGGGCATGAGCAGCACATCCATGGCGTGCAAGTATGCGGGCACTTGCTTATGCGCGACGAGTCCCAGAAAATGGATATTGGGAAATTTTTGCAGCGCGGCAATGGACACGCGCGCTAGTCCGAGCAGAACGATATGCCACGCGGGATGCTGCTGCGCCAAGCGCGCCAAGAGTTCAAAATCTACCCGTTCGTCAATGCTGCCAAAGAATGCGAGACGCGGGTGCGGGATGGCAGCGAGCGTCGCCGGTTCCGGCGCAGTATCGTCGGCAAAGAGGTCGTATTCGACGCCGTGCGGCACGTAATACGTGGATGGATTGAGCGGCAGATGCCGCTCCAACAAGGCGCGCGATGTGACGAGCACCACATCCGCGCCGCGCGACAATTTTTCTTCAGACGCGGCAAGCGAGCGGAGCACGCCTTTCGGATTCGCGGTCATGGCATCCACACATTCATAGACGACCAGTTTGTGGGCAAGGCGCGCGATGACATCATACGCCAGGCGCGTCGGTGCGTACGTCCAGAGAATCGGTTTGCCGCCGCCCAACTGTGCGATGGCGTTTTGCACTTGACGCGTCAGCGCGGTCACATTACGCCGGTGCACGAATTCGATTTCTTGCAGCGGGTTCACGAGCGGGTCCATGACCCACACATTCGGGATCACCTGACGAATGCCGCGTTTTCCCGCGCGGCGGCGATTTTGCAAACGCGCGACAATGCGGTGCGCATCACGCCACTGCACCATCCGCACGCCAATCGGGTCCACAAACAACACGCGATTGCCTGCGCGCGCGAAACGCGTCATCACTTCGTGATGCCGCTGCCACAAAAAATCCCAGCTTACCGTCGAGAAACACACGATCAATTCATTGCGCAGCATGTTCGCCTTTCACCGGACGCGGCAACCCATTCGACACGAGGCGCACCAACTGCGCGCTCACCGGCAGCGCGCACGCCGCGCCAATCAACGCAGGCAAAATAAAAACGATCAAGTGCAGCAGCAGCGCATACGCGAGCGCGGCGCTGGCATCCACACCGTACACCCCGAGCGCGAGAATCACCAGATAATGAAAGACGCCGAGATTCGCGGGTAAGGCGGGCACGCGTGTCCCGAGCTGCAACACGACCAGCAAAAACCACGCCGCGCTCCAATCCACCGGAAGATCCAACGCGATGAGAAGCATTTGATTCACCACGATGCCGGTGGACCACATCAGCAGCGTCCACACGAACACGGCAAATGCCTCGCGGCGCTGCGTCAACTGCGCGAGGCTTTCCAGCATTGCGCTCACGAGCGCGATTAGGCGTAAAGAAGAGGGCGGAGAGGGCGGAGAGGGCGGAGAGGGCGAAGAGGGCGGAGAGAGCGGAGAGAGCGGAGAGGGCGAAGAGGGCGGAGAGGGCGGAGAGGGCGGAGAGGGCGGAGAGGGCGCGCCAAAGAGACGCGTTTCGATGTGTGCCAGCGCGGATAGGAGCGGCGCACGGAGGCGGCGCACGCTCGCCAGCGCGATCAAGCCGACGAGCACGAGCAAAACGCTCGCAACCAGCGAATCACGCAGCCATTCGGGAAGCGGCATGAACGGGGCAAGGACGACGAGAAGGACAAGCATCAACAGCGTGTCCACCACTTTTTCAATCGCAATCGAGCCGATCACAAATCCGGGATTTAGCCCTTCGGATTCCGACGGAAGCAGCACGCGGGCGACGATGCCGAGTTTCGCGGGCAGGATTGTATTCAAAAGATGCGCGATGAAATAGATTTGCGTGAGTTTGAGAAAATGGGTGGGGTACGGGCGGAGCAAAATTTGCCAGCGGCGCACGAGAGCCAACGTAGCAAGCGTTTGCGTGAAAAACGCCAGCGCGAGCCAGCCTAAATGACTCGCCGCCAGTGCGCGCGCCACCGCGTTCCCATCCACGCTACGCACAACGAGGAACAGCGCCAGCACGCTTACCACCGCGCCGACCAAGAGCGAAAGCCATGCATTGCGCGATAGTTTGTCAGCGGATGCGTCGTTCGTCAGGGATTCCATCAATGGGCGAGACATATTTTATGCGGTAAGTTCGCGGCCCTCGTCCACCGCGCGGGACAATACAATGCTCAAGCCAATCAGAAACCAGATGATTACTGCAACTTTGGAATTGGTCGTGACCGCATCCAACAATCCGTGCACCAGATACACGCTGTACCCCGCGAGCAAACCAATCGCCAGCCATCCGGTGCGTGCGCCGCGCGTGCGCAAAACATTCGACACCGCTATACACAGCGTTGTCGTCACCAATCCAATGAATGCGACCAAACCCGGCAGTCCATAGTCCACACCCATTTGCAGATAGATATTGTGTGCGTGGGGAATCGGCACGGCAGGGTCGTTCAGAAAAAGCGGATACAGCAGCGGCACGCTTTGCGCAAAGGGCCCCAAGCCGATGCCGGTGAAGGGAAAATCTTGCCAGATATACAGCGCGCGACTCCACACTTCGAAACGACTCGCGGCGGTGTTGGTCGAATCGCTGACCAAGAGAACCTCTGTCACATTCGCCGGTCCAAGCCAAAACACCGCTGCCACACCAAGCAGGGCGGCCGCAGCAGCCAGCCAAATCAAACGCGGCGCACGCCAAAGCAAAAGGATTGCGCCTGCGACGAGGAGGCCAAGTATCGCGCCGCGCGATTGCGTCAACACGACGATGCTCGAAAAAAACACGGCGAACGCCAAAACAAGTCCACGCTGCCGTCGCGATAGAGTCCAGGCCCATGCGAACGCGATCGGCAAAGCGGGCGCAACCGCCCCCGCGACTAGATTTGCGGTAAAGCCGCTCGAATTCAAAAAAGGAAATTCGAGTCGGGGCATGTATTCATACATAAAAGGAATCGGCAAAAATTTTTCCAAATAACGCATCCCTAACCATCCGACCAAGCCCATCGCTGCGCCCAACAGCAAGAAAAACCAAACCCCTCGCCCAAGCCGCGCGGCCGGCAGTCCATTCACAATCCCATAGTACAACGCGACGCCGCCCAACAGTTCACCATAGATGCGCGCGCTCAAAGCGCTATCAACCGAAACCGCGACGCCGACCAAGCCCATCAGCAGCAAGAGCACAAGCGGCAAATC